>NZ_JBFBAA010000002.1:0-438045 GCF_040682035.1 Actinoplanes sp. NPDC051470
AGCCCACGACCTCGTACGGATCAAGGAGACACGACGTCAGCGAGCGACCAACACCCATTTTCAGCCCGGAACGGGCCACCTCGCCAGAGGCGACAGGGACTAGCCCCGTGGCATGCTGCCAGGCATGCCAAAGGTCATCGGTGACATCTCGGTCTCGCTCGACGGCTTCGTGACCGGGCCGAACCCCGGCCTCGAGAACGGGCTGGGCGACGGCGGCGAAGGCCTGCACACCTGGGCGTTCTCGAACGACACGGTCGACCGGGCGGTGCTGAGCGAGTCGACCGCTGCCACCGGCGTGATCATCATGGGCCGCAAGCTGTTCGACATCATCGACGGCCCCGGCGGCTGGTCCGACGAGGTCGGCTACGGCGCCTCCGAGGCCGGGACCCAGCCGGTGCTCGTGGTGACCCGGACGCCGCCGGACGACATGCGCCTGTCCGCCGACCGGTTCACCTTCGTCATCGACGGCATCGGCAGCGCCGTCTCCAAGGCCGCCGCGATGGCCGACGACCGCGACGTGGTCATCATGGGCGGCGGCGAGGTCATTCGCGGCGCCCTCGACCTGGGCCTGCTCGACGAGCTCAAGCTGCACCTGTCGCCGGTCATCCTCGGCCGCGGGACCCCGCTCTTCGCGGGCGGCACACCCCGGTCGCTCCGGCAGATCCAGGTACGCCCGTCCGCCCACGCCACCCACCTCACCTACCGCGTCGACTGACATGCCCCACGTACACGAGATCACCGACGCCGCCGACGAGCGCCTCGGCGACTACCGCGCCCTCACCGACCTCGACCTGCGCACCAAGTGGGAGCCGCCGCACGGGCTCTTCATCGCCGAGGGTGAGCTGGTGCTGCGCCGGGCGCTGCGGGCCGGCTACCACCCCCGGTCCTACCTGATCGACGCCAAGCGCGTGGACCAGCTGGCCGACCTGCCCGGCGACGCGCCCGTCTACGCCGCCACGCCCGCCGTCCTCGAACAGGTCACCGGCTTCCACGTCCACCGCGGGGTGCTCGCCTCGTTCCACCGGCGTCCGCTGCGTACGGCGGACGATCTGATCGCCTCGGCCCGGCGCCTGGCCGTGCTGGAGGACATCAACAACCACACCAACATCGGGGCGGTCTTCCGGGACGCCGCCGCGCTCGGCGTTGACGCGGTGCTGCTCTCGCCGACCTGCGCCGATCCGCTCTACCGGCGCGCCGTCCGGGTGTCGATGGGCGAGGTCTTCGCCGTGCCGTACGCCCGCATCGAGCCCTGGCCGGCCGGCCTGGCCCAGGTCCGCGAGGCCGGCTTCACCGTGCTCGCGATGACCCCCGACCCGGCCGCCGTCCCGCTCCACCTCCTGACGGCCGACCAGCGCAAACGCTCCGCCCTGCTGCTGGGCGCGGAGGGACCCGGCCTGTCCCGCCAGGCGCTCGCGGCCAGCGACGTGCCGGTCAAGATCCCGATGCGCCGCAACGTCGACTCCCTCAACGTCGCCGCGGCCGCAGCCGTGGCGTTCTGGGAACTCGGCCGCGACGACGACGAGATCGCGTGATGGCGGTCGAGGTGGCGGCGGCCAACCACCGTTCCCGCGCCGTGATGACCCGCCTGGGCATGACCCACGACCCCGCCCTGGACTATCTGGAGGACGGCGTACCCACCGTCGTTCATCGCCTCGCGGCGGTCGTTTAGCGGCTGTCGGACCGGCAAGATGAAGGGCATGACCGACGAACTGCCCGTGGCGCCATTGTCCGAGTTGGCCCGACGGCGAAGTGCCAAGTGGCGGAAGTTCCCCGCCGGCGTCGTCCCGTTGCACGTCGCCGAGATGGACTTCGCGCTGGCCCCGCCCGTGCAGGCCGCACTGCGCGAGGCCGTCGACGCGTCCGACGTCGGCTACTCGTCGGCCGAGCCCGAGCTGGGTGAGGCGTTCGCCGGGTTCGCCGCCGCCCGCTGGGGCTGGCAGCTCGACCCCGCCTCGGTCACCGCCATCACCGACGTCGGCGTCGGCGTGGTCGAGCTGCTGCGGGTCTTCACCCGTCCCGGCGACATGGTGGCGATCAGCCCGCCGGTCTACCCGCCGTTCTTCGACTGGACCCCCGAGGCCGGCGTCCGCACCTTCGAGGTCCCGCTGCATCTGGACGACGCCGGCTACCGCCTCGACCTGCCCGCCATCGAAAGATCTTTCCAACAACACCCCGCCGTGTACGTCCTCAGCAACCCCCACAACCCCGTCGGCCGGGCCCACACCGCCGACGAGTTGACCGCCCTGATCCGCCTGGCCGGCCGCTACCGGGTGGTCATCGTCAGCGACGAGATCCACGCCCCCTTGACCCTGCCCGGAGCGACGTTCACCCCCATCCTGTCCCTGCCCGGCGCCGCCGACGTGGCCGTGGCCGTGGTCTCGGCCAGCAAGGCCTTCAACCTGGCCGGCCTGAAATGCGCCGCCGTGGTGACCGCCTCGGCCCGGATGGCCGCCGCCGTGGCCTCCTTCCCACCCGACGCCCGCTGGCGCACCGGCCACCTGGGCGCCATCGCCTCCATCGCCGCCTTCCGCGACGGCGGCCCATGGCTGGACCAACTGCTGCACACCCTCGACGCCCGCCGCACCCAACTGGCCACCCTGCTGCGCGACCGCCTCCCCGCCCTCTCCTGGCACCCGCCCCAGGCGACCTACCTGGCCTGGCTCGACTGCCGCAAGCTGGGCGACGACAACCCCGAGCGCCTCTTCCTCGACCGAGCCCGCGTGGGCGTAGAACCCGGCCTGCACTTCGGCGCCGCCGGCGCCGGCCATGTGCGACTCAACTTCGGCACCGGCCCCCACGTCCTCGACGAAGCCACCGCCCGCCTGGCCACCGCCCTGACCGCCACCTCGTAACGCGTCACCTCAGCACCTCTGCCCCCGGGCGGCCGCACCCGCGCGCCGATCGCTCTTGCTCCAGACGACCGCCCCGTCCCGACAGCGCCTTTGCTCAGAGCAGGGGCCGGGGCTGCCGGTGCTGGGTGGGGCAGGTGGGGGTGGTGGGCGACGGCGTGTCCGAAGGCCGCTGTGTCCGGGTCGGCGGCGCGCCGCCCGCGACGGCAGTACGGTTGTACTGTTCATGTTCACCGGCCGATCCGGGGGTGTGCAGGTGTCGTCCGGCTCCGACCCGCATCTGTTGGCCCTGCTCAGGGCCATCCGCCTCCGTGCGGCCCATCCTGAGGCCGCCGCGGCCGGCGCCGCCGATGTCGAAGCCGCCTTCCGCCGGCCGAGCGAGCCGGGGTCCGCCCGGCCGATGCCCGCCGGTCCGCCGCCCCCGGAGCTTCCGTCGGCCGAGCGCCTGGGGCTGCCGTCCGGCCCGGAGCCCTCCATGGCGCAGGATGCCGGGCCGGGCCGGCCGGCGAACGCGGATCCGTTCGCCCAGTCCGCTCACGACCCGGTCGAGGACCATCCGGCCGGTGCCGTCCGCTCGGTCGATCCCCAGCACGAGTCGGTGCCGGCCGGCGGTCGCGAGGTCTCGATCAGCCCGGAAGGACGTTCGCAGCAGCGGCCGCCAGGGGCGCCGCCGATTCCGGGGATGCCGGTGGCGGGGTCGACACCGGGTGGTGCGAATCTGCCGGGGCCTCCGGGCCGGCTTCTTCCGATCCCTTCGCCGCCGGGTGGTCAAGGGGTCTCGCCGGTCGCGCCGAACCCGCCGCCGCAGGCGCCGGAGGGTGACACGTTCACACCGGCGTCCGGCGATCCGAGGCTGCCGACCACCTATGGGCCGCGGTCCGGCGCCCCGTTCCAGCCGTTCCCGGGCCTCCGAGGGCCGGCCGGAACCCAGCCTTACCCCGGACCAGCTGGAACCCAGCCTTACCCCGGACCAGCCGGAACTCAGTCGCCGGCCGGCGGCGCGGGAGTCCCCCATCCCGCGGGCGGACCGACGATCATGCCGGGTCCCGGCGCCATCAACCCGGGCGCGCTGGTGCCGCGGCCGGCGCCGACCCTGCCCACCCCGGTCCAGGGCCGGCCGTGGCCGACCATCTCGCAGCCAGGCATGCCTCAGCCGGGAACCCAACCCGGCGCAGCACAACCGGGCACACCGCAACCGAACCCCGCGCAACCAACCCCCGGCCAGCCGGGCCCAGGGCAGCCGGGTCCCGGCCAGCCCGGCCTCGGGCAACCAGGGTCGGGCCTGCCAGGTGCGGTGCAACCAGGAGCGGTGCAACCAGGAGCGGCGCAACCGGGGACAGGCCAACCGGGGATTCCGCCCGGTGGCGCGCCCCACGGGCTGCCGAGCGTGCCCGAAGGCGAGAGCGTCCCGATCCCGTGGGCGTCGTCCGTGCGCCCGGTTCAGGGCGGCACCCCGATTCCGCATCCGGGCCACGGCTCGGTGGTCTCCACGGGGCCGGTGTCGGTGGATCCGGTTTCGGCGCTGTCGGCGGTCGGGCGGCCGGTGCCGGGGCAGTACCCGGAGCCGGTGACGCCGGGCGTGCTGCTTCCCGGCGTACCCCAGGTGGGAAGTAAGCCTGATCTCGCACCGCCGCCGGCGGGCGCCGACGGCATGGACCCGGCCGACGACGCCGCGCTGAAGGAAGTGCAGCGGCTGCTCAGCAACAGTCTGAGCCTGGCCGGCGGCACCGACGAGGTGGCGACCCGGCTGCGGGCCACGATCCTGCTGGCGCAGCCGCAGCTCCTGCCGCTGCTGCCGGGCACGCCGCTGACCCAGCGGGAGCAGCTCGCGCAGGCGCTCACCTGGCTGGTGCACAACCTCGACAATCCGCCCGTGCTGGTGGCGGGGTGTGTGCAGCTCGGCGGGGTGCTGGCCGAATGCGGGATCCAGCCGGCGCAGCTGCAGCTGGTGGGGGCGGCGCTGGCCGAGGCGATGCGGCAGGGGATGGCCGCGAACGGGTGGCGGCAGGATTTCGACCAGGCCTGGCGGAGCACCTGGCAGCACGTGCACGAGTGGGTCGGGCACGGCGCCGAGGTGGCGCGCTACCAGCCGGTGACGTGGCTGGCCGAGGTGGTGTCGCACGAGGTGCGGCGGCCCGATCTGGCCGTGGTGCGGATCCGGCCGTACCTGCCGATGCCGTGGCGGGCGGGGCAGTACGCCCGGATCGAGGTGGGCGAGGTGCCGGGGGTGTGGCGGCCGTACTCGCTGGCCGGCCGGGACAACATCATCGAGCTGCACGTCCGCGCGAAGACCGAGACGGGTGTGTCGGGGACCCTCGTGTATCGGACGAACCCGGGTGATCAGGTGCGGTTCAGCCGGCCGGAGGGCGCGATGGGCGTGCCGCGCGGCTCGCGGGCTCTGCTGCTGGTGGCCGGTGACACGGGGGTCGCGCCGCTCAAGGCGATGCTGGGTGAGCTGGCCGCGACCGGCGATCCGCGGCCGGCGGTGCTGTTCTGGGGCGTACGCGATCTGGACGAGCTCTACGACATCGACGACATCGCGCGAATCGCCCGCGCTTGCCGGAGGGCGACCGTCGTTCCCGTCGTTTCCGAGGGTGATTCCGGTCAGTACGCTTCGGGCCTGGTGACGGATGCGATCGCGGCGTACGGGGAATGGTCGGAGGCCGATGCCTTCCTGGCCGGACCGCCGGTGATGTTGACCGCCACAAGCGCCGCGCTGCAAGTGCTCGGGGTGGCCCCCGAGCGCATCCACCACGACGCCCCGGAGGGCTGATGACGGTCGACGAGATCCACGGTGAGCCGATCGACGACCCGTTCCGCCGGCTCGAGAACGCCGAGGATCCCGAGACGGAGGCCTGGTCCGTCGAGCAGGACGCGCGGTTCGCGGCCGCCCGCGACGGCTGGGCCGATCGCGGCGAGTGGTCCGCCGGCCTGGAGAAGCTGTTCCGGGTGGGCTCGGTCAGCACGCCCTGGTGGCGGGGCGATCGGGCGTTCTCGACCCGGCGCGACCCGGGCCAGGACCACGCGGTGCTGCTGGTCACCGAGCCGTCGGGGGAGGAGCGGGTGCTGGTCGACCCGGGTGCCGTCGACCCGACCGGCAAGACCGTGCTGGACGCCTGGTCGCCGTCCAAGGAGGGCGACCTGCTGGCGTACGCGCTGAGCGAGAGTGGCACCGAGTGGGCGACCATCCGGGTGCTGGACGTGACCACCGGTGACATCGTGGACGGTCCGATCGGGCGTACCCGGCACCCGTCGATCGCCTGGCTGCCCGGCGGCCGCTCGTTCTACTACCCGCGCTACCTGACCACCGACGAGTCGGACGAGGAGCGCTGGCTGCGGCAGCGGCTCTATCGGCACGAGCTGGGCCACGACCCGGAGTCGGACGAGCTGGTCTTCGGCGACGGGCTGCCCCGCGCCACGAACCTGGGCGTGTCCACCTCGGACGACGGCCGATGGCTGACCGTGTCGGCGTTCCGCGGCACCGACGCCCGCAACGACGTCTGGCTGGGCGTGCCCGGCGACGGCATGATGACCCCGGTCAGCCTGGGGGAAGACGCGATCTCCCAGCCGTACTTCGATTCCCGTGGCGACCTGTGGCTGCTCACCAACCTGGACGCGCCGCGGTGGCGGCTGTGCCGCTGGGTGGACGGCGAGCGGCGCGAAGTGCTGCCCGAGGATCCGGAGGCGGTGCTGGTCGACGCCGAGGTGCTGGCCGACGAGGGGCTGATCGTGGCGGTCCGCTCCCGCCACGCGGTCAGCGAGGTCAGCGTGCACGACCTCGACGAAGGCCGCGAGGTGCGCCGGCTCGACCTGCCCGGCCCGGGTACGGTCACCACGCTCACCCGCCGCCGTACCGGCACCGAGGTGTGGGTGGGCTGGACCGACTTCACCACCCCGGCCTACGTGCTCCACGCCGACGTTGTCACCGGCCGATCCGAGGTGTACGCCCGTCCGCCCGGCGCCCCGGACACGGCGGTGACCACGCGCCAGGTCGTCTACCGGTCGTACGACGGCACGCCGGTGCACATGTTCGTCATCTCCCCGGCCGACGCCGAGGACCCGGCGCCCCGGCCGACCATCCTGTACGGCTACGGCGGCTTCAACATCTCCATCACCCCGGGCTATTCGGCGTCCATCCAGGCGTGGGTCGCGCGCGGCGGTGTGTACGCGGTGGCGAACCTGCGGGGCGGCAGCGAGGAGGGCGAGGAGTGGCACCGGGCCGGGATGCGTGAGCACAAGCAGAACGTGTTCGACGACTTCGCGGCCGCCTCGGACTGGCTGGTCGACCAGGGCGTGACGACCCGGGAGCAGCTGGGCATCCGGGGCGGCTCGAACGGCGGCCTGCTGGTCGGCGCGGCGGTCACCCAGCATCCGTCGAAGTGGAGCGCCGCCGTCTGCTCGGCGCCGCTGCTGGACATGCTGCGGTACGAGCGGTTCGGGCTGGGCGAGTACTGGAACGGGGAGTACGGCACGGTCGCCGACCCTGATGAGTTCCGGTGGCTGCGGGCCTATTCGCCGTACCACCACGTGCGCCCGGGGACGGCCTATCCGGCGGTGCTGTTCACCGTCTTCGAGGGCGACACCCGGGTCGACACGATGCACGCCCGGAAGATGTGCGCGCTGCTCCAGCGGGACACGGCCGGCCCGGCGCCGATCCTGATCCGCCGCGAGGTGGGCGTCGGCCACTCGACCCGGGCGGTGTCCCGTGACGTCGAGCTGGCCGCCGACGAATTGTCGTTTTTGTCGAACTACCTCAGAGCGGCTGACAGGGCGTCGGCGTAGCGCGGCGGCAGAAAGCCGATCTTGGCCGGCGCGAGCACCTCGGCGCGGTCGGCCAGCGCGGTCGCGAAGCCGGCCGCGGGGATCTCGGCGCGGAGGGCGTCGACCACCGGCGAGGGGTGATCGAGCATGGACAGCGCCACGACCGACTCCTCGACCTCGCCGACACACTCGAACGGCTTGTGCGCGTCGAGCCCGAGCAGCTCCCGGTAGCCGGGCAGCTGGGCCGGGTCGGCGAACAGGTCGTGCCCGAAGATGTGCACGAGCCGTTCGTACGGCATGAACGGCGCCATGGCCAGGAAGACGAACCGGCACTTGGGGCAGTCGCCGCACCAGCGGGCCGTCGGGTCGTGCAGCTTGAACGCCTGGTTGCAGCTGGTCACCACGTCGTCGTAGCGGGTGTGGGCGGCGAACAGCTCGGCGATCCGCAGCTCGGACAGCGGCCGCAGGAACGAGAAGTAGGGCTCGGTCAGGCCGACGTGTTCCCGGACGGCCTCGCGCAGCAGCCCCTCGGCGGTCTCACCCTTGGACCACTGGTGGTTGACCTCGTGACCGTTCCAGATCAGGTTCGGGTCGCTGGCCGAGCGCTCGTTGGACATCACCACCGGGCCGAGCCCGTGCCAGGCCGCGGTGGCGATCGCGATCAGCGAGTTGATCGCGGTGACCGGGATGTGGCCGTTGCGGGCGCCGGCCGAGTTCAGCTCGAACAGCCGCGGGTCGAGCTTGCGGCGGGCGGCCAGGGCGGGGAGGCCGGACGCCTCGTTGACGCTGGCGATGACCGGGTTGGGGTTCACCGAGAACGGCACCGGGTCGAAGCCGGCGTCGCGCAGGATCTCCAGCGTGACGATCGAGTCCTTGCCGCCGCCGACGGCCGAGAGCGGGCGCCCGCCCGAGTTGTCGGTCGCGCCGATCGGCGGCACGGAGCCGGCCGGGGTGGCGACCTCGAGGCCGAGCACGTGGGGCAGCTGGTTGCGGTAGGCGTACTCGGCCAGCCCGTCGGTGTAGACGGCGTCGAAGAACGCCTGGGCCGCGGGCCCGACGGGGGTGGAGGTGATCACCTGGGGCGGGGCGCCGACCTTGTAGTAGCTGACCCCGGCCACCACGTGCAGCAGGTCGAGCGTCCGGTCGAAGGTCGCTCGCCGGGTCTCGCCGGGCGGGAAGGTGACGGTCTCGGTGAAGGCCTCCGGCTGGTCGCCCTCGAGCAGGTAGCCAAGCTTGACCACGCCGGTCGCGGTGTCGACCTCACGCGAGGTCATCCGCAGCGCCGTGTATTCCTGAGCCACCCGCATACTCCCGTCGTCGGACCGGCGGCAATACTAATGCGCACCCCCACGGAAGGATTCCCCAGTGCGTCTCGCAGACCTGAAGGGCAAGTCCGTCGCCGTCTGGGGTACGGGCCGGGAGGGCCGGGCGGCGGTCACCGCGATCGCCCCGCACGGGCCGGCGCGGCTGCTCGCCGTGGACGACAGCGCCAACTTCCTCTCCATCCCGTGGGAGGGCGAGCTGGCCACCCTGGCCCCGCTGGCCGGCGGCGACCACGCGCAGGCCGCGCTGATGGCGGCCGACGTGGTGGTGCGGTCGCCCGGTGTGCCACAGACCCACCCGTGGATGGCTGAGCTGCGTACCCGTGGCATCACCATCACCGGCGGCAGCGCGCTGTGGATGGCCGAGCACGCCGGCCGCACCGTGGGCGTGACCGGGTCGAAGGGCAAGAGCACCACGTCCAGCCTGATCAGCCACCTGCTGGCCGCGGTGTCCCGGCCGAACGTGTTCGGCGGCAACATCGGGGTCCCGCTGCTCGATCTGCCGCCCGCCGAGCTCTACGTGCTCGAGCTCTCCAGCTACCAGTGCGCCGACCTGGCCGACTCGCCCCGGGTGGCCGTGGTCACCTCGCTGTTCCCGGAACACCTGGACGCACACGGCGGCGAGCGCGAGTACTACCGTGACAAGCTCAACATCCTCGCCCACAGTCCGGAATTGATCGTCGTGAACGCGGCCGACGACCGCCTCATGCGTGAGGTCGCCGGGGTCACCGACGCGAGCAAGTTCGCCCCGGTGCCGGCCGGCGCCGATGACTCCCGTTTCCGCGTCGAGGCGGACGGCCAGGTGTGGTGCGGCGACGACGCGCTGTTCGCGCGCGCCGACTTCAAGCCGCGCGGCGTGCACAACGGGCGCAATCTCTGTGTCGCGCTCGCGGTGCTCGACGGCCTGGGTCTCGATGTGTACGCGCCCGAGGTCGCCGCCGCGGTGCGGTCCTACCAGGGCCTGCCCCACCGGCTGGCCGAGATCGAGGACCCGTCCGGGCTGACCTTCGTCGACGACACCCTGTCGACCAGCCCCTATTCCGCCATGCACGCGATCGACGCCTACCTGGGCCGGCCGCTGACCGTGCTGGTCGGCGGCACCGACCGTGGCCTCGACTACGCGCCGCTGCGCGCGCACCTGCGCGATCTGGAGCTGACCGTGATCGGCCTCCCGGACAGCGGCCCGCGCATCCTGGCCGAGCTGGCCGGCCTGCCCGCCGTGCGCACCGAGGAGGCCGAGGACCTGCCGGCCGCGGTGCGCCTGGCCCGCGAGCTCACGCCCGAGGGTGGCGTCGTGCTGCTCTCGCCGGCCGCGCCCAGCTACGGGCGGTACCGCAACTTCGAGCACCGCTCCGAGGTGTTCGTGCAGGCCATCCGCGACAGCGCGGTGTGACCCCAGTCGCATCTTTCACCTGATCGGCTTCGAGCCCATCGGGCGTTCGGCCGATCCCAAACCCTGGCGTACCCGGTCGAACCTCGCCTTCCTGCGGTAAGGAAGGTTTCCGGATTCATGTGGGTGAATCGGCGCGGTTGCCGGGCCTTCGTTCAGGTAACGGTTTGAAAACTTGAACCAGATTCTTGACACAGGGGGGTCTTTAGTAAGAACTTTTACCGCGACAGTTAACACTCCTTCCTGAAGGGCGGGGCCACATGGTCGAGCCGGCGGTGGACGGCGCGGCACCAGCCGTAGTCGTCACGGCCCCGGGGCTGAACGGCTCGGACGGCGTCCTGGTACGCGTCCGGACCCTGCTCCCGGAGTTCACCGGCGCCCTGCAGCGAGTCGCCGATCAGGTGCTCACCGACCCGGCCGCCGCCTCCCGCGCCACGATCGTCGAGCTGGCCGAGCGCAGCGGCACCTCGCCCGCGACGGTCACCCGGTTCTGCCGGGCGCTCGGCTTCGACGGGTACGCGGACCTGCGGCTGGGCATCGCCGCCGAGACCGGCCGGGCCCGGTCGGCCGGCTGGACCGTCGACATCGGCCGGGAGATCCAGCCCGGCGATCCGCTGGAGCGCGTCCTCGGCCAGATCATGGCCGCCGACACCCGCGCCATGCACGACACCGCCGAGCTGCTCGACCTGGCCGAGGTCGAGCGGGCGGCCGGCGCGATCGCCGCGGCCACCCGGGTGAACATCTTCGGCGCCAGCGGCAGCGCCCTGGTCGGCGAGGAGATGCAGTTCAGCCTGCACCGCATCGGGGTGCCCGCCTGGGCCTGGACGGACGTGCACAACGGCCTGGCCAGCGCCGCGCTCGCCCGCCCGGGCGACGTCGCGCTGGGCATCTCGCACTCCGGCGAGACCGGCGAGACCATCGAGCTGCTGGCCGAGGCCAGCAGCCGCGGCGCCAGCACGATCGCGCTGACCAGCTTCCCGCGCTCGCCGCTGGCCGAACTCGCCGACATCGTGCTGGTCACCGCCACCCAGGCGACCACCTTCCGGCCGGACGCGCTCTCCGCGCGGCACCCGCAGCTGGTCGTCCTCGATCTTCTCTACGTCGCCGTCGCGCAGCGGACCCACGAACGTTCGCACGCCGCGTTCCAGCGCACCGCCCAGGCCGTCAGCGGACACAAAGCCGCCAAGGACGGGACCGCAACGCCATGAACAAACACCTGATGTCCACCCCACATAAATCGCGCACCCCACAAGACCCCTCTGGAGGAACCGTGAAGCGCAAGATCGCGCTCGCCGCGGCACTCACCGCCACGCTGCTCGCCGCCGCGTGCGGTAACGACGGCAGCACCAGCGGTACGCCGGACGCCAACGCGTCGGTCGACGGCAAGGGCAAGACCCTCAAGGTCTGGCTCATGGTCGACGCCCAGTCCGGCTGGAAGAACGTCGTCGACCAGGCCAACGAGCGCTTCACCGCGGCCACCGGCGCCCAGGTGCAGATCGACTACCAGCAGTGGGGCGACCACCTGGCCAAGGTCGACGCCACGCTGGCCGGCTCCGACGTGCCGGACGTGATGGAGCTCGGCAACACCGAGATGCCCAAGTACGTCTTCAACGGCGCCTTCCACGAGCTCGACAAGGCCCAGTACGAGAACTCGAAGGACTGGCTGACCGGCCTCTCCGCGCCGTGCGAGTTCGAGGGCAAGACCTGGTGCGTGCCCTACTACGCCGGCGCCCGCGTCCTGGTCTACAACACCGACCTGTTCACCAAGGCCGGCGTCCAGCCCCCGAAGACGTACGCCGATGTGGTCGCCGCGGCCAAGGCGCTGAAGCAGAAGAACCCCGGGCCCAAGTTCTCCGCCTTCTACGCCCCCGGCCAGCACCAGTACATGGGCCTGGCCTGGGCGGTCAGCAAGGGCGGCACGATCGCCAAGCAGGAGGGCGACAAGTGGGTCGGCACCCTGTCCGACCCCAAGGTGCAGGAGGGTCTGACCAACTGGAAGGAGATCACCACCTTCTCCTCCGGTGACAAGACCAAGAACGAGCAGGACCAGGCCGCGATCTTCGCGCAGGGTCAGAGCGGCATGATGTACGGCGCGGGCTGGGAGGCCGGCGCGGCGCAGGAGCAGCCGAAGGACCCCAACGACCCGGCGTCGGAGAAGGTCAAGACCAAGGTGGCCGGCAAGGTCGCCACGGTCGCCATGCCCGAGGTTCCGTCCTTCCTCGGTGGCTCGAACGTGGGCATCACCGCCAAGGCGCAGAACCCCGAGCTGGCCGCGCAGTGGATCAAGATCTTCACCGACAGCAAGTCGCAGGAGCTCCTGATCGACAAGGGTGCCCTGCCCAACGCGACCAGCCTGCTCGACAAGGCCGCCGCCAAGGAGGGCAACGAGGCCAGCGCTCAGGCCGCGAAGAGCAGCTTCTTCGTCCCGATGGCGCCGAAGTGGGCCGAGGTCGAGTCGGCCAACGTGATCCAGCAGATGCTGGTCAGCATCGCCACCGACAAGGCCACCGTCGCGGACGCGACCAAGAAGGCCGACGACCAGATCAACACCATCCTCAACAGCTGACCACCGGCGCCGCCCGCTCGTCCCTGACGCGGGCGGGCGGCGCACCGGTGACTCCTTGAGGAGAGGAAGGGATCCGATGTCCGTCGCCTCACCGTCCGCACCGACGCGGCCCACCCCGCCCGGCCCGCCGGCGCCGGGCGCGCACGTCCGGCGGAAGCGGCGTTCGAGCAGGTCCGGTGGCTTCGTGCCGTACGGGCTCGCGCTCCCGGCGCTGTTCCTGCTGTTCGCCCTGCTCGGTTATCCGATGGTCCGGATGATCGTGCTGTCGTTCCAGAACATGCGGCTGCGGGAGCTGTTCAACGGGCTCACCCCGCCGTGGGTCGGCCTCGACAACTACACCAGGACCCTCACCGACAGCGTGTTCTGGACCGTGGCCCTGCGGACCACCATCTTCACCGTGGTCTCGGTCGCGCTCACCGTGGTCATCGGCCTGGGCGTGGCGATGTTGATGCGCCGGGTCGCGCCGAGCCTCCGGATCGCGATGATCGTCGTGATGATGTTCGTCTGGGCGATGCCCCAGCTGGTCGCCACGCAGATCTTCCGCTGGCTGGTCGACGCCGACTTCGGCGTGATCAACTACCTGCTCACGCTGCTCGGCCTGGACTACGAGAGCCACAGCTGGTTCGCCGAGCCGCTCGAGGGCTGGTCGGTGATCACCGCGCTGGTCGTCTGGGCGGGCATCCCGTTCATCGCGATCACGCTGAACGCCGGCCTCACCCAGGTGCCCAAGGAACTGCTCGAGGCGGCCACGGTCGACGGCGCCTCGCCCTGGCAGGCGTTCCGTAACATCACGCTGCCGATCTTGAAACAGCTGATCGTCATCGTGACCACGTTGTCGGTGATCTGGAACTTCGGCCTGTTCACCCAGCCCTGGGTGATGCGGGACGGCCGGCCCAGCTCCGACTACCAGACGCTGGCCACGTACGCGTACAGCACCGCCTTCAAGACCAACAACTACAGCCTCGGCTCGGCCATCTCGGTGATCACCGTGATCCTGCTGGCCGCGGTGATGGTGTTCTACATCCGTCAGATGTTCAAGATCGGAGACGTGGACTGATGGCCGCCGTCGCCCCCGTCGTCCCGGTACGCAAACGCCGCCGCCGTCGCCCGATCGACAGCGACACCGTCACGGTCGGCCGCAGCGGGGCCGGAACACTGTTCGCGAACCTGGCCGCCATCGGATTCATCGTGGTGATGGCGTTCCCGGTCTACTGGGTGCTGAACACCGCGTTCAAGCCGTCGAACGAGATCCTCCGGTTCGAGCCGACGTTCGTGCCGATGAGCCCGACGTTCGACAACTTCAAGTCGGCCTTCAACGCGCCGTTCTTCCAGCAGGACCTGCTGAACAGCGTGATCATCACGCTCGGTGCGGTGGCCGGCGCGATCGTGGTCGGCTTCCTGGCCGCGCTGGCGATCGCCCGGTTCCAGTTCTACGGCCGCAAGGCGATCATCCTGATCGTCCTCGGCGTGCAGATGGTGCCGCTGGTCGCGCTCCTCATTCCGCTCTACCTGATGATGCAGGGACTGGGGCGGACCAAGGAGCTGCCTGGGGTGATCATCGTCTATATCGTGCTGATCCTGCCGTACACCGTCTGGACGCTTCGTGGTTTCATCTCCGGGATCCCGCGCGAGCTCGACGAGGCCGCGTTGATCGACGGGTGCACGCGCGCACAGGTGTTCTGGCGGATCATCCTGCCGCTCACGGGTCCCGGTTTGGTCGCAACGTCCGTGTACGGCTTCATTCAAGCGTGGAACGAGTTCATCATCATCAACACGTTCAACGATCAGGCCCAGCAGAACCTGATGGCCTGGCTGCTGCAGAACCAGACGCAACGAGGGACGTTCTGGGGACCGTTGATGGCCGGGTCGATCCTGACCGCGATCCCGGTGGTGATCTTCTTCCTCATCATCCAGCGCAACATCGCGACCGGCCTCACCGCCGGCGCGGTGAAGGGCTGACCAGCACCAAACCCCTTTTTCCGTACGAAAGAACGCGCACCATCAGCGAGGAGTAACGATGAGCGAAATTTTTGCCCGGCCTGAGGTCGACCGGCGCACCCTGCTGCGTCGTGCCGCGGCCGTGGGCCTGCTGGCCACCCCGGCGGCGAGCCTGCTGAGCGCCTGCGTCGGCGGGGGCGAGGAGAAGACCCAGGACCAGGCCGAGGGTACGAAGAGCGCCACCAACCCGCTCGGCGTCGACGCGAAGGCCCCGCTCGAGGTCATCATCTTCAACGGCGGCCTGGGCAGCAAGTACGCCACCGACGTGCACATCCCCTCGTACAAGAAGTCCTTCCCGACCGCCGAGGTCAAGTTCTCCGAGACCCAGGAGATCGGCAAGGTCGTCCAGCCCCGGATCAACGCCGGCGACCCGCCGGACATGGTCAACAACGCCGGCGCCGGCCTGATGGACATGGCCGCCATCGTCAAGGCGGGCCAGGCCCAGGACCTGACCGACCTGTTCGCCGCCCCGTCGCTCGACATCCCGGGCAAGACGGTCAAGGACACCCTGGTGCCCGGCGCGTACGAGCAGGGCCTGTTCGACGGCAAGCCGTTCGTGCTCAACTACGCGTTCACGGTGTACGGCCTCTGGTACAACAAGGCGCTGTTCACCAAGAACAACTGGACGCTGCCGAAGACCTGGTCCGAGTTCACCACGCTGCTCGGCACCATCAAGGCCGCGGGCATCACGCCGTTCGCGTACCCGGGCGCCAACGCGCCGTACTACATGTACCTGGCCATCCTGACCAGCGCGGCCAAGATCGGTGGCACCGAGCTGCTCAAGGCGCTGGACGAGAACGCGGACGGCGCGTGGGAGGCCGAGCCGATCAAGCAGGCCGCCGCCGCGTGGGCCGAGATCGGCGCCAAGTACTCCGACAAGAAGTTCAAGGGTCTCAAGCACACCGAGATCCAGCTGCAGCAGAACCAGGACAAGGTCGCCTTCTACCCGTGCGGCTCCTGGCTCGAGAACGAGCAGGCCAAGGACACCCCGAAGGGCTTCGAGTACGCGGTCATCCCGATCCCGTCGGTCACCGGCTCGGACAAGCTGCCGCAGACCGCGATCTACGCGGCGGCCGGCGAGATGTACTACGCCTCCAGCAAGGGCAAGAACCCGCGCGGCGGTATGGAGTACCTGCGCCACATGCTCTCCAAGGAGGGCGCGGCCGGCTTCACCAAGCTGACCAAGGTGCTGACCGTGGTGCAGGGCGCGGCCGACGGCCTGACCATCTCGCCCGGCCTGACCAGCGGCAACGAGCTGCTCAAGGGCGCCGGCAAGGACTTCTTCGGCTACCGCTGGCCCGACCTGTACAAGAAGCTCGACGTCGAGGTCCAGGCCGCGACCAACCAGCTGATGTACGACGGCGGCACCGCCGACCAGTTCGTCACCCGGATCGCCAAGGCCGCGAAGGCCGTCTAAGAACTTTTTCAAATTCGCTTTCGAGGCGCTTCTACAGGCGGCGAATTTGGAAAAGTTCTAGGCCTAGTCAGTTACATCGCCGGCCAGTAGGAAGGACGTCATGCGGCGCGGCAAGTATCCATTCATCATCGGTTTCCTTGTCGTGCCGGTGGCGCTCTACGTGACCTTCGTGGTCGCGGCGTACGTGCAGACGTTCCAGCTCGCGTTCACCGACTGGTCCGGGCTGGGACCGATCACGTATGTCGGTTTCGACAACTTCGTCACGATGTGGAACGACTCGTTGTTCTGGCGGTCCATCCAGCACAACCTGTTCGTCCTGCTGGTTCTCCCCATCCTGACGATCGCCCTCGCGCTGGTGTTCGCCTTCCTGCTGAACGTCGGCGGGGGCCACAAGGGCGGCACCACGCGCGGGGTCTGGGGCTCGAAGCTCTACCGGGTCATCTTCTTCTTCCCGCAGCTGCTGGCCCTGGCGATCGTCGCGGTCATCTTCGGCCGGGTCTACTCGCCGGACGACAGCGGCCTGATCAACGGGCTGCTGCCGGCCGGCACCGAGCCGATCCTGTTCCTGGCCGACGGCAACCTGGCGCTGATCTCGATCGTCGCGGTGCTGATCTGGCAGTCGGTCGGGTTCTACGTGGTGCTCTTCTCGGCGGGCATGGGCTCGATCTCGCCGGAGATCTACGAGGCCGCCGCGATCGACGGCGCCAACCGGATCACGCTGTTCTTCCGGATCACCGTGCCGCTGCTCTGGCAGACGATCCAGGTCGCCTGGGTCTACCTGGGCATCGCCGCCTTCGACTGCTTCGCGCTGGTCAACATCATGAGCGTGGAGCGCGGCGGACCGGACGGCGCCACCTCGGTGCTGAGCATGATGATCTACCGCAACGCGTTCGAGTTCTCCCAGGCCGGTTACGCCTCGGCGCTGGGTGTCTCGCTGTTCATCCTGACCCTGGCGTTCGCCGCGCTGACCCTCCGGGTCACCCGCCGCGACGCCGTCGAGATGTGAGGGGTACGCGATGACGACGACCCAGGCACCCGCCACCACGCCCGCCGCCGCCTCGTCGGCCGGGCGCAAGCCGGACACCAAGCGCGAGGTCAACGCGTTCAGCGGCCTCGCCCACATCGGCCTGTTCATCTGGGCGCTGGCCACCGCCGGCCCGCTCATCTGGGTGGTGCTGTCCTCCTTCAAGAACAACACCGAGATCTTCCTCGGCCAGCCGTTCGGGCTGCCCGGCTCGTTCTCGTTCCAGTCGTACGTCGACGCCTGGAACACCGCGCACGTCGGCCAGTACTTCCTGAACAGCGTCTTCGTGGTGGTCGTCAGCACCGCCGGAACCATGCTGCTCGGCTCGATGGCCGCGTACGTGCTGGCCCGCTACAAGTTCTTCGGCAACCGGTTCATCTACTACCTGTTCGTCAGCGGCCTCGCGTTCCCCACCTTCATGGCCCTGGTCCCGCTGTTCTTCATCCTGAAGGGCTTCGGCCTGATCAACACGTTCACCGGGCTGATCCTGGTGTACATCGCCTACTCGCTGCCGTTCACGGTGTTCTTCCTGGCCGCGTTCTTCAAGACGCTGCCGATGGAGATCGAGGAGGCGGCGACCGTGGACGGCGCCTCGCACACCCGCAAGTTCTTCCAGATCATGGTGCCGATGGCCAAGAGTGGCCTGGTCAGCATCACGATCTTCAACATCGTCGGCCAGTGGAACCAATACCTGCTACCGGTCGCGATCATGCAGGGCGCGGGCGCCGACTCCAAGTGGGTGCTGACACAGGGCATCGCGAACATCAGCACGTCGGCCGGTTACCAGGCGCAGTGGTCCACGCTGTTCGCCGCGCTCACGCTCTCGATCCTGCCGATGATCGTGGTGTACGCGATCTTCCAGCGCCAGATCCAGGCCGGTCTGACCGCGGGCGCCGTGAAGTAAATGTCGTACCTCACCGCCAGAATGGCGGTGTGGGTCCACCGCTGATAGCCGTTCAAGAGGGGCTGGGTCCGGCCGCGCACGGGGGTGGCCGGCTCCAGCCCCTGCTTGCTGACGGCTCGGCGGCCGGCCCCGCCTTCGACGTGCCCGATCTCGCCGTTTTTGTGAAAGAACGCGAGGCGGCCGAGCCGGTGCGCTGGGTCTGGGCGGCCACCGCCGAGATCTACCCGCCGCTGGTCCGGGCCGGCGTCCGGGTCCGGCGCGGCCACGACCTCGAGCTCACCGAGGCTCTCCTGCAGGGGTACGCCGGGCGCTGGGGCGCCCCGCGCGCGTTGCCGGCGGTGCTCGCCCGCCTCGACGGCGGTCCCGTGCCGGCCGACCCGCCGCCCCACCAGCCCGACCCGCCCGGCCTCAGCCAGGGCTTCCTGTTCGACACCGGCCCCCGGCAGTCCGGTTCGTCGGCCGCCCTGGCCGACGTGGTCCGCGCCTACGCCGACCAGCAGGCCCGCCTCTCCGCCGTCGACGCGCCCGGCCGCTTCCGTCTGCTCGTGGCGGCCGAGAACGCCGGCGCGCTGCTCGGCGTCGAGATGGGCCACGCGGGCCTGCCCTGGCGAGCCGACATCCACAACGAGCTGCTGCGCGACATGCTCGGCGCGCCGCAGCCGGTCGGTCCGCCCCGCCGACTGGCTTCGTTGACGGCCGAGATCAACGACGCTTTCGGCGTACGCGGACTGCATCCTGACTCTCCGGCCGAGGTGGTGAAGGCGTTCGCCCGCGCGGGCGTCGAGATCCCCAACACCCGGGCCTGGGTGCTGAAGAACGTCGACCATCCGGCGGTCAAACCGCTCCTGGAATACAAGGAGCTCTACCGCATCTGGACGGCGCACGGCTGGTCGTGGCTCGACGCGTGGGTGGTCGGCGGCCGGTTCCGCGCCGAGTTCGTCCCCGGCGGCGTGGTCTCCGGCCGCTGGGCCACCCGCGGCGGGGGAGCGCTCCAGGTCCCCAAGGTGGTCCGCCGCGCGGTCGTCGCCGACGAGGGCTGGCGCTTCGTGGTCGCCGACGCCGGCCAGCTCGAGCCCCGCGTGCTCGCGGCGGTCTCCGGCGACGCTCGCCTGGCCGCCGCGGCCAAGGCCGGCGACCTCTACGCCGCCCTGGCCACCGACTCCTTCGACGGCGACCGCGCCAAGGCCAAGATCGCCCTGCTCGGCGCCATGTACGGCCAGACCGGCGGCGCCGCCATTCCCGCCCTGGCGGTGCTGCGGCAGCGCTACCCGACCGCCTTCGAGTACGTCGAGTCGGCCGCCCGCACCGGCGAGGCCGGCGGCCTGGTCCGCTCCTGGCTCGGCCGAACCTGCCCGCCGGCCTCGTCATCCTGGCGCGACAACGGCCTCGACCCGCCCGAGGAGGCCGGCTCGGCCGAACTGCCCCAGGGCGGCGCGACCGGCCGGGCCCGAGGCCGCTTCACCCGCAACTTCGTCATCCAGGCGACGGCCGCCGAGTGGGCCCTGGTCCTGCTGGCGTCCCTGCGCACGGCCTTGGAGGGCACCAAGGCCGAACTGGTCTTCTTCGTCCACGACGAGGTGGTCGTCCACTGCCCCGAGCCCGAGGCCCCCACGGTCGTGGCCGCCGTCCAGCAGGCCGCCGCCGAAGCCGGCCGCCTCCTCTTCGGCGCCACCGAGGTCCGCTTCCCCTTGGACGTCTCCGTCGTCGAGTGCTACGCCGACGCCAAGTAACCGGCTTCCGCTCGGCTTCCGCTGGGCTTGCGTTCGGCTTCCGCTCGGGTTGCGCTCGGCTTCCATTTGGCGTCTTGGTCGCCGAGTGGAACGTCGATGCCGAGTAACCGGCCTCGCTCGGCTTCATGGTCGTCGAGTGCTGTGTTGACGCCGAGTGCTCGGGTCTCTCGTCGTCGCGTGCGACGCCGACGCCGACGCCGACGCCGACGCCGACGCCGACGCCGACGCGGGCGTGGTGCCTATACGCGCTCAGAGCAGCTCTGAGCGCGTATAGGCACCACTGCGCGCGGGAGCGGAGTTGCTCGGCGACGGCGTGGCGGTCGATGAGGGAGTCGACGGCGGCGATGCGGCCGGCGACGAACCGGTAGAAGACGTGTTCGGCGAAGAGGAAGCGGCCTCCGTCCGGGGTGAAGCCCAGGAACGGCTTCTCCGGCTTGCAGTCGAAGAGGATGCGGCAGGCGATGCGGTCGTCGGTGGCCATGATGATGCGGGCGTCGTAGAAGAGGTCGGGGATGGCCTCGATGTCGCCGGCGATCAGGTCGCGGTACTGCTCGCGGGTCAGCGGCTCGCCGTTGTAGGTGAGCTCGTCCTGCACGAACTCCACCAGGTCGTCGAGGCGACGCTCGTTGAGCACGGCCAGATAGGCCCGGTAGCGGCCCGCGAGATCAAGATCCGTCATCCGCCCACGCTAAGCGGTGGTCGCCGGAACCGCCGCGCGGAAAGCCACCAGCAAGCCGAGTGGCGCTAGCCACGCGGAGCGGCCGAGCCACGTGGAACGCCTCGGGCCTCGCTAGCGGGCACTCGCCGCGACGGCCGCGCGGAACGCCTCGAGCAGGGGGCGGCGGTCGTCGCGGCGCCACAGCAGGATCAGGCGGCTGGGCGGGACGCCGGTGATCGGCAGGCAGACCACGCCGTCGCGGGATACCAGGGGCACGTTGCCCTCGGCGACCAGGCAGACGCCCAGGCCGGCCGCGACCGCCTCGGCCGCGGCTTCGGCCGAGGAGATCTCGCCGCCGATCGTCACCGGGTGGCCGCCCCTCGACTCGGCGGCCAGCCAGTGGTCGCGCAGTTCGCCGGCCGCCGCCGGCAGGGCCAGGAACGGCTCGTCGAGCACGTCGGCGATGTCGATCGATGTGCGCCCGGCGAACCGGTGCGAGGCGGGGACGGCCAGCAGCCGTCGTTCCGTGGCGACGTGCTGCCACCCGTACCGGGAAAGGTGCGGGACCGGCCACCAGACGAAAGCCACGTCGGTCTGCCGGCCACCCACCCCGCCGGTGGGATCGTCCCAGGGCACCTGCCGCAGCTGGAGGCGGGCGTCGGGGAAGGCGGCGCGGATCGCCGGCATCAACCCGCGCCCGACTCCGGTGCTCATCCCGACCACGAACGTGGCCGTCGCCTCGGCGACCGCGTCGGCCCAGGCCGCGAGCACCGTCCGGGCGTGGGGGAGCAGCGCGGCGCCGCCGGGTGTGAGCCGCACCTGTTGCCGGTCCCGCTCGAACAGCGGCGTCCGCAACTGGGTCTCCAGCACCCTGACCTGCTTGGACAGCGCCGGCTGGCTGACGTGCAGCGCCTCCGCGGCCCGGGTGAAGTGCAGGTGTTCGGCCACCGCCACGAAGTACCGCAGGTCCCGCAGATGCACGTCCATAACCATTGGCTATCACGGCAGGTCTTGGACGGCGAGCGGGACGGGAAGCAGGCTGGGCCGGGTGAGCGACGACAAGCGGGTGTGGTTGGTGACGGGGGCGAGCAGCGGCTTCGGGCGGGCGATCGCCGAGGCGGCCACGGCGGCGGGTGATCTGGTGGTGGGCACCAGCCGGCGCCCGTCCGGCGACGAGGTGCGGCTCGATCTGACCGAGGCCGGTGCGGCCGAGCGGGCGGTGGCCGAGGTGGAGCAGCGGTACGGGCGGGTCGACGTGCTGGTCAACAACGCCGGTCACGGGCAGGTGGGGGCGGCCGAGGAGACCACCGACGCCGAGCTGCGGGAGATCTTCGAGGTGCACGTGTTCGGCCCGGCGGCGCTGGTCCGGGCGGTGCTGCCGGGGATGCGGGCGCGCCGGCGCGGGGCGATCGTGCAGATGTCGTCGTTCGGCGGCCAGGTCGCGCTGCCCGGTTTCTCGGCCTACTGCGCCACGAAGTTCGCGCTCGAGGGCTATTCGGAGGCGCTGGCCGCGGAGGTCCGCCCGCACGGCGTCAAGGTCCTGGTGGTCGAGCCGGGCGCGTTCCGCACCCGCCTGTTCGGCGGCGGCCTGGTGCAGAGCAAGACCCTCGACGCGTACGCCGACACGGTCGGCCCGACCCGCGCCATGATCGAGGCCGGCGACGGCGCCCAGCCCGGCGACCCGGCCAAGGCGGCGTCGGCCATCCTCGCCGCGCTCGACGCCGACGTGACACCGCTCCGCCTGCCCCTGGGCGGCGACGCCGTGGACGGCATCGTCGGCCACCTCGACGGCGTCCGCGCCGAGATCAACACCTGGGAGTCCACCTCGCGAGCGACCGCGTTCTAGGGGAGTGCCTACCGCTGGATCAAGCGCCGGCCGCTATCGCCAGAACTCGTCGGGATGGTCGCCGGGGCGGAAGCCGTGCGCCTCGGCCAGCGCGGCGGCCTCCCGGAAGCCGTGCCCGACGGCGTCCGGGCGGTGGGCGTCGCTGCCGAAGCTGATTGTTTCGCCGCCCTCCTCGCGCCACCAGCGCAGGATCGTGGCGTGCAGCGGGATGCGGGTGTTGACCTCGAGCGTGCGGCCGGAGGCCGCGGTGGCCCGCAGCGCGTACCGGAATTCGTCCTCGAACCGCCCCGGCTCGAACTCGCCGTGCGGCCACGACCGGGCCGCGTAGTCGATGTGCGCCAGCACCTGGAACGGCGCGTCCGAGCCGACCAGCCGCACCACCTCGGCGAGGTAGTCGCGCATCACCTCGTCGGCGTCGCGCAGGGGATAGAGGTACCAGGGCTCGGCGAAGCCGGAATCGTGCGGCAGGCAGTGCTGCGAACCGAGGACCCGGTCGAACGGGCCGGACCGCAGCACCGCCGCGCACGAAGAGGCGTTCCAGTGTGGCTGCCCGAGCTCGACGCCGGTGAGGATGCGCAGGCCGGGGAAGAGGGACCGGCAGCGTTCGATCGACGCCAGGTAACCGGTGACGTCCAGGGGCGGCGGGGTCAGCACCAGGTTCTCGTCGGCCATCGCCCGGTGGTGCTCGTTGACGTACGGTCCGCTGCCGGCCAGGGAGAAGGGCGTCGGGTCGACGTGTTCGGTGAAGGCGATCGACGGGAGCCCGATCTCGGCCGCCCGGGCGCAGGTGCGTTCCATCGAGCCGACGTCGGTGTCCCAGGAGAACTCGCTGTGGACGTGGTTGTCCGGCGGCAGCGGGGTCACGGCGCGGCGGCGTCGAGGTGGATGGAGTCGAGGACGCCCGGGAAGAACATGGCCACGAGGGCGAGCAGCGACACGATGGTGAACAGGCCACGGAGGACGAAGATCTCGCCCGGGCCGCCGGCCTTGATCGCGATGCCGTCGGGGATGCCGATCATCCGCCACAGGCGGTTGCCCAGCGGGATCGGCCAGAGCAGGGGCACGCCGCTGCGGGTGATCATGTCGCCGAAGAGGTGGACCACGCAGCCGACGCCCACCGCCGTGCCGAGCAGCGGATAGCCGCGGTCGGTGTCCAGCTGTGACGCGGCCATGAACGCCGCGGCGGCCGAGGTCAGCGTGATGATCAGCCAACCGGCGCGTTCGGCCCACTTGTCGAACAGGCCCCGCAGGGCCAGGCCGGCCATGAAGAACAGAACCCCGAGGACCGCCCATTTCCCGTACGCCGCACAGAGGCTGGTCGTGCCCCAGCCGACGAGCCCGGCGAACACCAGCGTGTGTGTGAACGTGCGGTGCCCGTTGGTGCGCCGGGGGTCCCGTGGCATCCGGGTGATCGAGTAGATGCCCAGCGACACCTTCTCGATCACCTCGGCGACGAACAGGGAGAACACCCCGAAGGTCCGGGCCACGGTCGCGCCGCCCTGGTTGCGGGTCACCTTGCCGGACAGGTCGAGGTCGGGCAGCAGGGCGGCGCCGGCGCACACCGTCGCCCCGATGGTCACGGCGAGCGGGCTCTGTTCGTACCCCGAGAAGTGATCGAGAGCCCAACTCCCCGCAAGCCAGACGGCGGCACCGGACAACGCATGAGACGGACCCATCACGCATTCAAGCGTTTCAGGGCGATGCCAGTCGATCAACGACCGTCCGGGCCGCGACCGCCTAGGGCGCGTTCCAGGGCGCGACCGGCTGGTGTCGCTGGTAGCCCGGGTGGCGGTGGTGGTGTCGTGGGCCGCGGTGTCTCGCGAATGCCATGAACAGGAAGAATATCGGGAAGATGGGCCAGAAGAAGTGTGCGCCGGAGAACAGCCAGACGGTCGTCAGCACGGCTGTGACGACGAAGACGAAGCCCCCGAACGCCCGGCGGTCCCGGCGTGTCGCGGCTTGGAACTCCGGCGTCTGGGCGAGCGCCTGGCGGCCGTTGCCCGGCAGGTCGGCGGTGAGCGGGATCAGCTCGTCGCGGAATTTGGCGGCGTAGCAGCTGCCCAGGCGCTCCTCGCCCTCCTCGAGCGTCAGCCGGCCCTCGGTCATCGCGGCACGCAGGATCGTCGCGACCTGTTCCCGCTCGGTGTCGGACGTGCGGAGCCGATGTTGCCCGGCCCGCGTGGCGTCGTCGGTGGTCACGGTAGCCCCCTTCGGTTCGTGCGAACTTCCTCAAGGCTCCCCGGTGGCGGCCCGTCCCGCGTCTGCCCGTGGTCGCGACTTCGCCTACGCCACCGGTCCCATACCGGACGTGCGGCGTACGACAGCGGGAGTACGCCGGGACCGGCCCTGGGTTTGATGCCCGGCGGTGGCCCGGTGCCGTACGTTCGGCACGTGGGACGACCGAGGAGCAGGCGGCATGCGCCATGGCAGCAGGACCAGCCATGGCCCGACCCGCCGTGGCGCTCGAACCGTCCGCACAAGGGCCCGCCCGCCGGGGTGGCGATCGGCGCCGGGCTGTTCCACGTGCTCGGGGCCAAGGACATCGCCTCGGACGGCCTCGTCTACCACCCGTTCGACGTGCTCGTGTACGCCCTGCTCCTGATCGGCCCGATCGCGCTGATCTGGCGGCGGCGCGCCCCGGTCGCGGTGCTGCTGATCGCGATGGCGGCGTCGATCGGCTTCGCCACGATGGCCGCGCCGCGCTGGGTGTTCCTGGTCGCCCCGCTGATCGCCTGCTGGAACGCGGTGAAGCAGGGCAAGGGCCGGCCGGCGTTCCTGGCCTCGGCGGCCGGCTACGTCGCGTACGTCCTGGTCGCCGTCGTCCTCGCCGACGAACTCGGCCTGGCCCCCGGCACCCGCCCCGGCCTGCGCACCCTGGTCGTGCTCGCGGCCGCGCTGCTGCTGTCGATGTTCTTCGGCGGGGCGGCCAAGGCGCAGTCCGAGCACCGGGCCGAGGTGATGAAGGCGCGCGCCGAGCGGGCCCGGGCCAAGGAGGAGCAGGAGCGGCGGCAGGCCTCCGAGGAACGGCTGCGCATGGCCCGTGAGCTGCACGACGTGCTCGGCCACCACCTGTCGCTGATCAGCGTGCAGGCCGGCGTGGGCCTGCACCTGATGGACAACCAGCCCGAGCAGGCGCGCGAGGCGCTGACCGCGATCAAGACCGCCAGCGGGGAGGCGTTGCGAGAGGTACGCGCGGTGCTCGGCGTGCTGCGGCCGGAGGAGGAGGCCGCGCCCCGGCAACCGGCGCTGGGCCTGGACCGGCTGGACGAACTGACCGGCAGCGCGGGGCTGCCGGTGACGACCACCCGGACCGGCTTGCCGCGCCCGCTGCCGGCCGAGGTCGACCGGGCGGCGTACCGGATCGTGCAGGAGGCCCTGACCAACGTGCGCAAGCATGCCGGCCCGGCGGCTTCGGCCGAGGTGTCGGTGGACTACGCGCCCGAGGGTCTGCGCCTCTCCATCCGCAACGATGGTTCGCCGGCTTCGTCGAACGAGGACGGCAGCGGGATCACCGGCATGCGTGAGCGCGCGTCGGCGCTGGGCGGCAGCCTGCAGGCCGGGCCGCTGCCCGCGGGAGGATTCCTGGTGACCGTGTTGTTGCCCGTCCCTCCGGATCCCGCTCCCGATTCGGGTGGGCCCGCTCCTCAGGAGGCGACTTGATCTCGGTGTTGCTGGCGGACGACCAGGCCCTGGTCCGGGCCGGGTTCCGCGCGCTGCTGAACGCGGAGCCCGGCATCGAGGTGGTGGCCGAGGCGGCCGACGGGGTGGAGGCGGTCCGCCTGGTCGAGGAGTTCCGGCCCGACGTGGTGCTGATGGACATCCGGATGCCCGGCGTCGACGGCCTCGAGGCGACCCGCCGGATCGCCGCCGACCCGCGCCTGGCCGCCACCCGGGTGGTCATCCTGACCACCTTCGAGCTGGACGAGTACGTGTTCGAGGCGCTGCGCACCGGCGCCTCCGGATTCCTGGTCAAGGACACCGAGCCGGTCGAGCTGCTGCGCGGGGTGCGAGCGGTGGCGGCCGGGGACGCGCTGCTCTCGCCGAGCGTCACGCGGCGGGTGATCGGCGAGTTCGCCACCCCCGGTCGCGGCCGGGCCGCCTCGCCGCCGGCCGAGCTGGCGCAGCTCACCGACCGGGAACGCGAGGTCATGGTCCTGGTGGGCGAGGGTCTCTCCAACGACGAGATCGCCGGTCGCCTGGTGATCAGCCCGGCCACGGCGAAGACCCACGTGAGCCGCACGATGCTCAAGCTCGGCGCCCGCGATCGCGCCCAGCTGGTGGTCTACGCGTACGAGGCGGGGCTGATCCGCCCCGGTTGGCTGACCTGACCTCCCGGAGATCGGGGCCACCACCGGGCCGGAGCTGATCCGTACCGGACTGGTCGGCGAGGCGATCTGGATCGGTTATCTGCTGCCGAACGAGATTATCTTCGCTGACGGCGTGCAAGTTGACATGGTCCTGACATCGCAGATGTGGCCGACTTGTCGTAGCCTCATTGTCTTGGCCCCGAAGTCCTGGACTTCTGTACCAGGACATTCGCACATGCAGATGCAGATCCGCGCTTTCACCTGGGGAAAGCGCGGCCACCGTGTGTGCAATCAAGAGCCGTTTTCACTATTACTGACGGGTCACGTGCGCCCCTGTGCCGGCTGCGCCCGCCCCCGCCTTGGTTCCAGCCTTCTTGCGTCTGAGCAAGGACTTAGTGCAGTTTGGTGCTAGTCCAGATCGCTTTTCGGTCTCCGGGAAACGATGGTCACCATCGATCTTCGTAACGGTGCGTGCATGCAGGAGATATACGCATCGACACCGGTTTTTGACGCGACTCGGCCGCCCCGGCCGGCCGGCCGAGGCGGCAACCGTCACGAAAACGCGCTGGAGCAGGCCCGGACATGTGGATCGAGATCATCTTCGGACATGATTGGCACAAATGATTGACTAGCACTCATTGTCGTACTCACATCACTCTTCGTATGGTGATGGTCAAGAATCATCGACCGCAGTAAGTACGACGAGCGGGGTCGTTTGCCGACGACCCTCGGGGGTGCAGTGAGCATGCTTGTCAAAATCATCGAGCAGATCACCGATGACGAGAACCTCGACGCCGCGTGGAACCTCTACCTGGAGGCATTCGACGACATCCGTGCCCTCGCAGTGCAGCGTCACCTCATGTATCGCGACGAGTTCGACGCGGTCATGCGGGACCAGCGAGTGCAGAAGTACCTGGCTCTGCGGGACGACGGCACCCTGTGTGGTCTGTCCACGTACACCAACAAGCTGCACGCGATGCCGCTCGTCGCACCTGAATACTTCGAGCGGCGCTGGCCGGAGCTGTACCGGCAACACAAGGTCTGGTACTGCGGTTTCGTCGCCGTCGGCTGCGGGGCCCGGGACACCAGAGCCTTTGCCGATCTGGTAGAGGCCATGTACCTGACGGCCGCGAACCAGAACGGCATCATCGCCCTCGACTTCTGCCGGTACAACGACGACATGCGGAAGATGTCTCGTGTGATCCGGCTGATGCTCCACCGGTTGTCCGGCGGGGTGCGCGCCGAGTGCATGGACGCTCAGCAGTTCTGGATCTACGAATTTCCGTCGGCGGCCTGAGCCGTTGTCAGGAGTCAGGGCATAGGCGACCTCCACATCGACCAGAGCGGCGGCCCGTCGGGTAGATGCAACACGGACCGGACCTGATATCCGTGCCTGAGGTAGAGGTCTCGGTTCCGTGGGTCGTTGGCCTCGAGGTACGCCGGCAGGCCCGCCTGGTCGAGCCGGCTGTGGTGCCGGTCGAGCAGCGAGCTGCCGATGCCGTGACCCTGCCGGTCGGGGCGGACCGCCAGGAACGCGAGATAGTGGTGCGGGTCGAGCGGGTGGTTCTCTTCCATCAGCGCGTCGAGCTGGCACGCCCGGTCGAACGCGTCCCCGGTGACCTCCTTGAGCCGGCGCTCGTAGTCGATCGGGCCCGGGATCACCGAGGTGAAGGGGAACCACAACGCGACGCCGGTCATCTGCCCGGTGTCGGAGTCGGACATGCCGTACACCTCGCCGTACTGGACGGCGTAGTCGACGAAGATGTCGAAGTATTCGGGGCTGCGACTCTTCCGCTCGGACTGGTCCGGGTTGAGCCAGCGGGCGACCGGGCCGTCCCACATCGCCTCGGCCACGAGGTCGGTGATCTCGGCAGTGTCGAACGGCGACACGTGCCGGATGACCAGCTCCCTGATCGCGTACGTCATGAATCTCCCCTATGAGATCGGTTGATCGCTTACTTGATCGACGGAACGTGCGCGCTGAACGGGTCCGCGTGGGTGTGCGGGCGCTTCGGGAGCGGCGAGTCGAGGGTGGAGCGTTCGGTGCCGCGGCCGATCATGGCGTAGACCTCGGGCCGGCCCATCCGCATGATCAGCGCCCAGATCACCCCGATGATCGCGAAGACCAGGTAGGCCACCGAGAACACCCAGTGGAAGATCGAGCCCTCCTCGACCTGGAGCAGGTCGCCGAGGCCGATCACGGTCGCCGCGAGAATGATGCTCAGCAGAAGGAAGGCGAGGATCGGCGCGATCCGGGTACGCCAGACGGACTCGCGCCGGCGGTTGCGGGCGAAGAACGCGATCACCGCGGCCGACGCGCTCCACATCAGGATCAGCACGCCGAGGCCGCCGACCACGGTCAGCCAGGCGAACAGGTAGACCAGCGGGTCGGCGCCACTGATCTTGTAGAGCACGATGACGACCAGCGCCAGCAGGCTCTGGGTGATCGAGCCGACCACCGGGGCGCCGGTGCGGGGGTGGGTGTAACCCCAGAGGCGGGGGAGCACGCCCTCACGGCCGAGCGCGAACTGATAGCGGGAGACCGCCGCGTGGAAGGCCAGCAGGGCGGCGAAGATGCTGGTCATGAACAGCACGTAGCCGATGCTGATCAGGGCTTCCGGCACATGCGGCGAGACCAGCGTGAACACCATGTCGGTCTGTTCCGTGCGGGCCTGGCCGACGACCTGGTCGGGGCCGGCGCCGACCGACATCGCCCAGGCCGAGACGCCACAAAGAAGGCCGGCCAGGATGACCGACCAGTGTGTTGCCCGCGCGATCGTCTTCTTCGGATCCCTGGCCTCCTCGGAGAGGACCACGGTGGCCTCGAACCCGACGAACCCGGCGATGGCCAGCACCATCATCGCGACCACCTCGGGGGTGGCGAGCTGGGCCGGGGCCAGCGAGGAGAAGTCGACCGAGCCGGTCGCCGGGTTGGCGACCATCACCGTGTCGTAGATCAGGACCACGGCGATCTCGAGGACCAGCAGGACGCCGAGCACCTTGCCGCTCAGGTCGACCCAGAGCAGGCCGAGGACGGTGACGACGGCCCAGGCGACCAAGGCGCAGGCGAACCAGGAGGCGGTCAGGCCCATCGCGCCGAGCACGCCGGACGCGACGACGCCGAACAGTCCGAAGAGGCCGATCTGCATCAGCGAATAGGCCGGCAGGGCCACGAACGCCGCCGCCACGCCGAGCACCCGGCCGAGACCATGGGCGATGTACGAGTAGAACGCGCCGGAGTTCACGATGTGCCGGCTCATCGCCACGAACCCGACCGTGAAGATCGACAGGATTCCGGCCACCACCAGGTAGACCAGTGGCACGGCGGTGTTGCCGACCACGGCGTAGATGGTGGAGATGGATCCGATGATCACGGTCAGCGGTGCGGCGCCGGCCACCCCGAAGAACACGACGGAAGGAACCCCGAGCCTGTTGCGGGCCAGGGCCCGCGAGATGATGTCTGGCTCGGCCGCGTCCTTGGACGCCATTAACAGCCTCCCGGCCCATTGATCGACGTTGTACTTGGTGCGGTGATGACGGCCGACGGTGGTCACCGGCGCCCGGCCGTGAGCGCCGAGCCCACCGATGCCTCGGTGTACTCGATCAGCTCACGAAGATCCATCGGGAGTGAGGCGATGGCGTCCGGCAGGGTCTGGAACGCGTGCCGGTGCACTTCGAAGTCGTAGAGCACGTGGCGGGTCAGGCCGGTGGCGGCGATCAGGCCGGCCAGCACCCGGTCGGTGATGTTCATGTCGAGGCCGCGGACCAGCAGGTTGGCCAGGCGGGCGGGAGCCCAGGCGGCGGCGTTGCGCTGCTCGGCGCTGTTCGGCATGTAGAGCGTCTGGGTGCTGAGCATGCGGCGGCGGGTCACCGGCTCGACTGCGCCGAGGCGCATCAGCCGCTCGCCGACCCGGACCGCCGCGTCCTGCGAGAGGAACGCGAGCCAGGTGCGGACCTCGCGGTGCTGTGGCTGCGCGATCAGCAGGTCGAGGATGTCGTGCGACAACGCGTCGCTCGGTGGCTGCCGGCTGACGATGTGCAGGTCACCCTCGATGACGCGAAGACGGCCCTCCAATATCAACTCAGCGAGGAGGGCAGCGGCCAAGCCAAGGCCTGTTGCCCGCGGATGTAGCCGGGATCGGCCCGTCCGGTCCTCGTGCGAGATCAGAAAGTACTGGTCAGCCAACACGCTGCCACGCCCCTTATAAGACACTCGACCTAAATCACGCCCGGGCCGGGCTGGCGGGCCCTGCGCAAGAACGCCTTAACTCGTTGTCCGGTGCATCATGTACCCAACTCGGAGATCAAGACAAGAAGTCCTAGACTCCAAGTACGAAACTCGATGTCTAATGTGGTTGTCGGGGCGGTCCCGACAATGCACCGGCGCCGGTCGAGTCCTCGTCGGATCTTGATTCCCGCCGGACGTAGGATCGGGTCCTGCATGGAGTCGAGGAGTCCTGGTGACCGTTGATGAGAGCCCTACGCTGCGACGGCGCCGGCTGGGTGCCGAACTCAAGCGGTGCCGCGAGGCGGCCGGGCTGACTCAGGAAGCCGTCTCACGCCATTTCGAGTGGAACACCGCGAAGCTCACGCGGATCGAGACCGCGCGCGTGGCGGTCACCGCTCGCGACGTGCGTGACCTGCTGACGCTGTACGGCCGGCTCGACGAGGACTACCGCGACGCGATGGTCGAGCTCGCCCGGTTGTCCAAGGAACGCAGCTGGTGGACCGACTACAAGGACGTTCTGCGCCCCGGCAACTTCGTCGGGCTCGAGGCCGGCGCGGCCGCGATGCGGGTGTTCGAGCCGGTGGTGGTGCCCGGGCTGCTGCAGACCGAGGCGTACATCCGCGCCCTCATGCGCTCGGGATCGGACGCGCCCCAGGCCGTGACCGACCGCCGGATCCGGCTGCGGCTGCAGCGGCAGGCCCGCCTGTCCGGAACCAATCCGCTGGAACTGGCGGCCATCGTGGATGAGTCGGTGCTGCGCCGGAACATCGGCGGCGAGGCCGTCATGCGCGACCAACTTCAACACCTTGTGGATATCGCGCAATCACCCAATGTGACGATTCGCATTCTTCCGCTGGACTTCGGCGAACATCTCTTCCTCGGCGGCCCAGCAGCGCTTTTGGAGTTTCGGGAGACCACCCATTTGGATGTTGTATATCTGGAAGGTCTTGCGGGAGACTACTACGAAGAGCAACCGAGCGAGGTTGCCCGTTACCGAGAAGAGTTCGATCGATTGGGCGCGGGGGCACTCGACCACCGGATGTCCCTTAAGATGATCGAGAGTCTCCTGCAGTTGTAGAGCTCTTCCGAGACAACAACATATCGAAGGGAGGTGCTTGGATTTTGTCTACGCATCTCAACGGTGCTGTGTGGCGCAAGGGCAGCCGCAGCAACGGAAACGGCGGCAGCAACTGTGTCGAGGTCGCGATCCTCGACACAGGTGTTGCCGTGCGTGACAGCAAGAACCGGTCTGGACCGGCTCTGATGTTCACTCAGGCGGAGTGGATCGCCTTCGTGGACTCAACTAAGGATGGCGAGTTCGACATCCAGTCCTGAGCCTAGCGATAGGCACGCACCGATGGGAAGTGCTTACTCAAAGTCAACTTCTCGGGTGTGGTAACCAATGCGCGAATGCTGCAACGCCCCTTGACGGGGCGTTGCAGCATGCTGCATTTTATACGGCCCGCGATAGGTGTACGCTGGGCACCGGTTCGGTCACCTAAAGTGAAAGAGTTTACGGTGCTGGAACAAGCCATCGGATTCCTTCCCTCCGGCTCGACCATGGGTGATCCGGCCGACGCCGGGCCACTGCTCGAAATGCGTTCCGCGGTCCTCCGCGAGGCGGTCGCCGAATTCACCGCCGCCTTCCCCGGTGTTAAACCTTTCTACGCCACGAAATGCAATCCCGATCCCGGTGTGCTAAGGATCCTGGGCGAGGCCGGCTGCTCGTTCGAGATAGCCTCCACCGCCGAGTTGCGCATGCTGACCGGCCTGCTCGGCGTACCCCCCGAAGACCTCATCTTCAGCAACCCGGTGCGCGCGCGGGCGCAGACCGCCGAGGCCTGGTCGGCCGGCGTGCGCCGGTTCGCCGTCGACTCCAGTGAGGAACTGCGGCGCACCGCGGCCGTCGCCCCCGGGTGCGACGTGCTGGTCCGCGTGGCCACCGCGCCCGGCGACAGCCTGGTGCCCAGCGAGGGCAAGTTCGGCGTCGGTGCCGACGACGCCGTGCGACTCTGCCGGGAGGCCGCCGAACTGGGCCTCAACGTGCACGGGCTGACCTTCCACATGGGGTCGCAGACGCTCACGCCGGAGGCGCTCGGCCGCCCCATGGACGACGTCCGGCAGGTGATCACCCGGATCGCCGCCGACGGCCTGCGGATCGAGCTGCTCGACATCGGCGGCGGCTTCCCGGCCCGCTACGCCGAGCGGATCCCGCCGATGGCCGAGTTCGGCCGGGTGTTCGCGCTCAAGATCAAGGAGTTTCCGTACGAGGTGGAAGCCGTCGCCGAGCCCGGGCGCTGCCTGGTCGCGAGCGCCGGCACGTTCCGCTGCCGGGTGATCGGGGTGGCGTCCCGGCACGGCGTGCGGTGGGCACACACCGACCTGGGCGTCTTCAACGGGATGATGGAGGCGCTGGAGTCCGGGGGCGAGCTGCGCTACCCGCTGAGCGACAGCCGCGGGTCGTTGGCGACGGAGCTGTTCAACGTGACCGGGCCGACCTGCGACAGCCAGGACACGTTCGCCACCGGGGTGCCGCTGTCGGCCGACCTCCGCGAGGGCGACGAGATCTTCGTCGGGTCGGCCGGTGCATATACCGCTACTTACAGCACTCGATTCCATGGTTTTCCGTTACCTCGGGTTGTCATCATCTGACAACTCGGGCACCCGCCCGTTCGGGTGAAAAGATCGACGGTCGCCTCCCTCGGGCAGGTTCCGCATCCGCCGCCGGGCGTCGGACGCCTCGACGCCGGGAGTGAGCCGCGCCGCCTCGCGACGGAGTTCGGCCGCCTCGGGGGCGGCCGGGTCGGCGTCCTCCTCGGCCCGGGCCCAGAAGACCAGGGTCGAGATGTGGTGCACGCGGGCGGTGTCGTCGGCGGCGCCCACCGTGTGCATTTACCGTTGGTAATCGATGTGTCACTGTGAGTCGGCGGAAGCGTTGGCCGGACGGCAGCGGGCGAGTTCCAGGGCCGGGTGGCCGCTCACGATCTCTTGGGCGATGAGGCGGGCCGCGGTCGGGGCAAGGCAGACGGCCGAGTGCATGACGGCCAGATAGGTGCCGTCCGGGGCGTAACCGATCATCGGGCCCCCCGGGGGCATGGGGCGGACGCCGATCGTCGAGTTCAGGACGCGGACCTTCTCCGCGCCCGACCACGCCGCGCGGAAGCGGACCACGACGGCGGCGGGGTCGGCGTCGGGCTCGGCGGCGAACAGCAGTTCGCCGGGGCGGGACTCGCGGACCTCGAAGCCGGGGGCGGAGACGATCATGCGGACCAGGCCGGGTGGGGCGGCGGCGCGGATCAGCAGGGCCGGGGAGGGTTCGGTCAGGGCGGCGCCGGTCGCCAGGACCACCGCGTCGGCGGTCAGGTGGTCGCGGTCGGTGGTGACGCTGCGGGCGGTCGTCGCGGTCGCGGTGGTTCCGAGGAGTACGCGGGCGCCCAGGCTCCGGGTGGCCTCGACCAGGGCGGTGGCCATGCCGGCGGCGTCGACCGCGCCGTCGGTGGGGGAGTGGGTCGCCGGCCCGGCGGGCACGGCGCGCAGGTTCGGCTCGAGGCGGGAGATCTCGTCGGGGCCGACAAACGGCAGGGGCTCGGGTTCGCGTGCGGCGGGCTCGGGCGAGGCGGGCTCGGGTTCGCGTGAGGTGGGCTCGGGCTCGCGTGAGGCGGGCCAGGTGAGGGAGCCGCACCAGCGCAGGGGGATGGTGGGGACCTCGGCGGACAGGCGGCGGTGGTCGGCGAGGATGTGGGGGCGCAGGTCGGCGGCGCCGCCCGGCCAGTGGCCGCCCTCGCCGATCCAGGCGAAGGAATTGGCGGTGACGCCCATTCCGGGGGCGGGCGCCCGCTCGATCAGCGTCACCTCGGCGCCGTCGCGGGAAAGCTGGTAGGCGACGCACGCGCCGACGATGCCGGCGCCGACCACAATCACTGAGTTCGGCACGGAGGCAGGCTAGGTCGTGTCTCGTGGATCAGCCAAGCGCCGCAGGCCCTGGTGATCCACGAGACACGACCTTGGCCACGCCGCCGAGCAGGCACGAGGGGAATTCGACATATGATCTTGAATTCGCCGGACCCGGCGGTGGGGTGAAGATGAGTCGGAGTTCGTAACACGCCGCCTGGACAATCCTCGGTGTGGTCGACTGGTGACAGGTGGGGGGTGAGCGGCGGCGTGGAGCGGGTGCGCCTGGCGCAGGCCGACTCGGGGGAGCAGGCCTGGCGGGCCTGGGGGCCGTACCTGGCCGAACGCGCCTGGGGCACGGTCCGTGAGGACTACAGCGAACACGGGACCGCCTGGGACTACTTCTCCCACGATCACGCCCGGTCACGCGCCTACCGGTGGAACGACGACGGCATGGGCGGGTTCTGTGACGAGCGGCAGACGTTCTGCTTCGCGCTGTCGCTGTGGAACGGGGTCGACCCCATCCTCAAGGAGCGCATGTTCGGGCTCGGCGGGGACGGCGGCAACCACGGTGAGGACGCCAAGGAGTACTGGTGGTACCTCGACTCCACGCCCACGCACAGCTGGATGACCTGGCGTTATCACTACCCGCAGGCCCCTTTTCCGTACGACGAGCTGGTCAGCGTCAACGGCCGGCGCTCGCGCGAGGAGCCCGAGTACGAACTGCTCGACACCGGGGTGTTCGACGACGACCGGTTCTGGGCGGTGACCGTCGACTACGCCAAGGCGTCACCCACCGACATGTGCATCGCCATCACGGTGAGCAACCGTGGGCCGGATGAGGCGACGCTGCACCTGCTGCCCACGCTCTGGTTCCGGAACACCTGGTCCTGGGGGCAGCCCAACCGGCCGAAGCCGCAGATCCAGGGCTCGGACGGGCGGCTGGACGCCCAGCACCGGAGCCTGGGCCATCTCACCCTGCGGGGTGACGCCGAGGCGCGGGCGCTGGTCTGCGACAACGAGACCAACTCGCAGCGCCTGTGGGGCACGCCGGGCGCCACCCGATATCCGAAGGACGGCATCAACGACCACGTCGTGCACGCCTTGCCGACGGTCAACCCGGCCGGCCTGGGCACCAAGGGCGCGCTGCACCATCGGGTGACGCTGGGCGGGGGCGAGACGCGCACCATCCGGCTGCGGCTCGTCCAGTCGGACGTACCCGAGCCCGAAGTTGATCTTGATTTTGCCGCGGTTCTCGACGAGCGGAAGCGGGAGGCCGACCAGTTCTTCGAGGAACTCGTGCCGGCCGCGGCGAGCAGTGAGGAAGCGGCCGTGGCCCGGCAGGCCGTCGCCGGGCTGATGTGGGGCAAGCAGTTCTACCACTTCGACGTCAGGCAGTGGCTGACCGGCGACCCGGGCTCGGCGCCACCGCCACCCGGCCGCCGCTTCGGGCGCAACAACGCCTGGTGGCACATGAACAGCTTCGACGTCATCTCGATGCCCGACCCGTGGGAGTACCCCTGGTACGCCGCCTGGGACCTGGCCTTCCACTGCGTCACCATCGCGCGCGTCGACCCGGGCTTCGCCAAGTCCCAGCTGTTGCTGCTGCTCCGCGAGTGGTACATGCACCCCAACGGCCAGATCCCGGCGTACGAGTGGGCGTTCGGTGACGTCAACCCGCCGGTGCACGCGTGGGCCGCCCTGCAGGTGTTCGAGATCGACGGCGGCCTTGACTACGACTTCCTGGCTCGCGTCGTACACAAGCTGCTCCTGAATTTCACCTGGTGGGTGAACCGCAAGGACGTCGGCGGCAACAACGTCTTCGAGGGCGGCTTCCTCGGGCTGGACAACGTGGGCCCGTTCGACCGGTCGGCGGCGCTGCCCGTGGCCGGCGTGCTGGAGCAGTCGGACGGCACCGGCTGGATGGCGATGTACGCGCTGAACCTGCTGCAGATGTCGATCCGGCTGGCGCTGCACGACCGCACCTACGAGGACATGGCGACGAAGTTCTTCGAGCACTTCGCGCACATCGCCGAGGCCGCGTACCGCCAGGGGCTGTGGGACGACGAGGACTGTTTCTTCTACGACGTGCTGCGGCTGCCCGACGGGCACCGGCTGCCGCTGAAGGCACGCTCGATCGTGGGGCTGCTGCCGCTGGCCGCGACGACCACGCTGAGCGCGGCGACCCTCAACCGGCTGCCCGAGCTCCAGGCCCGGGTGCGGTGGCTGCAGGCCAACCAGCCGGACGTCGCCGACGTGATCAGCGCGCGACGGCTGTCCCGCACCGGCGGGCAGCAGCGGCTGCTGTCGATGGTCGGTCAGGACCAGTTGCTGCGGATCCTGGGGCGGATGCTCGACCCGGAGGAATTCCTTTCCCCGTACGGGCTCCGCTCGCTCTCCAAGTCACACCAGGAGAAGCCGTTCCACGTGTCGCTGGGCGGCTCCGAGTTCGCCGTCGGGTACGAGCCGGCCGAGTCGACCAGCGGCCTCTTCGGCGGCAACTCCAACTGGCGCGGCCCGGTCTGGATGCCGATCAACTTCCTGCTCGTCGAGGCGCTGCGCGAATTCGCCTCGTTCTACGGCGACGACCTCAAGGTGGAGTACCCGACCGGCTCGGCCACCAAGGTGTCGCTGACCGAGGTGGCCGACGACATCTCCCGCCGCCTGGTGTCGATGTTCGTGCCCGACTCGTGGGGCCGCCGCCCGATCTACGGCGCCTCCGACCTCTTCCAGAACCACCCGGACTGGAAGGACCTCATCGTCTTCCCCGAGTACTTCCACGGCGACAACGGCGCCGGCCTGGGCGGCTGGCACCAGACCGGCTGGACCGCGCTGGTCGTCGACCTAATCCTGAACCTGCACCGCTAGCTCGTCGAGAATGTCCACGATGGACGCCCAGCCGCGCGGATCGGGCATGTGCGACGTGGCCACGCTCCGCACGTCGAAGCGGTTGTGCGGGGTGAGGCGGTCGGCCTCGTGGATGAAGCGGTCCTGCAGGGGCAGCGGGATCATCCGGTCCCGGGTGTGCCGGATGTACGTGCGGGGGATGCGGCCCCAGGTTTCCTTGTGGCCGCGCGCGTCGGCCAGCGGGATGTGCATCGACTCGTCCGGCTGCATGGTGTTGAGCAGGGCGAAGAACTCGTGGTCGGTGGCGCCCGCGCAGAGCGCCTCCTTGAGCTTGGCCAGCACCCGGGGGTCGGCGGTGCGGAAGTTGCTGCGGGTCGCGCCGATCACCTCGGGGTCGCCGACGCCCGCGCCGCCCAGCTCGAGGATCATGCTGTCCTTGGCCTCCGGCTCCATCAGGTACGCCGCCATCGACGGCAGGTCGACGCAGCAGAAGGCCGAGCTGTAGACCAGCCGCTGGATCAGCCGCGGCACCTCGTTGGCGACCCGGTTGACCGTGGCGCCGCCCATGCTGCCGCCCCACAGCACGATCGGGCCGTTCCGCCCGGCCCGGCGCACGGTGGCCACGGCCGCCTCGGCGTAGTCGTCGAGGGTGACGCCGGCCATCGGGGACGGCTCGGTGGCGAGCGCGGCCAGGTTCTGCGGGCACTGGTACGAGAGCCGGAACTGGCCGTCGCCGATGTTGTGGCCGGGCAGGTCGACGCCGACCGTACGGTGGCCGCGCAGGGTCAGCTCGGCGTCGCCGCCCGCCCCGCCGTTGGCGCCGGTCACGATCACGATCGTGGTGATCTGCTTTCCTCGCTTTCCCGGCTTCGTCGGGTGGGCGCTGGTGGCGAGCGCCGCGGCCGAACCGATGGCGGCCGCGCTGCCGAGCACACCGCGTCTGGTGAGTCCCATGGCTGTGTCTCCCTCTTCAGTGGTAGTCCCACTTCATTGGGCGACCGGGACCGCGGGCGGCGGCAGCGGGAGAAGTAGGGAACGGAACCTACTTTCGTAGGGTCGGCGGGCCGGGGCGGGCGCCGGTAGCGTCGGGGCCGTGAGGCGTCCGGCCCTGCTCGACGGCGCGCTGGTCACGATGCTCGTGGCGGCGGCCGTGCTCGGCGGCCTGATCACCGCCCACGTCACCGGCACCGGCCCGCGGCTCGTCGCCGTGGTCGGTCTCCAGCTCCTGACCTCGGGTGTGATCCTGGGCCGGCGCCGTCGGCCGGTCGGCGCCGGGCTGGTGACGTGCTGTCGGCCCTGGCCCAGACGCTGATCGCCGTCACCGGCGACGGCGCGTTCGCCGAGACCATGCTCGGGGTCAGCGCGTGGGTGCCGCTCGCCCTGTCGGTGGTGGCCGACAACATCGTCGAGCGGGGCGTGCCGGTCGCGCGTACCACCTGGATCTGGGTCTTGATCGCGGTGCTCACGGTGGTCGGCGTGCGGCCCTGGGACCCGACCTCGGGCCTGGTGGCGAACGGGTTGCTGCACAGCGCGGTGGCACCGCTGTTCGGGCTCTACCTGGCGGCGCGGCGCCGGAAGATGCAACTGCTGCGGGAGCGGGCCGAGCGGGCGGCGGATCGGGCGCGGGCCGAGGAGCGTACGCGGCTCGCGGCGGAACTCCACGACCTGGTCGCGCACCGGGTGACCCTGATGACCTTGCAGGCCGGGGCGTTGTCGATGAGCGCGCCGGACGCCGCGACCCGGCAGGCCGGGGAGGAGCTGCGGGACCAGGGGGCGCGAGCGCTGGACGAGTTGCGCGAGCTGGTGGGGGTGCTGCGCCGCGACGGGTCTTCGGTGGCGCCGGCCCTGGACGAGCGGCCGGCGCCGGCCCGGGGCGAGTCGCCGGCGCCGGCCCTGGGCGAGTCGCCGGCGCCGGCCCTGGCCGAATTGGTTGACGACGCGGTCCGGGCCGGGCAGCCGGTGCGGTTGACGGTGGACGGATCGCCGTCGCCGGAGCTGTCGAAGGTGACCGGGCGGACGGCGTACCGCGTGGTGCAGGAAGCCTTGACCAACGCGCGCAAGCACGCGGCCGGTGCCAGGGTGCGGGTTGCGGCCTCGTACGGCGCCGATGAGGTACGGATCGTGGTGTGCAACAGCGCGCCTCGCCGGCGGTCGGGGCTGGCCGGGAGTGGCGCCGGCACGGGGCTGGCCGGGCTGCGCGAGCGGGTCGAGTCGATCGGCGGGTCGTTGGCGGCCGGGCCGGACGCGGACGGCGGGTTTCGTGTGGAGACGGTGCTGCCGGCGCGGGGGCTGTCGTGATGCCGGGGTCGGGTGGTGCCTATATGCGCTCAGAGCTGTACCGCGTCGGGTTCGGGTGGTGCCTATATGCGCTCAGAGCCATACCACGCTGGGCGCGGGTGGTGCCTATACGCGCTCAGAGCAAAGGGGCGGGGAAGGGCATGGTGGGCGGGTGATCCGGGTGCTGATTGTGGATGACGAGCCGATGGTGTGCCGGCATCTGACGACGATTCTGGGGGCGGCGGGGGACATCGTCGTGGTGGGCACGGCCGCGGACGGGGCGGAGGCGGCCGAGGCGGTGGTGCGGGAGCGGCCTGATCTCGTACTCATGGATCTGCGCATGCCGGGGGTGGATGGCCTGGCCGCGACCGCCCGGATTCGCGCCCGGGCGGATCCGCCGATTGTGCTCGTCCTGACGACGTTCGACGCGGACGGGTACGTGATCGAGGCGCTGCGCGCGGGTGCGGCCGGCTATCTCGTCAAGTCGACGCCGCCCGGTGAGCTGCTCGACCTGATCCGGGTGGCGGCCCAGGGGCACACGGTGCTGTCGCCGGTGGCGAAGGAAGGGCTGGTGGCGGCGTCGGCGACGGCCCGGGACGAGCGGAAGGGGGCGCTCGACCGGCTGGCCGGCCTGACCGATCGCGAACGGGAGGTGCTGGCGGGCATAGGCGACGGGCTGTCCAACGCGCGGATCGCGTCGCGGCTGCATCTCTCCGAGGCCACCGTGAAGGGCTACATCTCGCGGATGTTCGAGAAGCTGGGCTGCGCGAACCGCACCCAGGCGGGGCTGCTGGCCAAGGCGGCGGGCCTGACCGCGGCCGAACAGGTGGGTCAGGGGGCGGGCCTGACCGCGGCCGAACAGGCGGGTCAGGCGGCGCGCAGGCCCAGGTAGCCGAGGGCGGCCCGGGGGTTCAGGCCACGGGGCAGGCCGGCGGTGAAGCGCCGCCACAGCTCCAGGTCGTAGCGCCAGGCGGAGAGGTAGCGGACGCACTGGGCCGGCTTGATCAGGCCCAGGCTGTAGGTGGCGGCGCCGAGCGCGTCGGCGATCCGGGCGCGGCGGGTGCGGGGCACGTCAGAAGCTGTCAAGTCGGTCCGGATCTGCTCGATCAGGGCGGCCCGGCCGGCCAGGAAGTCGCGCCAGTAGTCCTCGTCGGCGTCGTCGATCGGACGGCCCGCGTCGAGCAGCGCGAAGATGCCCTCGGCCAGGCAGTCGCCGAACTCCTCGCGCGCGGCGCGGCGCGGGTCGGCGTACGGGTCGTAGGCGCGCTGGGCGAACTCGCCGTGGGCGGCGCACCGGGCCAGGCGGTTGCGGTCGAGCACGAAGAACCAGTCCTCGTTGTAGATCGCCGGGAAGAACGCGGTGGCCGCCCGGGCGCCGCGGAACAGCATCGCGCCGGCGCCGAGGAAAGCCTCCTGCCGGTGGCCGGTCTCCCGGTGGGCGTGGCAGACCACCGAGTTGTCCGGGAAACCGATGTTGCGCTGGCCGACCACGTCGTGCCGGTCGAGCATCCCGGCGCCCTCGCGCAGGGAGGCGGGGTCGATGCCGTCGATGTCGTCGTCCAGGAAGAACGCCCGCTCCCAGCCGATCATCCGGGTCAGGGCCAGGCCCAGGTTGCGCTTGACGGGAGTGTCGGGCCGGCGCTGGAACGGCGTGTCCCGCACGACCAGGGTGGTGCGGAACCGGGGGAGGACGTTGTTCGGGCCGTGGACGTCGGCCGCCCACACCCGGGGGTTGCCCCGCCACAGCGCCCGGACCTGGGCGGCCTGGGCGTCGCGGCTGCACAGCACGACGAGGGTCGCGTCGAGGTGGTCGGCCAGGGCGACCGCGACGGCCAGCCCGCTCGCCTCGCGGGCGGCGGGGACGATGATCGCGTCGACCGGCGCGGTCGCGATGGCGGCGCCGGCGCCGGTGGCCAGCAGGCGGCGGTGTGATGAGTGGTGGGTCGTCGAGGCCATCGCGTTCGAGGGCCCCGACACGGTCGGGGTGGGCTGTCGGTCGAGAGTCGTGCTCACCTGGAGTGCCTTTCCTATTCGCCGTTCGTGCAATTTGCTTACGGCGAGAACACTCGCACGATCTCCTGCCAAGGGGTCGCGGATTTTTGTCAAGCCCGAATGGGGGCCGGCCACTCGTGGAGACGGTCATCCTCCATCGTCCAGTCCGGAACCACCACTTGTCGCGCGACTATTCGCACTCGGCAGACGACGCTGTAGGACGTGGCGCCGGGGAATCGTTGGGCCAGATGGGCGGCGTTACGATCGCGAATGTTGAAATCGGTCAATGCGCGGACGACGCCCAGGGTGCCGCGGCTGAACGAGCCGTTGAAGATGGTCAGGGTGCGACGCCGGTCGTACGGATTCGGGGCGCGCAGGAAATGCGCGACATCCTCGACGAGTTGGCTGCGGCCGCCGTTCTCCACGATGCGTGGCACCAGTTCGGCCGGGGCGGTCTCGGCGTCCACCACGAAGCCGCCCGGGTCGGCGTCCAGGGGGCGTTCCCGCTGGCGGACGGGGATGTGCTCGAGGTGTTTGATCAGCTCGGCGGTCACCGGGTTCCAGTCGACGCCGCCGAGCAGGATCAGGTGTTCGGCCAGGGTGTCGGAGGCCAGGTCGTCGGCGGTGCCGATGGTCACCCGGCTGGCCGGGTTCAGCGACGTGACCAGGGGCAGCAGCTCGATCAGGGCGTCCAGGTCGGCGTACTTGTAGGCGTCGATGTAGTCGGGGTTGACCTGGTCGAGCTGGCCCAGGCGGGCGCGGCGGACGTCGGGCAGCCGGGAGCAGACGATGGTGACCGCCTCGCCGGGCGCGAAGGTCAGCGGGTGGGGCGCGCGGTCGGCCGGGCCGGGGGAGCGCAGGGCCAGCAGCTCGGCGCGCAGGCCCTCGTCGCTGCCGGGGGCGAAGTGCCGGGCGTACGCCTCCAGCCGGCGGGCCGGCGGCACGGTTCCCTTCTCCCAGGCCGAGATCAGCGGCACGCTGACACCGAGGGCCCGGGCCAGCGTGGACTGGGTCAGCCCCGCCGCCTCCCGGAGCGCCCGCAGGCGCGCGGCGAGCGCCGGACCGTCCAATGGCGATTCTCCCTCCGGGCGCGGAACATCAAGAGAAGTTCAGCGATCGCTGAAGGCTACCGTGAGTCACCTGAAGATGCCTAGCCGTCACCTTGGTGACCTGCTCCCGGGAGCCTCAGGAACGGGGCTGAAATTAACTGAACAAATGGACCTGACGGCATCTGCGGAAGGCGGCGGAAAGCGGTCGGAGAAAGGCGGCGACGCAATTATGCTCGGTCCGTTCCCTTCGAGGAGAGGTTGTGATTCCGATGGGTGTGGACCTGCTGACCGCCATTGCCATTGCCGTGGTCGTCATGCTGATCAAGTTCGCGCTGGACTCCCTCCGCGGTATGGCCAGGCGGACCCGGGTGATGGCGCAGGGGATGTTCTCGGCCCTGGGGGTGGTCGCGCTCGGATTCACCGCGCTGATTGTTCTCGCGGGCTCGGTGATCTTGCGTTTTCACGGCTGATAATGTCTTCCGCCGTGCGTTATGACGTTCGGATGGCCGAGGAACGTGACCTCCGGCCACTTCAGGACCGGCTGACCGGTGATGATCTCGTCATTCTCCGGCACCGCCTGATGAATGACGACCGCGGGCGGCTGCTCCGCGCGGTCCGCGGTCTCGACACGGTCGGCTCGGTGATCGTCTCCTGGGCGCCGGCCGACGAGCGCGAGGTGCGCGCGGCGCTTCCCGGCGTACCGCTGATGTATCTGCTGCGCGTCGACCAGCCCTACCGGTGTCAGGGGATCGGCACCGGGCTGATCCGGCGGGGCGAGGCCTACCTGCGAGGACGCGGCCACGACCGGGTGCTGATCGGGGTCGACCAGGCCAACACCCGGGCCGGCCGGCTCTACCGCGCGCTCGGCTACCGCAACATGCTGGTCGGGCTGGCCGGGAGTGACGGTCCTTACGACATCCTCGTCCGCGAGCTCGGGCCGTACTAATTTCGAGTCATGGAATTCGGGGTCGGATACTTTCCCACGCATGACGGTGTCGGTCCGGGTCAGCTCGCGCGGCTCGTCGAGGAACGCGGGCAGGACGCGCTGTTCTTCGCCGAACACACGCACATCCCGGCGTCCCGCGAGACGCCCTACAGCGCCGGTGGCGAACTGCCCCGCAAGTACTGGCACACCTACGACCTCTTCGTCGCCCTGACCGCGGCCGCGGTGGCCACCTCCCGGCTGCGCGTCGGCAGCGGGGTGTGCCTGGTCATCCAGCGTGACCCGATCACCACGGCCAAGGAGGTGGCCAGCGTCGACCACCTCAGCGGCGGCCGGCTCGAGTTCGGCGTCGGCATCGGCTGGAACCGCGAGGAGATGCGCAACCACGGCACCGACCCGCGAACCCGGGTGGCGCTGTTCTCCGAGCGGGTCATGGCGATGCGGGCGATCTGGACCGAGGACGAGGCCACCTTCCACGGCGACCACGTGAACTTCGACCGGATCTGGTCGTGGCCCAAGCCGGCGCAACACCCGGGGCCGCCGGTGCTGATCGGCGGGGGCGGGAAGACGGTCCTCGACCGGGTGCTCGAGTACGCCGACGGCTGGTTCCCGAGGTGGAACGAGGAGAACCTGTTCGACCGGATCGACGAGCTGCGGGCCCGGGCCGACCGGCCGATGCAGGTGCAGGTGATCTCGGCGCCGCCCGACCCCAAGGTGCTCGAGCGGCTGGAGGCGCTGGGTGTGCGCCGGGCGCTGACCTGGCTGCCGTCCGGGCCGTGGAGCGTGGTGGAGCCCGCCCTGGAGAGGTGGGAGCGGGCGATCGGCGAGCTGACCGGGTCGTGACCCCGGCCGAACGGTTCGCGGCCGCGCCGGTCGCGCGGCTCGCCACCGTCGGCGCGGACGGGGCCCCTCACCTCGTACCCCTCGTCTTCGCCGTGGCCGGGGAGACGATCCACAGCGCGGTGGACGCCAAGCCCAAGCGGCACCGCGGCCTGAAGCGGCTCGCGAACATCGCGGCCGAGCCGCGGGTGAGCCTGCTGGTCGACCACTACGCCGACGACTGGACGACGCTGTGGTGGGTGCGCGCCGACGGCCTCGCGGTGGTCCGGGAGACCTCGGCGGCCGGGCTGGCGGCGCTGGCCGGGAAGTATGAGCAATATCGGGTGACGCCGCCGCCCGGCCCGTTCATCGAGATCGTCGTGCGTCGCTGGACCGCGTGGTCGGCCTGATCAGCGGCGGTCTGTTGCCCTGGAGTCAGCGTGACCCCGCAGCCGGTCCCGGAACTGGTCTGACCAGCTCACCGAACACCACACCGTCCATCATGGCTTCCCGGGCAGTGCCGTCCCTCCTCATGGCGGATTCGACTGGCCGCTTGCGGGAGGGATCGGCTCCGGGGTCCGGTGACGGTCGCACTTTGCGGTGGACTTGCTTCACGAGTGTTCAGTTGATCTCCGCGTGCTTCGATACTGTCCGTCCACCTCATCGACGGGCCGCTCTGGTGGCCCGTCGGACGAAGAAGGCGGCGGACCGTGGCGGCAGACCGGGTCGATGTGTTGATCGTCGTGGCGAAGAAGGTCGAGTTGGACGCGGCGAAGTCCGCCGCGTTGGCCAAGCCGGATGGCGGGCCGGGGGTGGCGGGCTGGGTGGAGTCGGCCTGGCCCGGTGCCTCTTCGCCGTACTGGCGAGGGACCTATCGCTATGGCGATCACCGCGAGTTGTCGGTCGCGCTCGTCCGCCAACCGGCGATGGGCGGCCGTCATCTGGCCCCGATCGCCACGGCGTTGGTCGAACAGATGAATCCACGCTGTCTGGCGATGTGCGGTATGTGCGCGGGAAGCCCCGAGTACACCGACATCGGCGATGTGGTCGTCGCGTCGCACGCCTACGTCTGGGACGAGGGAAGAGAAACTGAGACGGGCTTTGAGCCTGACCTCGACCCCCTTCCCATGAACAGAGCTTGGCTGAGTGTCACCCAGGAGTTCGATCCGGCCGATCTGCCGAGCCAGGGAACCGTTTCGCCTGATGACTCGAAGTGGTGGCTGCTCGAGCGTCTGCGGCGAAACCAGGATCCACGCGGACACCCGGGTCGTGAGCGGTACTTCGCAGCGGAAACCTGGGGGCCGCGGCTTGCGGTTTGGGAGAAAGAAGGGCTGATCGCTCGGTCGCAGGACGGTTCCTTCCTCCTCGCGGAGGAGGGCAGGCAGCAGGCGCTTCAGCGCTGGTACGACACCGTGGACGGTCCACTGGCGCTTCCGTTCCGGGTTGTGGTCGCGCCGATGGCGTCCGGCAACTCGGTGGTCAGGAACCAGGTGCATTGGAAACGCCTGGCCAACATGGGAATGCGACGTACGGCCGGGCTGGACATGGAGTGCGCGACGATCGCCACGGTGGCCCGCGAGCGCGACGTTCCCCACTGGCTGGTGATCAAAGGCGTCGCGGATCATGGCGACGCCCACAAGGACGACCAGCACCAGCCTTTCGCCTCCCGGGCGGCAGCCGAGGTTCTGTACGCGCTGCTTCCCGAACTGATGGGCTCGTCGGTGCCTGTCTCGACCAACCCGTCCGCCACCGCGCAGCTTGAACGCGACCTTCCCGATCTGGTCGGCCGGGACCAGTTCGTCAACGATCTGGTCGGCCGGCTGGCCCCGGTGATCAAGGGCATCGAGGCACAGCCGGCGATCGTCGTCCTGTGGGGACCCGGCGGAGTCGGCAAGACCACGGTGGCCACACGCATCGCTGGTCACCTGCGCGAAGGGGGCGCCTACCTCCTTTCCGTCAACCTCAACGGAGCCGGAGCGCCGGAGCGCCGGAAACGCTCCGATGACGTGGTGATGAGCTTTCTCGGTGAACTCGGCGATGACGTGTCCCGGATCAAGCCGGAACACCGTCTGGCACGGTATCGGCGGCACCTCGCCGAACGCACCACGGTTCTGCTGCTGGACAACGCCTCGGATGCCGCCCATGTACGTGACCTTCTGCCCACGGCTGGACGGTGCGTAGTCATTTTGACCAGCCGACGGTCGTTGATGGAACTCGATGGGGTGAGCCGCGAACAGGTCACCCTGCTGGAGCGGGACCAGGGCCTCGAACTGCTCCGGAGTGTGGTGGGTCGAAGCCGAGTCGACGCCGAGCTGGAGGCGGCCACCGCGGTGGTGGACATGTGTGGCGGACTTCCCCTCGCCGTCCGGATCTGCGCGAACCAGCTCGACAGCAGGCCGGGCCGTCGCTTCCGCTGGCTGGAGACGAAGCTCCAGGTGCGGCGGCTGCCGCACCTGACCGCCGGCGAACGAAGTGTCCGCGCCGTGATCGAGTTGAGTTACCTCCACCTCATCGGCCGGAACGAACAGCGAGCGTTCCGTCTGCTTTCCCTGTTGGGGCAGGGTGATCTGCCCGTCTGGGCCCTCGCCGCGCTGCTGGACGTCGGCACGACCGAAGCCGACACTCTGCTGGACGAACTCATCGGGGCCGGGCTCGTCATCGAAGTCGAACACGACGGGAAGTTCGTGCGCGGCCGGTTTCATGACCTCGTACGCGAACTCGCCCGAGACCTCCTCCGGACCGAGGAGCCGGCGGCCGAACAGCACATGGCCGTCTCCCGTCTCGCGGATACTGTCCTACGGCGAGTGACCATGGCATACGACGAGTTGCGGCCGGCCGATCAAGCCCATCTCGCGCTCGAGGTACCCGAGTCGGGAAGGGATTGGGCGGCTTGGGTCGCCGAGGAGGCGAGCTGCCTCGTCGAGGTGGTGGAGCTCGCTGATCGTTTCGACCTGCATGCCGTGGTCTGGCGGATCGCGTGCAAGCTGATCCCGGCGCTCGAGGTTCCGAGCCTGTGGACCGAGTGGAAACAGGTCAACGACGTCGGGTTGCGCGCCGCGAAGGCAGACGGCGCCACGCACGCCTACGCCGAGCTGCTCCGGTTGAGGGGCGACCTCCGCGCCTGGTACCTGCACAGCGGCGACGATGCGGTGATCGACCTGGCGAAGAGCATGGACATTCTGACGGAACTCGACGACGTCGGCGGCGCGGCCGGTGCGCGTGTCCGACTCGGCGAGGCATACCGGTTCGCGGGCCATCGCGGGAAGGCATTGATCGCGATGCAAGCGGCGCTGGCGGCCTTCGTGAGCATCAACGACAAGGCCGGAGCCGCCACGGCACTTTCCAGCATCGGCGGCGTGTATCGGGCGCAGGGCCAGACCCAGCTCGCCGTCGATGCCTTCCGCGAAGCCTTGCCGATCTTGGAGCGATCCGGGGATCGGCGGTCGGCGGCCATCGCCATGATCAGCCTGGGAGACACCCTGCATCTGCGTGCCGAGTGGGACGAGGCGATGGATTGGTTCGCGCGATGCCGCGTCCTGTTCGACGAGCTGGGTGATGCTCGTTGGGTCGCGAACACCGACCGCCACATCGGCCAGATATGCCTGCTGTGCGGGCGACTTGACGATGCCGAGAAGCTGTTCGACGACGCACTCGCCGTGTTCCTGCTGCTGAAGGACAAGCGCCGCGAAGGGCTTGCGCGGTGGAACATCGGGGAGCTCCGCGCTGATCGAGGCGATCTGAGCGGAGCTATGGAGAGCCTCCGCACCGCCCGGCAGATCTTCGCCACGATCGAGGACAGGCTCTGTGAGGCCTTGACGGTTCAGGCGGCTGCGGACGCGCAGACACGCCTGGGATCCCTGGACGACGCCAACAAGTGGGTCAGGATCAGCCACGAGCTGTCCGTCAAGGGAGAACATGACTTGGTCACGGTGATGTGCGACCTCAACAGGTCGGCCCTCCTGGTCCGTGCGGGACGGCCGGATGACGCGCGTGCCCTGGCCGACACCTGCCTGACCGCGGCACGGAACTCGATCGCTCCGCGGTGGGAGGCGGCCGCGCTCGTTGCTCTCGGTGATGCCGCTGAGAGGGCCGGCGATCCCGCCGCGAGAAGGCGCCACCTGACGGCCGCCCGCGACCTGTATCACCGGATTCAGATGCCGCAGGCCGCTGATCTGGACCGACGGCTGGCGGAGGATCCGGCATGAGGATGACAACGACCGGACGCGTACTGGCCGGCCGGGGCTGGGCCCCGACGATCTCCGCTCTCTACCCCGGCCATCAGCTGGTCCGGTTCGGGAACACGATGTTTCCTGCCACCGTCTTTCCCGCTCCCGGTGGGGAGGACCCGGACAGCGCCCTCGGCGACCTCGATCTGGGTCTGATCCCGGCGGAGCATGACGCCGACCCGGGCCGAGCCTTCCGGTCTCTCGGCTTCGACCCTCGCGGTGAGGCCGACTACCGGGAGTACGCCGGCAGCCTCGCACATCCCGGCCTGCACGATGGGCCGACCTACGCAGCGGTCCGGATCCGGAACACGTCGAACGGTCCCCGCATCGACGCGAAGCCGGGATCCTATTTCGCCTCGCTGGCCACCGCGGAGATATTGGAGCAGGAGTTCGTCCAGACTCTCGTCGCCGATCCGGACCATCCGGCGCGGATGGACGCGCTACCTCGGCGAGCCTGGTTGCACCGCCGCCTCGACGGGGCCGATCCAGTTCTGGACGGCAGGTTCCGCGCGGGCGCCATGTCGGTTGCCGTCACCATCCTTCATCCGGCTCCGACAGGTCACAACGCATTGCTGGTGCGTCGCTCGGCACACGTTCGTACGCATCCTGGGTTCTTGCACGTCGCCCCGGCCGGGATCCTGGCTCCGTCCGGGGCGACCAGGACAGACTGGCGCGAGGGCTTCTCTGTTCGGCAAACGGTTCTCCGGGAGTACGCCGAGGAGATGTTCGGATATCGCCTGGAGACCTCCGGCGCCGCCGAGGTGAACGCGACCGTGCCCGTGCGCGATCTGGTCAAGGCGATCGAAGCGGGCGAGGCCGAACTACGTCTGACCGGTGTGTCGGTCCCGTTGCTCACCCTTCGGCCAGAGATCTGCGTTCTGCTCCTCGTGCACGAGCCCGACCGCTGTCAGTGGCTGGTCGACGGTCACAACTGGGAGGTGGGCAACGTCGTCGAGCTCGCTCTCGACGACGAGTTCCGGCCGGCGACGCGTCCCTCATCGGTGGACCTGAGCGACCTGCTCCCGGCGGCCGCGGCGTCGCTGCACCTGGCCACCGAGTCGGCTCGTGCGAATCAGCCGTCTGCTCCCGGTCACGAGAGAAGGTCAACATGACGGACTCGGAGATCTCCATCGAGCGGCTGCTCATCGTCGAATACGAACGGCTCAAGGAGGAGCAGAAGAGCCGCATCGGGTTCCGGGACAATCTGATCTACGCCACTCTGGGGTCGATGGCCGCCGTGATCGCGGCAACGCTTTCCTCGAAGGGCCATGCCAATCTCCTCCTCCTGCTGCCGGCGGTCAGCACCGTGCTGGGCTGGACCTACCTGGTCAATGACGAGAAGGTGTCAGCGATCGGGACCTACATCCGAGAGACCCTTCGTCCGCGATTCGCCGCACACCACGACGGTGTATTCGGTTGGGAGAAAGCACATCGGGGTGATCGCTTCCGTCGCTCCCGGAAGGTTCTTCAACTGGTCGTCGACCTGGGAACCTTCTGCGTCTCCGCCTTGGCCGCCCTGATCGTGTACTGGGTGAACGGGCCATGGAGCTGGATATTCTTATCGGTCTCGGTCCTCGAGCTCCTCGTGGTGGCGCTCCTCGCCGTCCAGATGATCAGGTACGCGGATCTTGGTGTGGAGCCGGCCGCACCCGTCGCCGATAAGACACCCGAGACGCTTGAGAGCCAATCATGAGCGGTGTCGACGTCCTGATCGTGACCGCCCTGCGGGAAGAGTTCGATGCCGTCCGGCGCATCGGCCCGGCTACCTCCGACGGCGAGCCGGGAATCGCCAACTGGGTGGATCGGGACGACGACGCCATTCGGTATGGCACCGCGGACTACCTGGATCGTGACGGCGCGCGTTTCTCGCTCGCGCTTGCCCGGCCGGAACGAATGGGCGTAGTCACGACCTCGGCCGTGCTCTCCATGCTCGCCGGACAGCTCGAGCCACGCTGCATCGCGATGTGTGGGGTGTGCGCCGGCAACCCGAAGTACACGACGGTCGGAGATGTCGTGGTCGCCGATTATGTGTTCTCGGCGGAGGAGGGCAAGCGGAGGACCGAGGGTCTGTCACCGGACTTCCGCCATTACCAGGCCGCCGCGCGGATCCTGAAAGCCGCTGAGCTGCTGTCGGAAGATGCCGGACACCTGCCGAGCTTCGGCGCCCCGACAAGTGCGGACCGAGAGCTCTGGATACTTGACCGACTTCATGCCGGTGAGCAGCCGTTGGAGCACATCGCGTATACGCGGTATTTCTCGGACGAGACCTGGCCGGCCATGCCGTACCGGATGGAGGCCGACGGCCTGATCAGCTTCACGGCCGGCCGATGGCGGCTGACCGGCAAGGGACGAGAGCTTCTGGCGCGGAGGATCCAGGATGCCGGTGGGGGACCGGCCCGGCTTCCGTTCAACGTGCTCAAGGGGCAGGTCGCGACACTGAGTGCGGTACGGGAGGACCCTGATATCTGGACGACGTTGACCGGGCAGAAGAGGTCCGTCGTCGCGCTGGACATGGAAGCAGTGACCGTGGCACAGGCCGCCCGCACTGCTGGTGTTCCGTACTGGATGGTCGTCAAGGGTGTCATGGACCATGCCGGCCCGGATCGCGACGACAGATACAAGCAGTTCGCCGCAACGGCCTCCGCCGAGGTTCTGTTCGACCTGCTCGGCCGATTGGCGCACGAGATCGCACCGAAGCTCAACCGCGGGATGTCCGGCGGGGCCGTCCAGATCCGTGCCGACCTCGCCGAGTGTGGATCAATTGTGTGGACGGATGCCGACTTCGCCGCGGGTCGGGCCGAGTCGGACGATGACGACCCGCCCTTGGACGAGGGTGAGACCGTCGACGTCTTCCTGCTCCGGAGTGGCGGTCTGCACAACCTGCAACGTCACTTCGATCGGCTCGGCGAAGTCTTCGATGTCTGGCTCAAGGCCGGACATCGCAAGCGGAAGGGTAACGGCCTCCGAGTCTTCTGGGTCGTCGGTCCCGGGAGCTCGCACCGCAGCAGGGCCCTTCTGGCGCTGCTTTCCCGGGCCGGGGGAATGGTGGACATCGTCTGCGACGCTGACCGCGACATCGGCCGTGCCGCGGCGTCCATCAAACGTCTGGCGAGCGCCCGCGCGATGGTCACCGGCATCGTGGGACTGGATCTCGTCGACACCGGCGATGCCGGCTGGGGCGATGTACGCACGGTGCTGCGCCGAATGGCGTACGACCCCATGTCACCGACCGGGAGCGGATCACTCCCTCTGATGGTCATCGGCGGTACCTCAGCGCAGGAACAACAGGTTTACAGAGCACTGGGGCAAGCCGTCGAGCTGAGCCCTCATGACGTCGCGGGCAACTCGGCGCCGTCGCCCGCCAGCGATGCCGGGGCGTTCGGCATGGCGAGTGATTCGCTGCCTGACGACGACATCTACTACCGCGGGCTACCGAGCACCACTCGTGATCTGTACGGCCGAGAGGCTGATCTGAACTTCTTGCGTGCCGCCTGGAACGATCGAGGCACAAGCATTCTTTGCATCGCCGCACTGGGCGGAGTGGGTAAATCGTCCTTGGTGAACTACTGGCTCCGGGAGATGCGGGGCAAGAACTATCCGGGAGTCCGGAAGTTGCTCGCCTGGTCCTTCTACAGCCAGGGCACCAAGGACGGGATGGTGTCCGCGGAGCCGTTCATGATCGACACGCTCCATTGGTACGGTGTGCGCGAGGCCGATCTGCTCAGCGCGCCGGATCGAGCCCGCCGCCTGGCCGAGCACATTCGATCCCGGCCCACGTTGGTCATCCTCGACGGTGTGGAGCCGCTCCAGTACCCGCTGAGTGCGCCGGACGTCGGGGGCCAGTTCACCGATTCGGCGATGACGATGCTCATCGACGAACTCGCCGAGCCTGGCTGGGGCGGGCTCTGCCTCATGACCACCCGGGTCAGACCGACAGCGCTCGAGGCTGATGCGGCGGAGAGTGGCCGCGGGACGGTCAGGCTTCTCGAACTCGGCAACCTCGATCCCGCGGCCGGAGCCGACCTGCTCCGCCACATCATCGGCGGACCTGGTCCGTTGGTGGAGAGCGAGCTGCTGGAGGCGGTGCGCGACGTCGACGGACATGCTCTCGCTGTGAATCTCCTCGGCCGGTACGTGCGCGACGTGCACGCGGGCCGTCTGTCCGGGCGGCTGGAGCTGCGGGGGCTGGCGGCCACCGACGGGCGTGGCCACGCGCGTCGGATCATGGAGAAGTACGCGGGCTGGCTCACGGAGCACCGGTGTACGCGCGAGCTCGAGATCCTGAGCATCATCGGCCTGTTCGATCGCCCAGCTCCACCGGAAGAGATGTCGGTCGTGCTGAGTGCCATCCGGCGTGGTTCCCACGGTGGCAATGGACGAGTGGGCGACCCCGAGTGGAACGATGCCGTCGACAAGTTGCGTGAGATGGGGCTGGTCAGTGACGAGTTACCGGAACTGCGCGGAACCCTCGATGCCCACCCTCTCGTCCGGGAACACTTCCGCGACCGGATGCGTCAACATTCCGGGGATCTCTGGCGGCTGGGGCATGCGGCGCTCTTCGACTACTACCAACGCAAGGCGCCGGCGCAGCCTGAGGACGCCGCGAAGATGAATCTGCTCTACACAGCCGTGCACCACGGTTGCGCGATCGAGCGCCATCAGGAGGTGTTCGACAACATCTTGGTTCCTCGGGTCTGGCGGGGCACTCGCGAGAGCTTCTCCACCCGCCGCCTCGGAATGGTCGGTTCTGAGGTGGTCGCTCTGTCGCACTACGTCCGCCTCCCGAGATGGAACGAGCTCCGCGACCTGTCCCTCACGCTCGAGGCTGAGGTGACCGTGATGTCCAACGCGAGCCTCAGGCTTCGTCAGCTCGGCCGGTTAGGAGACGCCCGGGCCAGCTGCGGCGCGCTGCTGGACGTGATCGACGATGCGGAGAAGAGGGATCGGCCGGGAGCCCAGATCGACGGGCGCCACCTCGCCGAGGCAGCATTCGCGGCATCGCTGTACACCGAGTTGCTGGTGATCGCCGGAGCGCTGGAGAGTCCGAAGCCCGAGGGCGGAGTGACGGCCGAGCTGATGAGCAGGCGCGCAATGACCTTCGCCGACCGAGCGTCGGTGCCGTACTTCCAGATGTACGCGCGGTCCTGCCACGCCGAGGTCGCATTCATGCTCGGAAAGCTCGACGAGGCGGACGATCGGTTCGCCGAGGCGAAGGCCGTCGACGGCTCGGACTACCCATTCGTCTACTCACAGAACACCTATCGGTACGGCTACTACCTGATCGACACCGGCCGAGCACGAGAGATCGTCGAGCAGGCGGAGGACCCGGGTTGGGCACTGAACGGCAAGAACTCGTCGCAGCTCTCCCGTGCCCTCCGCCCGTTGGTCGTCGGTGCCGCGGCCAGGTCCATGGTCGAGCAGGGCGAGTGGGATCCCGACCGCCTGGTGGCGGCCAGGCCGATTGTCGATGATGCGATCGTGCGTCTGCGCAGCGTCGGCTATGCCGACTACGTGGTCCGTGGTCTGCTCGAACGATCTCATCTCCTTCGAATCGGCCGGCGGACCGAGGACTACGCCACGGCGGTCCGAGATCTGACCAAGGCGGCAGGTGCTGCCGCCGGAGCCGGCATGCGGTTGCTCATGGCCGACACAGATCTCCAGTGGGCCGCACTGGACCTTGCCTACTGGCCCGTCATGACCAGCCGTGAACGTGTAGCCGTAGGGTCCACGGTCCGCGACCGGTTGCGCAGGGCTGGTGAGCAGATCGAGGTGCTGCGGTACGGGCGTCGGCGCGGCATGCTGCGCGAGTTGACGGAGCGGGCCGCGGCGTACGGATTCGATCAGGGAACCAGTGACACGACTGCCCGGGGATAAACGTCCGGCTGGTCCGGGTCGTAGGGTCCATCAGTCAGCCCGACCATGGTCAGTGCGGCTGATCCGTCGTTACGGATCGCATGTGACATTCCCGTCGGCACGTACACGAGAACCGCACCGGACCCTTCGAAGCGACGGCTCTGTGGAGTTTCTCCCGGCCCCTCATCCCAGTGCAGCGACCAGCGGTCCGAGGCCAGGACGAGCAAGATCTCATGCCGGAGGACGTGATAGTGGTTGCCTCGCACGGCACCTGGAGCGATGGTGGCCAGGTGGATGTCGGCCACCGGAAACGAGCTGCCGACAAGCTCGACCGGCACGCTGAAACTGCTGCCTCGGGTGTCGCCGGTATTCGGCAGTTCGACCACCATGAACTCACGATCCGGCACGACAAGACCGTTTCACGTCCACCCGTTACGCACAACCAGGTGGCGAATTCGAGTGAGTCGCTGGCGCCGGACGCGACGGGGATCTAGCCGGAGACCAACTGGGCCAGGGCCTGGGCCAGGCGCATCGTCGCGGCGTGCAGGCGGGGCGGCTGCTCGGTGCGGCCCGGGTCGGCGTGTGCCTTGTGGTGGGGGACGCGCAGCGTGGCCAGGGCGTCGGCGGTCGCGCGGAGTTCCTCCCACGAGGCGGTGTCGACGGCCAGTTGCATGCCCAGCACGGCGGCCTCGTAGCGGCGCCAGCCGGCCGGGCTCATGCGTTGCACGGCGATCGCGTGCAGGGTGCGTTCGGCGTAGCGACAGGTCGAGTCATGATCCATGTGGGTCTCCCCCGACCTCTCTGGGCTATGCCTCGATGATCACCCCGGCCCGGGTGATGATCGCTTCGGCCACCCGGCGTAGCTCGGCCTGGTCCGGTTGGAAGCCCGCGGCGATGTCCGGGTGCAGGTGGGTCCGCGTCTCGATCAGCAACTGCTCGGTCAGCTGGTCGACATTCTCACCGGCGTACCTTTCCGAAATCTTGTCGGTCGCGGCGGCCAGCGCGGAGGAGAGCTGATCCTCCAGCGGGCCCTGGAGCTTGCGTTCGACCGGGCTGAGGGACTGAGGATCCAGGTTGACCTGGGGTTCGACCATCCGGGGCGGATACCCATCCGCCCCGCGTCGCCAAACCGTCAGGGTCGGCCGCGCTTGACCTCGAAAACGGTGTCGCCGGCGGCCAGTACCGCGACCGCGTCCCAGATCTTCACGGCCTCGTCGACGTCGGGTACCGGGCCGATGATCGGGCCGTGCACACCGCGCGGCGCGCCCTCGGGCCACAGCACCGGCGAGCCGATGTCCGGCCCGGCCGACTGGAACGCCTCGTCGTGCGACTCCCGCACGGCCGCGTCGAGCGACTCGTCGTGCAGCGCCTTGGTGTCCTCGATGCCCGCCGCCTCGGCCGCGGCCAGGACGATCTCCGCCGAGATGGGCGCGTCGGCGCCGTGCGTACGGTTGCCGATCTCGGTGTAGAACCGGCCGATGGCCGCGTCGCCTTCAGGCGAACCCGAAAGCGAAGCGATCAGCCGCAGCGCCGAGAACGACGCCTCGGCCGGCGCCCGCCACTGCTCGGGCGCGTTGGCCAGGCCGCCGTTGAGGATGGCCAGGCTGAACGGTCGCCAGTGGATGTCGAGGTCACGCTCGGGCGCCACCTTCACCAGCCACCGCGAGGTGCGCCACGTGAAGGGACAGAGCGGATCGAAGTAGTAAGTCACCTGCATGAACTCATCCTAGGCACGGTCAAGGTCAACGATGCATTCGCGTTTGTCAACGGTGACGGAGGGGCACGGGACAGCTACGACACGCCCCACAGGCTGGATGGAGGGTCAATGGCTGACCAACATCTACATCCGCGACGGCGATCGATACGCGCCCGGACCATTGCGGCGGGGGCCGCGATCGCCCTGGTGGCTCCACTCGCCGCGTGCGGATCCGACAACGAGAGCGGAACTCCCGTCCTCAACCTCTATCAATTCCCCGTCGAGAACTTCCAAACCGTCGTCGATCGGTGCAACCAGGAGGCGGGCGGCAAGTACCGCATCGTCTACCAGGTGCTGCCGAGGCAGGCGGACGACCAGCGGGTGCAGATGGTGCGCCGGCTGGCCGCGAACGACGACAGCATGGACATCCTCGGCATGGACGTCACCTGGACCCAGGAGTTCGCCAGCGCGAACTGGATCAAGGAGTTCACCGGCCAGGACAAGACCGAGGTGGAGAACGGCACGCTGCCGGGCCCGCTCGCGTCCGCCGAGTACGACGGCAAGCTGTACGCCGCGCCGAACAACACCAACGTCCAGCTCCTCTGGTACCGCAAGGATCTCGTCCCGACGCCCCCGAAGACCTGGGACGAGATGATCCAGCAGGCCCAGCAGCTCAAGCAGGAGGGCAAGAACCCCTACCAGATCCTGACCATGGGCGCCCAGTACGAGGGCCTGGTCGTGCTCTTCAACAGCCTGGTCGCCAGCGCCGGCGGGCACGTGGTCAGCGACGACGGCAAGACCGCGGTGATGGACGCGGGCACGGTCAAGGCGCTGGAGGTCATGAAGAAGCTGGCCACCTCGGGCGTGGTCAGCCCGTCGTTCAGCAACGCGATCGAGGACGACGTCCGGCTGGCCTTCCAGAACGGCGGCGGCGCGTTCCAGGTGAACTGGCCGTACGTCTACGCGTCCATGCAGGGCGACGCGCCGGACCTGCTGAAGAACGTCGGCTGGGCCCGTTACCCGGGCATCGACGCGAACACGCCGAGCATCACCACGATCGGTGGCTCGAACATGGCGGTCAGCGCGTACAGCAAGCACCCGGACCTGGCCTTCGACGCGATCCGGTGCCTGCGCGGGCCGGACAGCCAGGAGTACCTCGCGGTCAACGCCGGTCAGCCGCCGAGCATCGAGGCGGTGTACGACCGGCCGGACATGCTCAAGGCGTACCCGATGAAGGACGCGCTGCTCGACGAGCTGAAGGACGCCGCGCCCCGGCCGCGTACCCCCGCGTACCAGAACCTCTCGACCGTGGTGGCCGCCGAGCTGTCGCCGCCGTCGCAGATCGACCCGCAACGGACCGCCGACGCCCTGAAGAAGTCGATCCAGGACGCCCTCGACTCGAAGGGAGTGCTGCCGTGACGATTCAGCAGGAGCGGCCACCGGTCGCGGAGAAACCGGCCGGGAAGTCGAAGCCGGTGCTGAGTGAGGGCAAACGCCAGGAACGCAAGCTCGGCTGGCTGCTGTGCGCGCCGGCCGCGCTGGTGATGGTCGCGGTGACCGCGTACCCGATCATCTACTCGCTCTGGCTGTCGCTTCAGCGCTACGACCTGAAGTTCCCGGACGAGCGGGAGTTCGTCTGGTTCGAGAACTATGCGACCGTGCTGACCAACAGCTACTGGTGGACCGCGTTCGGCGTGACCATGCTGATCACGATCGTGTCGGTGGCGGTCGAGCTGGTGCTCGGCATGGGGCTCGCGCTGATCATGCACCGGACCATCATCGGGCGCGGCCTGGTGCGGACCTCGGCGCTGATCCCGTACGGCATCGTCACGGTGGTCGCGGCGTTCAGCTGGCGGTACGCGTGGACCCCCGACACCGGCTACCTGGCCAACCTGTTCGCCGACGGCGCCCCGCTCACCGAACGGGCCAGCGCCCTGGCCATCGTGATCTTCGCCGAGATCTGGAAGACCACGCCGTTCATGGCGCTGCTGCTGATGGCCGGGCTCGCCCTGGTGCCGGACGACCTGCTCAAGGCGGCGTCGATGGACGGTGCCACCGGCTGGCAGCGGTTCACCAACGTGATGCTGCCGGTGATGAAGCCGGCCATCCTGGTCGCGCTGCTGTTCCGGACCCTCGACGCCTTCCGCGTCTTCGACAACATCTACGTCCTGACCGCCGGGGCCAACGAGACCTCGTCGGTGTCGATGATCGCCTACAACAACCTGATCAAGGGGCTCAACCTCGGCATCGGCTCGACGATGTCGGTGCTGATCTTCATCACGGTCGCGATCATCGCGTTCATCTTCGTGAAGCTGTTCGGCACCGCCGCACCCGGCAGCAGCGACGACGGCGGGAGGCGCTGACATGGCACTGGTGGACACCTCGCCGAAGGCCAAGCTCAAGTGGGGGCTGCTCGACGCGATCGTGGTGGTCTTCGCGATCTTCCCGGTGCTGTGGGTGGTGTCGCTGTCGCTGAAGACGACGGCCACGCTGACCGACGGCAACTTCATCCCGCGCGAATGGACCCTGGACAACTACCGGCTGATCTTCCAGACCGATCAGTTCGTCCGCGCGCTGATCAACTCGATCGGCATCGCGCTCATCTCCACCGTCATCGCGGTCGTGCTCGGCACGATGGCCGCGTACGCGATCAGCCGCCTCGATTTCCCGGGCAAGTCCCTGCTCGTCGGGGTCTCCCTGCTGATCGCCATGTTCCCGCAGGTGTCGCTGGTGTCCCCGCTGTTCAACATCGAACGGCAGACCGGCCTCTTCGACACCTGGCCCGGGCTCATCCTCCCGTACATCACGTTCGCGCTGCCGCTGGCGATCTACACGTTGTCGGCGTTCTTCAAACAGATCCCGTGGGACCTGGAGAAGGCGGCGAAGATGGACGGCGCCACCCAGGCCGAGGCCTTCCGCAAGGTGATCGCGCCGCTGGCCGCGCCGGGCGTCTTCACCACCGCGATCCTGGTCTTCATCTTCTGCTGGAACGACTTCCTGTTCGCCATCTCGCTGACCTCGACCGAGCGGTCCCGCACGGTCCCGGTGGCGCTGTCGTTCTTCACCGGCGCCTCCCAGTTCGAGGACCCGACCGGCGCCATCTCGGCGGCGGCCGTGGTCATCACGATCCCGATCATCCTGTTCGTGCTGTTCTTCCAGAAGCGCATCGTCGCGGGGCTGACGTCCGGCGCGGTCAAGGGCTAGGTGAATCCATGGCTGACATCGTTCTCGACAAGGTGACCAAGAGCTACCCCGACGGCACCACCGCCGTGCACGGCATCGACCTGGAGATCGCCGACGGCGAGTTCCTCATCCTGGTCGGCCCGTCCGGCTGCGGGAAGTCGACCACCCTCAACATGATCGCCGGGCTGGAGGACATCACGTCCGGCGAGCTGCGGATCGGCGGCGAGCGGGTCAACGACAAGGCGCCCAAGGACCGGGACATCGCGATGGTGTTCCAGTCGTACGCGCTCTACCCGAACATGACCGTCCGGGAGAACATGGCGTTCCCGCTGAAGCTGGCCAAGCTGCCCAAGGACGAGATCGACAAGAAGGTCAACGACGCGGCCAAGGTGCTCGACCTCTCGGAGTATCTCGACCGCCGGCCGGCCAACCTCTCCGGCGGGCAGCGGCAGCGGGTGGCGATGGGCCGCGCGATCGTCCGCAGCCCCAAGGTGTTCCTGATGGACGAGCCGTTGTCCAACCTGGACGCCAAGCTGCGGGTGCAGATGCGCACCCAGGTGTCACGGTTGCAGAAGCAGCTCAACACCACCACCGTGTACGTCACCCACGACCAGACCGAGGCGATGACCCTCGGTGACCGGGTGGTGGTCATGCGCGGCGGTCACATCCAGCAGGTCGGTGACCCGCAGACGCTCTACGACCACCCGAAGAACCTGTTCGTGGCCGGGTTCATCGGCTCGCCGTCGATGAACTTCCTGCCCGCCACGGTGGCCTCGGGCAAGTTGCAGACCGCGATCGGCGAGCTTCCGCTGGGCGAGCGCATGCAGCGGGTGCTGGCCGCCGGGGACGCGCCGCGCGAGCTGGTGCTGGGCATCCGGCCCGAGCACTTCGAGGACGCCGCGCTGGTCGAAGATCGACAGCGGTCCCACGGGTACGAATTCACGGCGCCGGTCGACCTGGTTGAGTCGATGGGGTCGGACAAGTACGTGTACTTCACCGTCGAGGGCGGCGCGGCGACCGCGGCCGACCTGGCCGACCTGGCCGCCGACGCGGGCGGGGCCGACCTCCCGACCAGCGACGGGACCAGCCTGGTGACCCGGTTGTCGGCCGAGTCCCGGGTCCGCGACGGCGCCTCGCTGAAGGTGTGGCTCAACCTCGACAAGATCCACCTCTTCGACCCCAAGGACGGTCGCAACGTGACCCTGCACGAGGGCCGGGCGGCCGGGGTCGCCGCTTCCTGACCCACTGCTTCCTGACCCACCGCGAAGGCGGGCGCCGGCCTCCGGCGCCCGCTTCCGTCTCTAGAGCGCCCGGTCGCGCTGGTTCACGCCCAGCTCGCCGTACGGGTAGTCGGGGGCGTGCAGCTCGCTCGCCTCGTCGAGGACGGCCGTCTCGGCGTCGGTCAGGTGGAGCCCGGCCGCGCTGAGATTGGTCGCCAGCTGGTCGACGGTGCGGGCGCCCAGGATCGTCGACGTCACGCCGGGGCGGTCGGTCACCCAGGACAGCGCCACCTCGGCCATCGAGACGCCGCGGCCCTCGGCGACGCGCTGCACGGCGTCGACCACGGTCCAGGTGCGGTCGGTGCTACGACGGTCGTACGCCTCCATGCCGCGCTGCGGGTTGTCGCCGAGCCGGGTGTCGCCGGTCGGCCGCTGGTCCCGGGTGTACTTGCCGGTCAGCCAGCCGCCGCCGAGCGGGCTCCACGGCAGCAGGCCCAGGCCGGCGTCCTCGGCGGCCGGCACGATCTCCCACTCGATCTCGCGGACCAGCAGGTTGTACTGGGGCTGGAGGCTGATCGGGGCGACCAGGCCGAGTTCCCGGGCCCGGGCCACCGCCTTGGTCAGCTGCCAGCCGGTGAAGTTGGAGAAGCCGTAGTAGCGGATCTTGCCGGCCCGGACGAACGAGTCGAGCGTCCGCAGCGTCTCGTCGATCGGGGTCAGCGGGTCCCACGCGTGCGCCTGGTAGAGGTCGATCGCGTCCACGCCGAGCCGGGTCAGCGACGCGTCCAGCGCGCGGGTCAGGTGGCGGGCGGAGAGGCCCAGCCCGTTGGGCTCCTCGGCCATCGCGAAGCGGCCCTTGGTGGCCAGCACCACGCGCTCGGTCACCTCGGCCGGGCGGGACGCGAACCAGTGCCCGATGATCCGTTCCGACTCGCCGGCCGAGTAGACGTCCGCGGTGTCCACGAACGTGCCGCCCTGCTCCACGAACAGGTCGAGTTGGGCGTGTGACACCTTTTCGTCGGACTCGTTGCCGAACGTCATGGTTCCCAGGCAGTGGGCGGAGACGGCGCAGCCGCTGCGCCCCAGCAGTCGATATTCCATGACTTGAACGTATGCCCACCGGACGCAAGGCCATTCGACCATGGTGAAAACCGTCCGGATTGTTCGGAACCTGACAGTCTTACCGGGTTGTGTCGACCAGACTGACCCAACACAGTGGACGGCAACCGAGGAACGGGGAAGCCTGCGGTGCTGCGCATTCATTTCACGGAAGACGATCTCGCCCGGATCCGGCTCTCCGATGAACCTGATCCGTTATGGGAAACCCTGCTCAGCCTGCACATGTTGCAGGAGCGTCAGCCGCCGCCGATGTACGCGGGCTGGCGCGCCCGGGTCGGCCGGCAACTCGACCCGGGCCTGCGCCCGCTGCTGGCGCTGGCCCCGCCGAAGGGCTACTCACCGGATTTCCTGACGCCGGAGATCGGCTCGGAGGGGATTCAGGAAGGTCTGGACGCGATCCGGCACACCTCCGCCGCGACCTTCCGCCGTGACCTGGCGGTGCTGGCGGCCTACCAGCCCCACGTCGACAACCGGTTCAAGGCCCTGGCCGCCGCCGAGAAGGCCGCCGTGCACGACCTGACCGGCAAGATCGAGCGCTACTACGAGACCGCCCTGCAGCCGTACTGGATGCAGATCCGGGCGGCGGTCGGCGCCACCCGCGTCGCCCAGGCCAAGGAGGTCGCCCGCGGCGGGCTGGAGGCGCTGTTCGCCGGCCTGCACCCGAACGTGCGCTGGCGCCGGCCGGTGCTCGAGCTGCACGGGTTCGCGGTCAACCGGGACATCCGGCTCAACGGCCGCGGCCTGCGCCTGATCCCGTCGTTCTTCTGCCGTCAACATCCGACCGTGCTGCGCGATCCCGACCTGCCCACGGTGCTGGTCTATCCGCTCGACCCCGATCAGGTACGCCTCGCGCCGGCCCGCCGCACCAGCGACAACCCGCTGGCGGCACTCATCGGACGCACCCGGGCGGCGATCCTGGAGGCCACGGCCGACGGCTGCACCACCACCGAACTGGCCCGCCGGCTGGGCATCTCACCCGCCACCGCGAGCCACCACGCCTCGGTCCTGCGCGACGCCGGCCTGATCACCACGATCCGGATCGGCACCTCGGTGCTGCACACCATGCACCCCCGGGGCGAGCTGCTGGTGAATCAGTAACGACTGGGTCGGTGGTCCAAGCGGAGGCTCTCGATCCGCTTGAACCACCGACAGTCCTTTCGCTACCCGATGTTCGCCGGACTAATCGCGCGGGCGAGCAACGGAGGCAGCAAATCGTGAAGAACGGCGATGCCGTCGCGGCTGAGCACCGACTCCGGGTGGAACTGGACGCCGGCGAAACCGGGGCCGCGCAGGGCGTGCACGCTGCCGTCGGCCGGGTCGCGGGCGATCTCCACCGGGCCGTACGGGCTGATCAGCCGATCGTCCCCGGAGCGGGCGGTGAAACTGGAATAGAAACCGACTTTCCGCGGCCGGCCGAACAGGTCGATGTCCTGGGCGACACCCTGGTAGGGCGCGTCGCGGCGGTGCAGGGGCAGGCCGAGCAGGCCGGACAGGATCTGGTGGCCGAGGCAGACGCCGAGCACCGGGCGCCCGGCGGCGAGCAGGCCGGTGGTCAGGCCGCGCAGGTAGGCCATCTTCGGGTCGCCCGGGTTGCCGGGGTCGCCCGGGCCCGGCCCGACGATGACCAGGTCGGCGTCGAGGAGACCGACGTTCCGGTACGACGTGAGGGTGACGCGCAGGCCCAGCGAGCGGAGCTGGTGCGCCAGCATGGCCGTGAACGTGTCTTCCGCGTCGACGATGGCCACCGAACGCCCGGCGAACGTGCTCAGCGCGGGCGCCCGCTCGTCCAGCCAGAACCGCGCCAGGTCGGTGTTGCGGTTGGTGAGCTCACGGCGTACCTCAGCGGTGTCGATCTCGGGTGGCGGGCCCGACGAGGAAGCCGGCGGCCGGACGCCCAGCGCGGCCAGGATCCCCGCGGCCTTGGTGTGGGTCTCGGCGACCTCACCGGCCGGCGTCGAGTGCCGGACCAGGGTGGCGCCGACCGGAACCCGCAGCGCGCCGGTCGGCGAGATCTCGGCGGTGCGGATCAGGATCGGCGCGTCCAGCGTCGGCCGGCCCGCCTCGTCGTGCCCGAGCAGCGCCAGCACCCCGCCGTAGTAGCCGCGCCCGCGCCGCTCGTGCCGGGCGATCACCCGGCAGGCGTTCTCGATCGGGCTGCCGGTGACCGTGGGCGCGAACATCGTCTCGCGCAGCACCTCGCGCACGTCCAGCGAGCCGCGCCCGGCCAGCAGGTACTCGGTGTGGGTGAGGTGGGCCATCTGCTTGAGGTAGGGGCCGACGACCTGGCCGCCGTGCTCGGCGACGACGGCCATCATCTTGAGCTCCTCGTCCAGCACCATGAGCAGCTCCTCGACCTCCTTGGGGTCGCGGAGGAAGTCGAGCAGGCCGCCTCCTTCCGAATGCCGGAACGTGCCGCTGATCGGGTTCATCATGGTCAGCCCGTCGAGCACGCTCACGTGCCGTTCCGGTGAGGCGCCGACGAGGGTACGGGTGCCGGTGTGCACCAGGAACGTCCAGTAGGCGCCCTGCTCGCCGTGCAACAGCCGGCCGAACGCCTGCTCCGCGTCGCCGTCCATCGTGGCCTCGTACACGCGATGGATGACGAAGTTGGAGCCCTCGCCGCGGCCGATCTCGTCCCGGAGCACCTCGGTGACGATCTCGGCGTACGCGTCGTCGTCGATGTCGAAGCCGCCGCCGGTGACCGTCACCTCGCCCGGCGGATAGGCGCTGAGCGGCTTGCGTTCGCGGCCGGTGATCACCAGGCATTCGAGCGGCGCGTCGTCGTCGACGCAGTCGAAGCCGCGCTCGGTGATCTGCCGGTACGGGATCAGCGCGAGCGTGTCGTCCGGCGGGATCTCGGCGAGCGTGGCCACGGTGACGACGTGGCCGGTCAGCACCTCGACATGGTCGGCGCCGTCACGGTGGAGCAGTGCGTACGGTGGCATCGGGTCTCTTCTCGGGTTCGTGCCTGCCCGAGACGCCCGGCCGGTGGAAACGCGAAACGGCCGCCTCGGGGAGGCGGCCGCGGATGTCGATCACGCGCGGGGGAGTGGGCCGCCGGTCAGGCGGGCCACCACATGGTCAATCGCGCGTTCATGGCCGGAATCCTACGCAGCTTCCGTGACGCAGCGCCAGCTTCCCGGGCCGGCCGGTTTCGCCTCGGCCTTCGGGTCGGCGTGGATCAGGCGGCACGCCGCGGTCAGGTCGGCCGGCTGGGCGGCGCCCAGGAACGGCTCGCACATCCACGTGCCGCCCTGAAGTTCGGCGGTGGTGAGCGGGCCCGTCGTCGCGACGCAGTACCGCGTGAGGCCGGCCTGATCAAGCACGCCCAGCACGACGGGTGGGCGCTTCTTACGGCGTTGTCGCGCCACGTCGGGGGTCGCCCTCTTCGGGGTGTACGCCTTCGGCGTCGCGATCGCCCGGGAGGTGTTCTGCTCGAACCGGGGGACCGGATGGTTGCTGCGCACCTGGACGAATCGGGCGCCGATCAGGGCCAGGCTGACCAGGCTGAGCGTGGCGCAGACGGCGAGGATCAGCCCGGGTTGCCGGCGCCGGCGCCGGTGTCGCGGCCGGGGCGCGAGGTATCGGCCGCGCCCGTGGCCGCGATGTTCCGTCACTCACGCAACGTTACTTTTGCTGGTCCTCGCGCCGGTCATCGTCACGGTGCGTGTGTCATCCGTCGTTCGGTCGAGGCCGGTCACCCCTGTCCCAGTGGTAGACCCTGGCGGTATCCGGGCGCCGGATGCCGCTCTGCGCCACCACTCGTACCGTCAGGCCTCGGTGTACGCGTCGCGCACCGCGTGCCGCGCCCACCGCATGCGGCCGGGCGCGCAGTCCGGGTGCTCGCCGAACTCCTGGGCGACCAGCTCGGCGCAGCCGCCGGCGCCCAGCCGCTCCAGCGCGGCGATGACCGCCTCGCGGACCGACTCGGGCGACGGGCGCTGCGAGCGTTGCAGGTCGGAAGCGAACAGTGCCTCGGTCCGGACGTCATCGGTGAGCAGTGCGGTCATCGGATCCTCCTGCCGGGTCTCGGTTCTTCGTGCCTCTGTCAAGAAGACCGCTCGCCGGTTGGCGCTCCGCTGCGCCCGGGTTGCCATGCCGTTGCGGGATCCCGGGTCATAACCGGATTAACCGGATATCGTCCCGATAGGTAGCGTCTGTGAAAGAACCGGGGGACAAGCCGTGACGGTGGTGCTGGTCGCCGACGACGACGCCGATATCCGCGACCTGGTCTCGTTCAAGCTCGAGCAGGCCGGCCTGGAGGTCGTCCCGGTCGAGGACGGCCAGGCCGCGCTGGAGCAGGCCCGCGCCCGCCGGCCCACGCTGGCCGTCCTGGACGTGTCCATGCCCGGCCTGTCCGGCATCGACGTGTGCCGGATGCTCCGGGCCGACCCGGCCACCGCCGGGATCCTGATCATCATGCTCACCGCCCGGGTCCAGGAGCAGGACGTCGAGGGCGGGTTCAGCGCCGGCGCCGACGACTACGTGACCAAGCCGTTCAGCCCGCGCGAGCTGGTCTCCCGGATCCAGGCCCTGCTCAGCCGAACCAGGGCCTGACCGGCAGACCTCATGCGCGGCGACGGATCGGTCCGGCGGCTGCTCGGGCGGACGTTCGCGCTCCTGGCCCTGCTGATCCTCGGCGCCGGGCTGGCCGAGATGGTCGCGGTGCTGCTCCAGCACCGGGTGGTCGATCAGCTCAGCACCCACGTCCAGCCGCTCCAGGTGGCCAACGCCCACCTGCGCGGCGTCCTCGCCGACGCCCAGCGGAGCCTGCGCGGCTACCTGCTCACCGGGGACGGCCAGATGCTGGACGGCTACTACGTCGCGCGCAGCGACTACGGGAAGGCCGTGGACGACGTCGAGACGCTGGTCGGCGACCGGGAGCAGGGCGGCATCACCACCCAGCTCCGGCACGCCGACCAGTGGTGGGCGGTGGCCGAGCGGCAGCGCCGGACGCCGCCCCGCAGCGAGGCCGCGGCCGAGTACGTGACCGAGGGCAAGCCGCTGTTCCAGGCCTTCGCCGCCGCCAACCAGGAGCTGGACCTCTCGCTGGCCGCCCGGGCGGCCGCCCTGCAGCGTCGCAGCGCCCGGCTCGAGTGGCTCACCGTGAGCGCCGTCGCGGCACTCACCGTGATCGCGGCCGTGACCGCGGCGATCACCGCGGCCCGCGCGAACCGCCGGATCACCACGCCCTTGGGCCGCCTCGTCGAGGTGCTCGACCGGCAACGCGCCGGTGACCACGCCGCCCGCGCCGACCCGGCAGCCGGTCCGGCCGAGATCCGGGCGGTCGCCGAGGCGATCAACATCCGGGCCGAGGAGGCCGACCGGGCCCGCACCGCCGACCAGGACGTGGCCCGGCTCCGCGGCGCCGTGCGCGAGCTGGGCTATCGGATCCGCGGCCACCTGGTCGTCGACGACGCCATCCGGGAGGCGGTGCACGGCCTGGCCGGGATGCTCGGCGCCGACCACGTGCTGGTGCGGACCACCGCGAACGGTGTGCCGCCGGCGGTCAGCCTGCACGACGAGCACCGGCCCGGCGGCCCGCTGGCCGACCTGGCCGCCTGTGACACCACCTGGCTGCGCAGCGGCGACGTCTGGGCCACCGACGACCCGGCCCCGGCCGGCGACGTGCGGCCGACCGAGCAGGAGCAGCGCGCGTGGCGGGTGGGCCGGCGACGGGCCCGTCCTCGCGGTCGCGGTCAGCGGCGGGGACGAGTGCATCGGCGCGCTGACCCTGATGCGTGACGGCGGGCCGTCGTGGACGGCGGTCGAGACGCGGCTGGCCGAGGTGGTCGCGGCCGACCTGGGGCGCGGCGTGCACCACGCCCGGCTGTACGAGCACGAGCAACACCTGGTGGCCCGGTTGCAGGAGTTGGACACCGCCAAGACCGACTTCATGTCGACCGTGTCGCACGAGTTGCGTACGCCGCTGACCAGCATCTCCGGCTATCTGGAACTGATGCTGGACGCCGAGGCGGGCGAACTGTCCGACCCGCAGCGCCGGATGCTCGAGGTGATCTCCCGGAACACCCGGCGGCTGCGCGAGCTGATCGAGGACATGCTGATCCTGTCCCGGATCGAGTCCGGCGCGTTCCGGATCAGCAAGCGCGACGCCGAGGTGGCCGGCCCGCTGGCGCTGCGCGCCGACCCCGAGCAGATCGACCGGGTGCTGATCAACCTGCTGACCAACGCGGTCAAGTTCACCCCGCCCGAGGGCACGGTCACGGTGCGCGCGACCCGCGAGGACGACGAGATGGTGCTGGTCGTGGCCGACACCGGGATGGGCATCCCCGAGGCCGAGCAGCAGGCCCTGTTCGCCCGCTTCTTCCGCGCCACCAACGCCATCCACCAGGCCATCCCGGGCACCGGCCTGGGCCTGGCCATCGTCCGCACGATCATCGACAACCACGGCGGCTCGATCTCGGTCACCTCGACCGAGCGCGTGGGAACCACCGTGACCGTCCGACTCCCGGTCTCCTAGCCGGCCCCTTTGCTCTGAGCGCGTATAGGCAACACCCAGGCCCGAGGGTGTATGGCTCTGAGCGCGTACAGGCAACGCCGCGGCCCCTTTGCTCTGAGCGCGTATAGGCAACACCCAGGCCCGAGGGTGTATGGCTCTGAGCGCGTATAGGCAACGCCGCGGCCCCTTTGCTCTGAGCGCGTATGGGCAACACCCAGGCCCGAGGGTGTATGGCTCTGAGCGCGTATAGGCAACGCCGCGGCCCCTTTGCTCTGAGCGCGTATGGGCAACACCCGGGCCCGGGGGTGTATGGCTCTGAGCGCGTATAGGCAACGCCGGCTGGCGGACGGTCAGTCCAGATCGGACAGGTCGAGGACGAAGCGGTAGCGGACGTCGCCCTTCTCGAGGCGGGTGAGGGCCTCCTCGACGCGGGACGAGGGGACCAGCTCGATGTCGGCCGTGATGCCGTGCTCGGCCGCGAAGGCCAGCAGCTCGGCCGTGTGCTTGCGGCCGCCCACCCCGGACGAGGTCAGCTTCTTGCGGCCGAAGACCAGGTCCATGAGGCGGACCGGCGCCTCCAGCGGGGCGCCCAGCACGCTCAGCGTGCCCTCGAAGGCGAGCAGGGCCAGTAGCGGCGAGAAGTCGTGCGGCGCGGCGACGGTGTCCAGGATCAGGTCGAACCGGCCGAAGGCCTGCTTCAGCTGGGCCTCGTCGGTGGTGATGACGACGTCGGTGGCGCCGAGCGCGCGGGCGTCGGCGGCCTTGTCCGGCGTACGGGTGAGCACGGTGACCTCGGCGCCGAGCGCGACCGCGAGCTTGACGCCGAGGTGGCCCAGCCCGCCCAGCCCGGCGACGGCGACCCGGCGGCCCGGCCCGACCCCGGCCGAGCGCAGCGGCTCCCACATGGTGATGCCGGCGCACATGAGCGGGGCGGCGGCGGCCGGGTCGAGGCCGTCCGGCAGCCGGTAGGCGAAGGTCTCCCGCACCACGTACTCCCGGCTGTAACCGCCCTTGGTCACCGTGCCGTCGATCCGGTCGGCGCCGCCGTAGGTGCTGACCGCCCGCTCGTAGCAGAAGTTCTCCTGCCCGATGCGGCACATCGGGCAGGCGCCGCACGAGTCGACGAGGGTGCCGACGGCCACCCGGTCGCCCGGCGCGAACCCGGTCACCGCGGCGCCGGCCTCGGTGACCGTGCCGGTGAACTCGTGGCCCGGCACCAGCCCGTCGGTCGGCTTGCCGACGATGCCGTGGATGGCGTGCAGGTCGCTGTGGCAGACGCCGCAGAACTCGACGCGTACGGCGAGATCGTCCTCGCGCAGGTCGCGGCGCTCGAGCGGGACGCGTTGCAGGGCGGTCGAGTTGCCGGTGCTCTGCCAGGCGGTGGTGGTGCGCATGAGCCCTCCCAAACAAACTATTCGGTCTGCCCGAGACCGTAGCCGCTGATCGGCGAGAAACAAACCAACTCGTCTGTTTTGTTAGGGTGAACACGTGCCTGACCTGCCGACCACCGCCCGGGGCGCCGCGACCAGCCGCCGCATCCTCGACGCGGCCCGGGGCGAGTTCGCCGAGCGGGGCATCGCCGGCGCCCGGATCGACCGCATCACCGCCACCGCGCGCACGAACAAGGCCCAGGTGTACGGCTACTTCGGCAGCAAGGAAGGCCTGTTCGAGGCGGTGCTGGCCGACTGCCGGGCGCAGGGCGAGACCGTCCCGTTCGACGCCGGCGACCTGGCCGGCTGGGCCGTCGGCCTGTACGACGCCCACCTGCGCAACCGAGACCTGTTCCGGCTGATGGCCTGGGCCCGGCTGGAGCAGCGCCAGGCCGGCTTCCTGCTCAGCGACGGCGACACCGCCCCCAAGATCAAGGCCGTGGCCGACGCGCAGGCCGCCGGTCACCTGCGTCCCGGCAACCCGGCCGACCTGCTGCTGATGGTCTTCTCGATGGCGTCGGCGTGGTCGCCGTTCGGCGGCATCTACGCCGCGACGGCCGACGAGCCGGCCGCCGACCACGATCGCCGCCGGGCCATGCTCCGCGCCACCGTCGAACGCGCGGTGTCGCCGCTCCCGCGCTGATCGGGGGTCAGACCTTGCGGTACTTGGCCTCGGCCATCGAGAACAGGCCGTAGGACAGGAAGCCCAGCGCCACCAGGAGCAGGAGCCAGAAGCCGTACGTCTCGCCGGCCAGGGCCCGCAACGCCGCGTCCAGGCCGCGGGCCTTGCTCGGGTCGTACTGGAGGGCCGCGGTCACGAAGAGGACGCCGGCGATGCCGTACGCGATGCCCTTGGCGGTGAAACCCACCTCGCCGAGCCGGCGCAGCAGATTGCGGGTCGCCCTGGTCATCCGGCTGACCCGCAGGTGGCGCTCGAAGCGCTTGGTCAGGCCGGCGATCGCCAGGCCGGCGCCGATGGCCACCACGATCAGACCCGCCGCGATCACCGCGACCCGGCCGGCGCCGGAGCCGAGCAGGCCCTCGGCCGCGTTCTGCTGGGTGTCGGCGCTGGACGCGGGCTTGCCGCGCAGCACCTTGACGCCGTTCAGCCCAGATAGAGGTAGAATGCGGCCCGGCCGGCCGAGGCCACCCGCTCAGGCAGGCGGCGATCCTCGAAGATCTCCAGCACCTGCCACACTGCCATCGCCACCAGGCCGACGATGATCGTCACGATCAGCGCCACGCCGAACGGCGACTCGGCCAGCTTCTGCATCGCGCCGGACTGGTCGCCGTCGGCGGCGCGACTGCCGAAGGCGATGCGCACGATCAGGTACGCGAAGAGCAGGTGCACGATGCCGTAGCCGATGAAGCCGGCCCGGGTCAGCTTCTCCAGCCAGGAGTGTTGGGTGGGCATGGCCCGCCTCTTGACCCGCCGGCTCTCCGGCGGAACGTGTACTTTGCAGCCGTCGGTCAGCTCGGGTCGGCGTCGGGCGTGCCGTCGAGCAGCTTCTCCTGCAGGGCCAGGTGGTTCTGGAGGGCGGCGTGATAGCCCGCGGCCAGCCGGGTCAGGTCGTCGATCTCGTGCAGCAGGGCGGTGCGGGCGCCCTGGGTGCCGGCGACCGCTTCGCCGTGTTGCCGGCGGGCGTCGCTCTCGATCCGCAGCACCGACGCCCGCGCGTCGGTGACCGTGCGGTCGGCCTGCTCGCGCGCGGAGGCGATCAGCGCGTTCGACTCGTCCTCGGCCTCGCGCAGGTGGGTCTGGGCCGTGGTCTCGGCCATGGCCAGAACCCGGTCGGTGTTCTTCGTCACTGGCGCGCTCGGGGGCGCGGCCGAGGCGGCCCGGCGGGCGGCGTCGAGCCGGGCCTGCACCTCGCGGGCCTCGCGCTCGGCCCGGTCGCGGGCCTCGGCCGCGCGCCTCAGTTCGGCGTTGAGGGCGGCGAGGTCGGGGCGGGGCGAGGGGGGCGACGGGTGGCTGGGCTCGACCGTCTGGCCGGCCCGCCGTCGCAGCTCCTCGTTCAGCTCGAGCAGGGCGATCATCTCTTCGGAGACCTCGTCCAGCAGGGCGTCGACCTCTTCTTCGTGGTAGCCGCGCTTGCCCAGCGGCGACTTGCCGAAGACGGTGTTGTGAATGTCGGCGGGGGTGAGCGGCACGTTGCTCCTCATCAGAATCCGGTGGCGGGCCCGTCGCACGACGCCGACCGGCTCATCGCCCGTCGGCGTGGGCCGGCCGACGATCGATCTGGTCGAACTGTACGCCCTTCGCGCTTCAGGCATGGGTGCCGATGGCTGTGGCGGCGCGCTCACAGACTGGCGTCAACCCGGCCACGGAGACCACAGATGGCCTGGTGGAACCGGTTCAGGAGAGGGTGCCGCGCTTCCTCGCCGGCCGGTTCACGCCGCCGGCCGGTTGCCGGTTCCGGCCACGGGTCGCCGAATCGGCCGGCGTCGTTCCTAGGATCGCTCCATGCGTACCCCTCTGACGGTTTGCCTGCTTCTGGTCATGGTGGCGGCCGGTTGTGGCTCGGGGAAGACCGAGTTCGTGCCGGTGGAGTTCGGGACCGCACGGCCGGGCGGGGAGAAGATCGCGGTCGCGAAGGCCGAGGTGATCCCCGCGTCGCAGTGGCCGAGCGCGTGCAAGCTGCTGACCGACGGCGAGATCACGGCGCTGCTGCCGCAGGCCACGAAGATCACGCGCAGCCCGCGGCCGGTGAAGATCATCTCGATCCTGCAGAAGGACCAGAACTCGACGGCGGCCGAGGGGGAGTGCTCGTACAAGTTCTGGCTGAAGGGCGCGTCGATCGAGGAGGCGACGTCCAGCATCATCATCAGCATCCGGGCCATGGGCGACCCGGCGCTGATCAAGGCGCACTACGAGAAGCACCTGGCCGACGACCGGAAACGCACCGACCAGGCCAAGGCCGAGGACCACGGCGACCGGCTCGGCGCCGAGGCCTGCTACGGCTGGGTCGACTCGCTGTCCACGCTGGTCTGCCGCCAGGGACCGCTGATGTTCGAGATCCGCGGCATGGGCTCCGGCGCCTTCGCCGGCGTCCCGTCCGGCCTCACGGCCGAGGCCATCCATTGGCGTGGCAAGGCGCAGGGCCCGGTCGCCCAGTTGATCGCGGCCAAGGTTCCCTAGCCGGTCACGATGGCGATGTCGTCGACGTAGCCGCGGAAGAGGCCGGTGTTGCGGGGCTGGTCGTAGCCGATCCGGATCTGGTCGACCACGCCGCCGGCCAGCGGGTTCAGGCGGACCTGGACCTGGTTCCACTGGTTGGGGACCAGGTGGTTGCCCTCGCCCTGGAACTGCGGGTGGGCGCGGGTGCCGTACTGGTCGACGGCGCCCGAGTCGCGGAGGCTGCGGCCGTCGGTCAGGGACAGGTCGACGGCCACCGAGGTCGCGTTCGCGCTCTGCGGGTAGATCCAATAGGTGAGCGTGGACGCGGCCTCCAGCGGGAGGTGCACGTCGAGGACGCGGTTGTAGGAGTAGGACTGGGTGGCGCTGGTGTCGTTGCCCGAGAACATCAGCGCGTACGTGTCGCTGTGGGCCGTCTCCTGCCGGCGGCCGGACTCCATGGTGGTCAGGCCGCAGCAGTAGCCGCCCACGTTCAGTGATCCCTGAACGGTGTCGGTCCAGGTGATCGGCGCCTCGAAGGCGGTCCGGAGGAGCGGCCACGATCGGCCGGCGCCCAGCGCCGGGCGCAGGGCGGCGTACCAGATGGTGGCGAGCTTCTGGTAGCCCGCGTCGGTCGGGTGGATGCCGTCGCCGCTGATGTCGTCGATGGTCAGCGAGCCGTTCAGGTCGGCCAGCCAGACCCGGTGGCCGGCCGCCGTCTCGTCCCGGGCGATCGCCGGCAGCTGGGCGTTGAAGGCCTGCGCCTCGGCGTTGTTGCCGGCGTCCCGGGACGGCACCAGCGTCGAGAAGACCACGGCGATGCCAGGGCGGGCGGACACGATGCGCTGGATCAGGGAGCGCATGCGGGCGGGCGCGTTGGGCAGGTCGTAGTTCTGGATCGTGTCGTTGGTGCCGACGTTGATCAGCACCACGTCGGGCTGGTAGGTGGCCAGCCAGCCGTCGACGGCGGCCGCGACCTGGTCGATCCGCCAGCCGGGGTGCCCCTCGTTGTCCTTGTCGGCCATCGTGCCGGACTGCTGCGACCCGACGTAGTCGATCGCCACACCGGCGCCGGCCAGGTGCTGACGCAGGCCCTCGCGATAGCCGTTGCCGTCGCTGGACGCGGTGCCCCAGGTGATCGAGGCGCCCAGCGGCATCACCCTGATGGGGTCGGCGGCGGCCGCGGAGGGCGCGGCGAGCCCGGCGGCGACGAGGACAGTGCTGATCAGACCGCGGAGCATGAGGTCCCCTGACATCGATGTCAGACCATCAAACCGCAAGACAATGATGTACGTCAATGTCTCAGATGATCAGACCGCCCAGCCGTCGCAGCGACGCCGTGCCCTCGTCGAAATAGGCGTTGTGTTCGTCATCGCGGTTCCCGTTGTCGTCGTGCAAGATCTGGGCGCCCCACGACTCCAGCGGGTCAGCCGGGTCGGCGCCGTGATCTCCGCCAAAGGTTTGCGCCGCCGGCCCCTGGATCCAGTCGTCGGGCGAGGTGATGGCATAGACGTGCTGCCCCTCGTAGCCCTCGCGCACGCCGTCGAGATTCAGCTCCGAGACGTGATCGACCGGGATGCCGGGGCTGGCCACCAGCACCAGGTCGTCGGCATTTAGGCCGTCGCCGTGCGCGGCGATCCCGGCCACCACGGTGCCATAGCTGTGAGCGATCACCGTCTGGTGCGCGGCGGCGCCGTTGTGCGTGGCGCGCAACCCGTCCTGGAACCGGTCGAGGGCGGGCGCGGCCGCCTCGGCGGGTGCCGCCCAGATGGCTCCGTCGATGGTCGGCGTGTCGTAGCCCACCCAGGCGATGACTGACGTCTGCGCCGCCACGGCCGGGTCCGCGGAGACCTCGCCGGCGGCGGCCCGCAGCCGCTCGGCCCGGCCGATCTCGCCGTCGATCGTGCCGAGGCGGGTGTCCACGCCGGGCACGACCGTGCTGACGTTGACCGCGTTGTCCGGGTTGCCGATCGCGACAATCGCCTGGCCCCGGCCGCTGGTGTCCAGTCCAAGCAGCAGTCGCTCGCCGCCGGGGTTCTCACGCAGGAGCTTGAGTCCGTCGATGCGCTCCTGGAGATCATGGATTTCCCGGGGATCGCCGTCCCGGCGCAGGGGCGGCGTGTCCCGCACTTCGTCGAGCCGCGTCTGGAGGGCGCCGATCTCCCGGTCGAGTACCGACCGGTTTGTTTCATCGCGCACCGCGGCCGGGATGCCGTCCAGGTTGCGGATGGCGTCCGGGTTCTCGCGCTTCAGCGCGTCCTGGGTGGCGTCCGGCTGGGTCTGCCACCAGGCGCGGATGTCACCGGGGGCGGCGCCGGGCGGCGGCAGCTCGGCCCGGCCCAGCGGCGCGCCCGCCGAGCCGGTGATCTGCTCCGCGCCTCCCTGCATGAGGCGGTCGACCTCGCCGGCGACCGCGGTGACGAACGCCGCGCGCCGGGCCGGCAGCTCGCCCTGATAGAGCAGCTCGTTGCGTTCCATCAGGTTCTTGATCGCGAGCTTGACCGAGGAGACCGTCGAGGCGTACGCGTCGGCCCGCCGCCCCAGCTCGACCATCTCCGAGCCGGTCCGGCCCACCGTGCCCAGGTGCCCGCCGGCCCGGGTCAGATAGGCCTTCCCCACGTCGTCGATCCAGCTCTGCTCCACCTCGGCGAGCGAGAAGCCGGCGGTACGGATGAACGCGTCGCCCTGCCCGCGCCAGGTGGCCGACAGCTCCCGCATCGCGTCCTCGTCGGCCTGCGGCCAGGCCGGTCGCCGGTCGGCCTGCATCTCGGCCACGACCTGCGGCCAGAGGTCGCCGCCGGGCTGCGCGACGGGCATGTCAGGCCTCGTCGATGATGACGCGGGCCAGGGTGTCGCGGGCGAAGTCCTCCGCCCCGGTGTACATCCGGACGCACTCGACGCCGACCTCCCCGTCCTTCCGGACCTCGCCCGGCGTCTGGTCGGCGATCGACCTGATCAGATCTCGGTCGGTCTCGTAGATGGCCTTGAAGGCGTCGGCCAGCACGTCGTTGCCGATCGCGCGCTCGGCCGTGCCGACCGCCGCGCGGCCGGTCTGCCAGCCGGTCCCCAGGTCGTCACCGGCCACCGCGAGCCGGTGGGCGAGCGGCTCGACCACGTCCGTCCACATGTCCATCCGCCCACGATGCCGCCCGTGGCCGGCCCGGCGGGCACGGTGGCAGCAACCGGCCTCACCGCCAGACGCGGGTGCCGATCAGCGGGAACGGGGCGGTCGTCTCGGCCAGGGCGGCGCGCGTGCCGAGGGACGTGCCGACGACCAGGGCGACGTCGCCACGGGTCACTGGTGGTAGCCGGACAGGAAGCGGGCCAGCCGGTCGATGGCGTCGTCGAGCACGTCCACCGGGGCCAGGAACACGACCCGGAGGTGGTCGGTGGTCGGGAAGTTGAAGCCGGTGCCGTGCGAGAGCAGCAGGTGTTCCTGCTCCAGCAGATCGATGATCATCCGCTCGTCGTCGCGGATCTTGTGCATCTCGGGGTCGAGGCGGGCGAACAGGTACAGCGCGCCGCCCGGCTTGGTGCAGGTGACGCCGGGGATGTCGGTGAGTTTGCGCCAGGCGTGATCGCGCTGCTCGTACAGCCGGCCCCCGGGTTTGATCAACTCGACGATGCTCTGGTAGCCGCCCAGGGCGGTCTGCACCGCGTGCTGCGCCGGGACGTTGGGGCAGAGGCGCATGTTGGCCAGGAGCTGCAGGCCCTCCAGGTATTCCTCGGACCGCGCCTTGGGGCCGGAGACCGCCAGCCAGCCCGAGCGGAGACCGGCCGCGCGGTACGTCTTCGACAGCCCGCTCATCGTGAGCACGAGCAGGTCGGGGGCCAGGGCCGCGGCACACTCGTGCACCGCGCCGTCGAACAGGATCTTGTCGTAGATCTCGTCGGAGAGCACCAGCAGGTCGTGCTTGCGGGCGATGTCGAGCAGCCCGAGCAGGATGTCGCGCGAGTAGACGGCCCCGGTCGGGTTGTTCGGGTTGATGATCACCAGGGCGCGGGTCTTCGGCGTGATCGAGGCCGCGACGTGGGCCAGGTCGGGCTCCCAGTCGCGTTCCTCGTCGCAGCGGTAGTGCACGGCCCGGCCGCCGCAGAGCGACACGGCGCCGGTCCACAGCGGATAGTCGGGGCTCGGCACCAGCACCTCGTCGCCGGTGTTCAGCAGACCCTGGAGGCTCATCACGATCAGCTCGGAGACGCCGTTGCCGAGGAACACGTCGTCCGGCTGCACGTCGCGGACGCCGAGCGTCTGGTAGTACTGCGCCACGGCGACCCGGGCCGAGTAGATGCCGCGGGCGTCGCTGTAGCCCTGGGCGTCGCGCAGGTTGTGCACCACGTCGGTCATGATCGGCTCGGGCGTGTTCAGGCCCCACGGCGCCGGGTTGCCGATGTTGAGCTTGAGCAGCCGGTGCCCGGCGTTCTCGAGCTCCTGGGCTCGGCGCAGCACCGGACCGCGGATGTCGTACCGGACGTTCTTCAGCCTGCTCGCCTGCTCCACCATGACCTCAGCCTAAAGCCCGTCCCGACCGCCACATAACGGGTAATTTGCTCCTTATGCTACGGATCTTCACGATCATCATCGTGGTGCTGGCGGCCATCGTCGTGGTCACCGCCGTGGCGATCGTCGCGGTCCGGGTGCTGCGCCAGGTCCGCCGCCGCCGGCAGGCCACCCTGGCCGCCGGGCCGCGCCGGGAACTGCTGGCCTTCGTCGCGGACAACGGCGAGCAGGGCAGCCACGGCCTGGTCGCCATCCCCGAGGACGCCTGGAAGGCCGCCGAGCCCGGCGCCCTCAGCCTGCTCGGCAAGCTGCGCGGCGAGGCCCACCTGGCGCTCGTCTCGGTCTTTCTGCGCCGCGGCACCGCCCGCCGCGCCCTCTACGACCTGCGCTCCCGCAGCCGGGTCAAGCGCGCCCGGGCGGCCCAGGTGCTCGGCGACCTGGAGCTGCGCCAGGCCGTGCCGGAGCTGTGCCGGCTGCTCACCGACCGGCACGCGGAAGTGCGCGTGGTGGCCGTGCGGGCGCTCGGCCGGATCGGCGACCCGGCCGCGGCCTGGCGGATCATCGCCAGCCTGGACCAGTCCGACCCGGTGGCGTCCCTGCTGGCCACCCACACCCTGGTGCAACTCGGCCCCGAGGCGGAGGTCACCCTCTCGGCCGCGCTCGATCACCCCGAGGCCCGGGTACGTGCGGTCTGCCTCGAAGCCCTGGGACTGCTGGGCGCCACCGGGGCCCTGGACCGGGTCGCCCGGGTGCTGTGCGAGGACAGCGTGCTCGACGTACGCGTAGCGGCCGCCACCAATCTCGGCCGGCTCGGCACCCGCGGCGCCGTGGAACCGCTGACCGAGGCCCTGACCCCGGCCCGGCCCACCGCTCTGCGCGCCGCGGCCGCCCGCGCGCTCGGCGACCTGGGCGCGCCCTCCGCCGTGGAGGCGCTGGTGAGCATGATCGACGACGAGCACTACCGGGTGGCGCACGAGGCCGCCCACGCGCTGCGCCGGCTCGGGCCACGCGGCCTGCGAGCGCTGCGGGAGGTGCTGGAACTCGACGACGCCGAGGACCGAGGGCGGCACGCCCAGCCTTCATCGGCGGCCGCGCATGCCCGGGAGGCGCTGGCCATGGCTTCGTTGACGGCTTCCTTGGAAGAGCCGGTGGCCGTCGGATGAGCGTCGAACTCGTCCGGCCGATCCTGCACGCCACCGACTGGGCGATCTTCGCCTACTTCGTCGCCCTCAACTCCAGCTACCTGGTGCTGATCCTGCTGGCCGGGCTGGAGTTCGGGCGGCACCTGCGGCGGCTGCCGTTCGCCGGGCAGGACGACATGTTCCGGTCGCCGCTCACGCTGCCGGTCTCGGTGATCGTGCCGGCCTACAACGAGGGCCCCGGGATCGTGGCCGCGGTCCAGGCGATGACCGCGCTGCGCTACCCGAAGTACGAGGTCGTGGTGGTCGACGACGGCTCGGCCGACAACACCTTCGAGCAGCTGCGGGACCACTTCGACCTGGTCGAGATCCCGCGCGTGGTGCCCGGCGAGGTCCCGTACACCAGCCAGGTCCTGTCGGTGCACGCGGCCCGGGCCAATCCGGAGACCCTGACCGTCGTCCGGAAGACCAACGGCGGCAAGTCCGACGCCCTCAACGTGGGCATCAACCTGGCCCGGCACCCGCTGGTCTGCATGGTCGACGCCGACTCGGTCCTCGACCCCGACGCGCTGCTGTCGGTGGCCAAGCCGTTCGGCGACGACCCGCTGCGGGTGGCGGCGTGCGGCGGCGTGGTGCGGATCGCCAACGGCTGCAAGGTGGTCGGCGGCCGGGTGGTCGACGTCCGGATGCCGCGCACCTGGCTGGTCCGGGTGCAGGTCGTCGAATACCTGCGGGCGTTCCTGATGGGCCGCACGGGCTGGTCACGCCTGGGCGGCCTGGTCGTCATCTCCGGCGCCTTCGGCATCTTCCGGCGCGACCTGGTGGTCAAGATCGGCGGAATGGCCCACGACACCGTCGGCGAGGACGCCGAGCTGGTCGTACGCCTGCACCACTACCTGCGCGAACGCGGCGAGGACTACCGGGTCATCTTCGTGGCCGAGCCGGTCAGCTGGAGCGAGGCCCCCAGCAGCCTCCGCGTCCTCGGCCACCAGCGCCGCCGCTGGCACCGGGGCATCGCCGAGATCCTCAGCAAACACCGCCGCATGGTCCTCAACCCCCGCTACGGCCGCATCGGGCTGCTCGCCCTGCCCTACTACGTGGCCTTCGAGCTGGCCGCCCCGTTCATCGAACTCGCGGCCCTGGTGCTCGTGCCGCTGGGGCTCTGGGCAGACGCCATCAACCTGGACTTCGCGTGGCGGTTCGCGCTTGTCGCCTACGGCTACGGATTGTTGATCAGCCTGGTGTCGCTGTTCATCGACGAGGTGTCGTTCCATCGTTATCCACGATGGACGGACCTGCTGCGCGGCGTGCTCGCGGCGATTATCGAGAACTTCGGCTATCGCCAGATCCTCGCGCTGTGGCAGGTGTCGGGGGCGGCCCACGCGTGGCGCGGCCGCCCGGCCGTCTGGGGGGTCATGCAACGCGAGGGCTTCGACACGGTCCCGGCCGATTCCGCCGAACTCGTCGGAGCCGGCTCGTCCCGTCCCGGAGATGGTGTATAGCCGGCAGGACATACGGGGGTCCTCGCCAATTTGGCCGGGGCCCCCAATCTTTTCCCCGGTGCGCAAGCGATCACCTGCGCGGTTCGAGGATGTCGACCACTCTCAAGTCGGTCTCGTCACCGACCAGGTCGAGACCGTTCTCGGCGCGAGCGGCCAGGTCGAGCGGGGCGAGGCTCTCGACGAGGGCGGCGTGAGTGATGCGGTCGAGCCCGGCGCCCACCAGCGGAACAGCGGTGCGCAGCGTGGCCTCCAAGGCGACGCCCTGGGTGGAACCGCCATGCAACACGATGTTGCGTGCCCGATAGAGGCGCCGCATCGTGATCCGCAGGACAGTGCCCGCGCTCGTGAGTTCGGTCCGGGGATCGGTGACGACCCGGCGCATCCGATGTATAGCCGCGACATCGGCGTCACGCCGAAAGCCGCCGGGCCGGTTCCAGGGCGATTCCGGCTTTGAGGGCCTCTTCGACGGCGAATGCTCGGTCCCGGTTCGTCGAGCAGGTCGCCAGTCTCTCGGCCAGCGCATCGGGCTTCGAAGGTTGATGGCGGCCGGCCTGATGCCGTTCCGGTTCGCTCTCATGAACGATGACCGCGCGACCATGTCCTCGACGAACTCGCGTGCTTGAGAGGCGGCGCTGAACGGGTCCCGAGCAGTCACCCGATAGAGGAATCCGCCCCCGGCCCGGACGCCGCTGACCGGATGGCCGCGCTGTCTGAGCCAGGCCATGACCTCGCGGTCGGAGATCCACGCGTCGTGCTGTTCGGCCAGTTCTCGCTCAGGCACACTGTCCAGTGCGGCCAGAACGGTGAAGACCCGCGGTTGAGCCGAGTCGAGCGCCACCGCGCTGTCGAGGACGTCCGCCGCGCTTGCGCGTTGGCGGGTGAGTTGCTTGATCCAAGCCCTCAGATGGTTGGCGTCGTAGCCGAGGTCGAGCAGGTGCGCCGCGACGACCCGAGCCAGCCGCTCCGGCTTCGGCCGGTTCACTTCCGGGCGTGCGGCTGCGGCGGCCCAGCGGAGCAGGTAACCACCCCGAGCGTGATCGACGATGTCTCGCAAGCGGCGATGGCCGGCGCTCAGGTCGGGGAGCGGATTGCTCAGTAGCGAGGTCACCGTGGCACGCAGTCGCTCTGACTAGCCATTGTCCAATGGGTCAGTGGACGGCGTTCTCGGGGATCTGGGGGTGGCGGAGGCCGGGGTGCCCGGCGGGGAGGCTGCGGCGGATCACCCACCAGCTCACGGCGATCACCGCGGCGACCAGGGGCCAGGTCAGGGCGATCTGGGCGACACCCAGGGCGACGACCTGGCCGGCCGCGTACAGGGGCAGGAAGACGGCCAGGCGCACCACGTATTGCAGGACCCAGACCCAACTGCCTTTCTGGTACGCCGTGAGCAGCGCCGGGTCGCGGCGCCAGCTGGTGCGCTGGCCCAGGACGCCGCCCACGACGAGGCCCAGGAGGGGCCAGCGGATGACGATGCTGACTGCCCAGGCCAGGGCGCTGGCGCCGTTGGTGAGGAGGCGGATCAGGAAGAAGTCTTCGGCTCGGCCGGTTCGCAGGGCGACCAGGGCGGCCACGCAGACGCCCAGGAGGCCGATGAGGACGGCGCCGGGCCGGTCGCCGCGGCGCAGGCGCCAGGCGGCCATGGCCAGGGCCACCAGGACCGCGGCGGCGGAGCCCCAGGCTATCGAGTGGCCGGTGGCCAGCCAGCCGGCCAGGAAGCCGGCGACCGGCGCGCTGGCGTCCAGGGCCGCGCGGCGGCCGCCCAGCAGATCCGACAGCGACTCGTCCGCCACCCGACACCCCCCAATGAGTTAGGTAAGCCTAACCGCTTCAGTCCTTTTTGGGGGTGGTGGCGGGGCTGGGGGCGGCGGGTGTGCCACATGCGGAAAATTGTTCAACAACTCTTTCCAGATCGTTGAACAATCTCTACCGTCAAGGGATCGACGGATACCCCCAGTGGTCAGGAGCACACCATGCCACCTGAGTCATCCGCACCGGCCGCCATCACGGCGGAGTCCAGCCCCAAAGCCCGCCGTACCGCCCTGATCGGGGCGATCTTCCTGATGGCCACCAGCGCCATCGGGCCGGGCTTCATCACCCAGACGACCACCTTCACGGTCGCGCTCGGCGCGGCGTTCGCCTTCGGCATCCTGATGTCGGTGCTGGTCGACTTCGTCGTCCAGATGAACATCTGGCGGATCGTCTCGGTCACCGGCAAACGGGCCCACGAGATCGCCAACGCCGTCGTCCCGGGAGCCGGACACCTGCTCGCCGTGCTGGTCATCCTCGGCGGGCTGGTCTTCAACATCGGCAACGTGGCCGGCACCGGGCTGGGCCTGAACGCGGCGATCGGGCTGGACCCGAAGATCGGCGGCGCGATCAGCGCGCTGATCGGCATCTCGCTGTTCGTCGTCAAGCGCGCGGGGCTGGCCATGGACCGGGTGCTCATCGTGCTCGGCCTGCTGATGATCGGGCTGACCCTGTACGTCGCCATCGTCTCGGGGCCGCCGGTCGGCGAGGCGCTCACCCAGACCGTCTGGCCGGACACCATCGACTTCGCCGCGATCACCACGATCATCGGGGGCACGGTCGGCGGCTACATCACCTACTCGGGAGCGCACCGGCTGCTCGACAGCGGCACCACCGGGCCCGAGCACCTGCGCGAGGTGACCCGCGGCGCGCTGACCGGCATCGCGGTCACGGGGCTGATGCGCTTCCTGCTCTTCCTCGCCATCCTCGGCGTGGTCGCGGGCGGCGTCGCGCTGAACACCAAGGGCAACGCCACCGCGGACGCCTTCGAGTCGGCGGCCGGCCAGATCGGGCTGCGGGCGTTCGGCGTGGTGCTGTGGGCGGCCGCCATCACGTCGGTGATCGGCGCGGCGTACACCTCGGTCTCGTTCTTCGACGCTTTCTCCCGGCGCTTCACCGAGACGCGTACGCGGAACTGGACGACCGTCGCCTTCATCGTGGTCAGCACGATCATCTTCCTGCTGGTCGGCGCCGCGCCCGCCGCCCTGCTGGTGTTCGCCGGCGGATTCAACGGGCTGATCCTGCCGATCGGGTTCACGATCCTGCTGTACGCGGCCTGGCGGCGGCGCGAGCTCCTGGGCGGCTATCGCTATCCCGGGTGGCTGCTCGTCGCCGGAGCGGTGGTCGCCGCGTTGACCTGGTACATGGGCGTGGTCTCGGCGCAGAAGATCTTCGAGTACCTGGCGTCCTGACCGTTCACGACTTTTCTGGCGGCTCGGGCGGGTGCGGCAACACCCGTCCCGAGCCGCTCCGGAGGGAACCATGGATCTGAACGCGGACCTGGGCGAGGGCTTCGGCACCTGGCGGCTCGGCGACGACAACGCGCTGCTCGAGGTCGTGACCAGCGCCAACATCGCGTGCGGCTTCCACGCCGGCGACCCGCGGACCCTGCTGGCCACCTGCGAACGGGCGGTCACCCGGGGCGTCGCCATCGGCGCGCAGGTCGGCTACCGCGACCTGCCCGGCTTCGGGCGGCGGTTCATCGACTACGACCCGGCCGACCTGGTCGCCGACGTGCTCTACCAGCTGTCGGCGCTGGACGGGCTGGCCCGGGTGGCCGGGTCGCGGGTGCGCTACGTGAAACCGCACGGCGCGCTCTACAACGCGATCGTGTCGCACCAACGGCAGGCCGCGGCGGTGGTCGAGGCGATCAGCCGGTTCGACTCCCGGCTGCCCGTGCTCCACCTGCCCGGAACGGTGTTCAGCGACGTGGCCTCGGCCGCCGGGCTGCGGGTCGTCACCGAAGCCTTCGCCGACCGCGGCTACACGCCCGAGGGCACGCTGGTGTCCCGGCGCTCACCCGGCGCGCTGCTCGACGACCCGTCCGAGGTCGCCGCGCGGATGGTGCGGCTGGTCACGGCGGGCGAGCTGGTCGCCGTCGACGGCACGATCATCTCCGTACGCGCGGACTCCATCTGTGTGCACGGCGACACCCCCGGCGCGGTCACGATAGCCCGCGCCGTGGCGAAATCGCTGGCTGACGCAGGCGTACCCGTCAAGCCTTTCGTTCTGTCATGATCGCCGCGAAGCTCCGCTCCTCGTTCCGCGACGGCGTGGTCCGCCCCACCGCCGGGCTCGCGCCGGGTCTCGCCCAGGCCAACCTCATCGCCGTGCCGCGCGAATGGGCCTACGACATGCTGCTGTACGGGCAGCGCAACCCACGCCCCTGCCCCGTGCTCGACGTGACCTCGTCCTGGACCACCCCGCTGGCGCCCGGCGCCGACCTGCGCACCGACCTGCCGCTCTACCGCGTCTGGGAGGACGGGGCGCTCGTCGCGTCACCCTCCGACGTCACGCCCCACTGGCGGGACGATCTGGTGGCGTTCCTGATCGGATGCAGCTTCAGCTTCGAGGCGGCGCTGATCGCGGCCGGGATCGAGATGCGGCACATCGCCCTCGGGCGCAACGTGCCGATGTACCGGACCAACGTCGCCTGCCGCCCCGCCGGACGGCTGCACGGGGAGATGGTCGTGTCGATGCGACCCATCCCGGCCGGGCAGGTGGCGCTGGCCACGACGATCAGCGCGCGCTTCCCGGACGTGCACGGGGCGCCCGTACACATCGGAGACCCGGCCTCGCTCGGCATCACCGACCTGGACTCGCCCGACTTCGGCGACGCCGTCCCCGTCGCCTCCACCGAGGTGCCGGTCTTCTGGGCGTGCGGCGTCACCCCGCAGGTGGCGGTCATGGCCTCCGGCGTGCCCTACGCCATCACCCACGCGCCCGGACACATGCTGATCACCGACGTCCCCGACACGAGATACCAGGTATGAGCACACGTTTCCTGCGCTGCGGCCGCGAAGCCGTCCTGGCCGAAGTGGCCGACCTGTCCGCCGCCATGGCGCTGTACGCGACGCTGCGGGAGGCGGCGCCGCCCGGCGTGATCGACCTGGTACCGGCCGCCCGGACGGTGCTGATCCGGCTCGACCCCGCGGTGCTCGCACCCTCCGCGGTGCCCGGCCTGATCTCCACCCTGCCGACCCCCGAGCGCCCATCCGTCGACGTGGGCTCGGTGACCATTCCGGTGCGGTACGACGGAGAGGACCTGCTTGACGTCGCCACGCACGTGGGCGTACCGGCCGACGAGGTGGTGAAGATGCACACGGCGGGGGAGTGGACGGTCGCCTTCACCGGATTCGCGCCCGGGTTCGGCTACCTCATCGGGGGCGACCCGCGGCTGACCGTGCCACGGCGGTCGTCACCGCGTACCCGGATCCCGGCCGGCTCGGTCGCCCTCGCCGGACCGTACTCCGGGGTCTACCCCAACGAGAGCCCCGGCGGCTGGCAGCTGATCGGGCGGACGGAGCTGCGCATCTGGGACCTCGACCGCGACCCGCCGGCGCTGCTCACGCCCGGCGTGCGGGTCCGCTTCCAGGCGGTGACCTGACATGCGGATGACGGTGGTGAGGACCGGCCCCCGCGTCGTGGTGAAAGACCTCGGACGGCCCGGGCACGGCGCCCTCGGGGTGGCGCCGTCGGGGGCGGCCGACCGGGGGGCGCTGACACGGGCCAACGCGCTGGTGGGGAACCCGGGCTGGAGTGCCGGGCTGGAGTGCACGCTGGGCGGGCTGCGGGTGGTGTTCGACTTCGACGCCGTGGTGGCGCTGACCGGGAGTGATGCGTCGTTGCTGGTGGATGGGGCGGCGCATGCGTCCGAGCGGGTGGTGGAGGTGGCGGCCGGGAGTGTGGTGCAGGTGGGGATGCCGCGGCGGGGGGTGCGGTCCTATCTGGCCGTGCGGGGTGGCATTGACGTGGCGCCGGTGTTGGGGTCGCGGTCGACGGATGCGTCAGGGTTGGGGCCGGCGCGGCCGGCGGCTGGCGATGAGCTGCCGATCGGCGCCCCTCCACGCAGGGGGGTGGGTAGCGCTGATCGACGGCCCGCCGCCTCCCCCACCCCGGCACTGGGTGGGTCGGAATCTAGCCCGCCGGAACCGCTTTCCGGCCGGTCATCCACAGGTGACGACCATCTCATCCTCGAAGTGGATCTCGGGCCGCGCGACGACTGGTTCACCGACGACGCGGTGGCGACCTTCCTCGGTGAGACCTACACGGTCACGCCGGCGAGCGACACGGTCGGCCTCCGTCTCGACGGCCCGGCTCTCACCCGGAGCCGCACCGAGGAGCTGCCCAGCGAGGGGGTGGTCCGTGGTTCGGTCCAGGTGCCGCCGAACGGCCTGCCGATCATCTTCCAGGCCGACCATCCGGTGACCGGGGGGTATCCGGTGATCGCGGTGCTGACGCCGGCCGCCGCCGATCGGGCCGCCCAGCTGCGCCCGGGCCAGTCGGTCCGCTTCACGGAGGCGCCTGCGTGATCGGCCTTCAGCGCGCATCTGGTCAGAGGTCGTTGCTGGTCAGCGGGTTGAGGCGAGTGGCTTGCCGGTTGTCTCAGCCGGCCGAGGGCCCGCTCGATCAAGCGGGACACGGTCACGTCGTGCTCATCGATGAGCACAAACCTAAGCCTTGCGGAGCAGCAGGTAGCCCTGCGGGCAGGACTCGGACTCCTCAGGCGGCCGGCTGCCCTGGAACACCACGTCGAAGCCGGCGCCGACAGCCAGGTCGATCATCTCCTGGGCGGGCAGCCAGTACGAATCGAACTCGACCCCGAGACCGGCCGACCGCCCGCTGCGCCGGTGCCGGCCGTCGCCGTCCTTGAACGCGGCCACCAGATAGCCACCCGGCTTGACGACCCTCGCGAGCTCGGCGAACGCGGGCTTCCGGTCGGGTGGCGCCAGGAAGATCAGCGAGTACCAACACACCACACCAGCCAGCGAGGCCTCCGGGAACGGCAGGCCGCGCAGGTCGGCCACCTCGAACGGGAACGCCGGATGATCACGGCGAGCGACGTCGATCATGCCGGGAGAAAGGTCGACGCCGCGTGGCGAAAGGCCGCGCGACGCCAAGTACGGTTCAAGGCGACCGGTACCGCACCCGACGTCGGCCACCTCGGCGCCCAGACCTGCGCCCAGGGTGAGTTCACTGAAGAGGTCGAGGACCGCGCGTTCGACCGGCATCGAGTCCAAGAGGCCGGCCAGCCGCTCCGCGTACCAGTCGGCGAGCACATCATGGGCGTGGCGAAGTTCTTCGATCGGGGCCTCCACGGCCGGAGACCCTAGCGGTTACGCCGTGCCCCGGGCGATCTCGATGCGAGCCGGAGACGAGTCATGTCACTGCAGGATCGGGGAAGCGGTCGATCCCCCTCGCCAATATCGTTGCTGCTATGGCCGTCGCACGCATGCCTCTCATCGTCATCGACTGTCCCGATCCTGGTGTGCTGGCCAGGTTCTATGGCGCGATGCTGGATTGGACGGTCGACGTCTCCGCCGAGCGGGCTTCGGTCTGTGGTGGGGACGGCCGGTGCATCTCGTTTCATCGGGTCGTTGACTACGCGCCGCCGACGTGGCCGACCCAGGACCGGCCCCAGCAGATGCACCTCGACATGCTCGTCGACGATCTCGATGCGGCCGAGGCGGTCGTGATCGAGCTCGGTGCGACCAGGCATCCGGAGCAGCCCGATACCTCTTTCCGGATCTTCCTGGACCCCGCAGGTCACCCCTTCTGCCTCTGTTTGAGGTGATCCGGACAGGGCCAGTTCGGCGAGCCGACGCTGCGTCTGACCGTGATCGCACACCCGGAACCTGCTAGAGGCCGAGTTGGACCGGCCGGTCCGGCGTCCCCGTGGTGAGCAGTGCGGCCAGGGGTGTTGTCAGGTCGCGGGGCGAGAACAGCTCGGATCCCATGTATCCGGTGATCTCCGAGAGGTGCCACCACCGGAACCCGGCCAGGTTCTCCTGCGTGGCGAGTTGATCGTCGGTCAGCTCACCGCGGGGCTGGAAGTGGGTCGTGCGGACGAGGAAGTAGTCGTTGACGATGCCGGGGAGGCCCGGCGTGTGGTCGGCGGCCACGACCTGGTGCCAGACGTGGGGTGGATCGGCGCTGATCACCAGGCCGGTCTCCTCGCGCAGTTCACGGCGCAACGCCGTCAACCGGTCCTCGCCGGGTTCGATGCCGCCGCCCGGGGCCGACCACACGGCCGTCGCCTGCGCCGGCACCGCCGGATGAGGGAAGACGAACCGGCAGAGCAGGATCCGGTCGTCCTCGTCAAGGATGATCGCGCGGACGGCGCGGCGAAGCGTCATGGCGTGTCGGACGCGGCGACGAGGCGGGTGTTGATCGGCACGGCGGCAGAGTATCGACCGAGCGATGGCCACCGATGCTGCACCAGGAGCTGACCGAACGGGAGGAGAACAGTGACGCGGCGCGAGATGGGGCCTTTGTCGCTGGTGGAGCCTGGCGGCGGGTGCCGCTGGGAGAGGCTGGGAGGGAGTGCCTAGGATCTTTGTCCAACGGCCGCCTCATCGGAGGGCATTTCGTGATGAACGATCCCAAGATTGACGTAACCCGGCCGAGTAGCGCTCGGGTCTGGAACTACCTTCTGGACGGCAAGGACCACTTCGCCGTTGATCGGGAGGTTGGTGAGGCGCTGCGGGCGGCCAACCCGGGCATCGCGGCGGTCGCCCAGTCGCAGCGGAGGTTTCTCAGGCTGGCGGTCACGCTCCTCGCCGGTGAGGTGGGCGTCCGGCAGTTCCTGGACATCGGCACGGGGCTCCCGACGGCGGACAACACCCATGAGGTCGCGCAGCGGGTGGCGCCCGAGTCGCGGGTGGTTTATGTCGACAATGACCCGCTCGTGCTGGCGCACGCCCGGGCGTTGCTGACGAGTTCGGCCGAGGGCGTGACGGCGTACATCGACTCCAACGTGGAAGATCCAGAACGGATCTTGAGCGAGGCGGCCCGTACGCTCGACTTCAGCCGGCCCGTGGCGCTGACCATGATCGGCATCCTGGGCAACGTCGCCGACTACGCCGAGGCCCGCGCGATCGTCGACCGGCTGCTCGCCGCGGTGCCGTCGGGCAGCTACCTGGCGATCAGCGACGGGACGAGCACCAGCGCGCAGAGCGTGGAGAGCCAGCGGGTCGCCAAGCAGAGCGGCCACCCGTACAACCTGCGTACGCCCGAGGAGATCGCCGGCTACTTCGATGGGCTGGAGCTGCTGGAGCCGGGCCTGGTGCCGACGTCGCGGTGGCGTCCGGAGCCGGGAACCGATCCGGCCGCGCTCGACGTGTACTGCGCGGTGGGCCGCAAGCCCTGAGGAAAGGCACATTCATGCCCGGTACGCCGGAATCTGTCACGTACCTCATCGTCGATGGGGAGAACATTGACGCCACCCTGGGCAACAGTGTTCTCGATCGCCGGCCGGCCCCGGCTGAGCGGCCGCGGTGGGAGCGCCTGCGTGAGTTCGCGCAGGAAACGTGGCAGCAGCCGGTCAAGGGTCTGTTCTTCCTGAACGCCTCGGGCGGCGGGCTGCCGATGCCTTTTGTGCGCGCGCTGCTGAGCATGGGGTACCGGCCGATCCCGCTGGCCGGTTCGTCGGATCAGAAGGTGGTGGACATCGGCATCCAGCGCACCCTGGAGGCCATTTCCCGGCGCGCCGGGAACGTGCTGCTGGCCAGCCACGACGGCGATTTCCTGCCGCAGATCGATCAGCTGCTCGGCGGTGACCGTCAGGTCGGCGTCGTCGGTTTCAAGGAGTTCCTGAACTCGGGTTTCACCGACCTGGCGGGCCTGCAGATCTTCGACATCGAGGAGGACGCGGGCTGTTTCACCAGCGTCCTTCCCCGGGTCCGGATCATCGATCTCGACAGCTTCGACCCGGAACGCTTCCTCTAGGCGAGGGCCTATGCCATTCCCACGACGAGGGGTTCTAGGGCGATGGGTCGCGGTCGTGGGCGCCCGGCACTGTATTCGATCATCGATACGGAACGGCCGGCCGGTGTGATCATCGTGTTCGTCGGGTAGAGGGCGGGAGTGGAACTGGGACCGGGTGAGCCGGCGGCCGGCCCGTGGCGAGTCGAGCGGCTCGACGACTTCGCTCGGTCGCTGGCCGCGGCGGCCGACCCGGTCGGGCGGCTGCGGATCGTTGCGGTGGACGGGCGCGGCGGGAGCGGCAAGACCGTGCTGGCCGATCGGCTGGCTCGGGAGTTCGCGCCGGCCGCGGTAGTGCACTCCGACGACGTGGCCTGGGCGCATTCGCGGTTCGGCTGGGACGACCTGATGATCGCCGGGATCCTGGAGCCGCTGCACGCCGGTGAGGCGGTCAGCTATCGGCCGCCGGCGTGGATCCGGGACGGCCGGGAGGGCTCCATCGACGTCGACCCGGGGGCGTTGACCGTGATCATCGAGGGTGTGGGGGTGTCCCGGCGGTCGCTCGCGCCCTACCTGGACGTGGCGATCTGGGTGCAGTCCGACTACGTCGAGGCCAAGCGTCGCGGGGTGCGCCGCGACATGGCCGACCTGGGTCGTGACCCGGAGGAGGCGGATCGCCTCTGGGACGAGTGGGAGGCCGAGGAAGCGCCGTTCCTCGAGGCCGATCAGCCGTGGCTCCGCGCCGGCGTCATCGTCGGCACGGCCTCGTGGGCGGCGCCACACGACCCGGCGACCGAGGTGTCGGTCGCCCGGGGTTGACGCTGGCCAGGCGATTCACTCAATTCAAGTCCCTCGATCGGGGGCTTTTCACGTCCTACTCTGTGCTGCATGCGGGGGCCGCGAGCGGTGCTCTTCGACCTGGACGGGACGTTGCACGACAGCGACCCGGTCTGGCGGGTCGCCTTGCTCGCCCTCGCCGATCGGCACGAGGTGGTTGCCGCGGCGGACGCCTTCGAGGGTCTGGCCGGTTTGAGTACGCCCGAAGCGGTCGCCCTCGTGCACGGCCGCCTCGGCCTCGTCGGCGGCGATGTCCCGGCCGACGTCCGGTGGCTCGAGACGCGCGTCTCCCGCGTCCTGCTCGAACGCGCCGGCTGGTACCCCGGCGCCCTCGACCTGGTGCGCGCCGTGCGGGCCCAGGGTGTCCCGACCGCCCTGGTCACGAGCAGCAGCCGGATCCTCGTCGACAGCCTGCTCACCGGCCCGGCCGCCGACCTCTTCGACACCGTGGTCACCGAGAACGACGTCGTGAACGTCAAACCCGACCCGGAGCCCTACCTGCTCGCCGCCGCCCGCCTCGGCCTGAACATCGCCGACTGCGTGGCCGTCGAGGACTCCCCGGCCGGCCTGGCCAGCGCGACGGCCGCCGGCTGCCAGGTCCTCGACATCGGCCGGGTGGCCGACCGCAGCGCCCTCGACCCGGCCTTCCTCGGCCTCGGGTGACACCACGCCCTACGAGATCTCGGGGCGGTCGCGGAGCTGGCGGCGGGACGTGATGGTCAGCTTGCGGAAGATGTTGCGCAGGTGGGCGTCGACCGTGCGAGGGCTGATGAACAGGCTGTGGGCGTACCCGACGCCGTGGTTCGTTCTTCCAGCAGAGAGAGGGCAGCCGAAGCCTCGGACGGGGCGCCGCAGCGGACGGCCGCCTCGATCAGCTCGGGCAGGGCGGCGCCGGCCAGGAACAGTTCGCCCCGGTCGACGGCCGCGCGGGCGGCGGCCAGCGCCGGCGGATAGTCGCCGCGGTCGCGGCGGGCACGTCGACGTCCAGATCGTGTACGGCCGGCCACAGCAGCCGGGGATCGCCGGTCGGATCGGCGCCGGCCACGGTCAGCAGCAGCCACGCCCCGGCCGGCAGCCGGGCCAGCCGGTTGCGGAAGCTGTTCTCGATCCGGGCCGTCATCGGGGCCGGTGGGCCGAAACCGCCGGCCGACGGCAGCTCCAGCAGGGCGAGCGGGTTGCCGCGGGCCTCGGCGACGATCCGGTCGCGCACCTGCTCGTCGAGCGTCCGGTGGCGGTCGGCGAGCACGGCTCGGGCGTCGGTGTCGGCCAGCCCGTCGACCTCCAGCCCGGGCAGTTCGGCCAGCACACCCGGCCCGGACGATGGCGCGGCGGTGGAAAGGGGCGGCGTTCGGGCGGCGAACAGGAGAGCGATCGGCTCGGCCGACAGGCGGCGGGCCACGAAGGTCAGCGTCCGGGTCGACGCCGCGTCGAGCCACTGGGCGTCGTCGACCAGGCCGAGCAGCGGCTGGTCGCGCGCGGCGGTGGTCAGCAGCTCCAGCGTCGCCAGCCCGGTCCGCAGCAGGTCGGGGGCAGAACCAAGAGCAAGATCGCCCGGCAGGGGTACGCACATCTGGTGCAGACCGGCGTACGGCAGCTCGGCTTCGAACTCCGCACCGGACGCGTCGAGCACCCGGAACCCGGAAGCGGCTTTCCGGGCGCGATCGCCACGATCGGCGCTTTTGTGCAGGGCCTGCGGATCACGAGTGAGGTGTCCGACGAACGCCTTCTGACCGAGGCGTGGCGGACGCTGGCGATCACGGTCTTCGCCGTGCTGGTGATCGGCAAGCCGGACGCCATGCGGCACGTGATCGCCGACGGACCGCTGGTGCTGGCCACGGGGATCGCCTACCTGCTGTGTCGCGGGTGGCTGGCCTGGAAGCCTTCGGCGCGCGGGGAACTGGTTGACTTGACCGCGTGACCACTGCACCAGACAGGGCGGAGACCGGGGCGGCCCGTGCGGTCGCCCGGCTCCGTGACCGGATGACCGCGGGGGAGCTGGCCCCGGGCACGCCGCTGCCGGAGAGCTTCTGGACCGTCGAGCTCGAGGTGTCGCGCAACACGCTGCGCGAGGCCTTCTCGACGCTGATCGAGGAGGGGCTGCTGGTGCGCTATCCGCACCGGGGCGTGTTCGTCGCCACGCTCAGCCCGGCGCAGATCGCGGACATCTATCGGGTCCGGGTGCTGCTGGAGTGCACCGCGCTCAGGCAGGCGCCGACCGATCCGCCGCGGGCCGGGGCGTTGCGCGCGGCCGTGGACGAGGCGCTGGCCGCCGCCGAGGCCGGCGAGTGGCGGGCCGTCGGCACGGCCAACATGCACTTCCACGAGCAGATCGTCGCGCTGGCCGGCAGCCCGCGGCTGGACGGCTGGATGCGCCAGCTCACCGCCGAGCTGCGGCTGGCCTTCGCCGCGGCGCCCGACTACGAGGCGCTGCACCGGCCGTTCGTGCCGATGAACGACGAGATCACCCGGGTCTACGAGGACGGCGACGCCCTGGTCGCGGCCGACCTCCTGCGCGACTACCTGCTCACCTCGGAACGGGTCGTCCTCGGCGTACTGCCGTAGGCCTCAGAGACCGCCGTTCTTGCGGGCTTTCTCCTTGTTCTTCTCGTGCTCGGCGTCGGTCACCGCGAACGCCGAGTGGCCGTCCTTCTCGATGGCCACGAAGAACAGCCAGTCGCCCTTGGGCGGGTCCATCGCGCCCTGCAACGCGACCAGGCCGGGGTTGTTGATCGGCGTCGGGGTCAGGCCGGGCTTGCCGTGCAGCCGGTACGGGTTCTTCGGGTCGCGCAGCTCTTCGCGGGTCATCTTCCCGGACGGCTTCGTCGGCCGGCCGGTGAGCTGGTAGTAGTAGTTGATCCCGACGTCGAACTCGAGGCAGTTGCACGGGAAGTCGCCGTACAGCCGGTTGTAGGCGACCCGCGCGATCTTGCCGGTGTCGTCGTCGTTGCCCGACTCGGCCTGGGCGAGCGAGGCGACGATCAGCGCCTCGTACGGGCTGATCTTGCGCTCCTTGGGCACCCGCTCGCTGAACTTCAGCTTCTTGTCCTGCGCCAGGAAGTGCTTGACCATCTCGCTGAGCATCTGCTTCGCGGTCAGGCCTTCCTTGAACTCGTAGGTGTCCGGGAACAGGAAGCCCTCGATCGAGCGGGACTGCCTCTGACCGTCCTCACGCTCGAACCACGATTTGGGTACGCCGAGCGCCAGCGGATCTTTCCCGGCGGCGACGAAGTCGCCCTCGGGCACCTTGGTCGCCTTGGCCAGGGTGGCGTACACCTGCCTGGCGGTCTTGCCCTCCTCGATCGTGACGCCGCCGCGGACCCGGGACTTCGGATCGAGCAGCAGGGCCACCGCGGCCTCGCCGGACATCTGTTTGCGCAGGTTGAACGAGCCGGCCTGGATCTGCTGGCCGCGGGGGTTCTGCGCGGCGGCCCGGGTGAACGCCTCGACGCTCTTGACCACATCTTCGTCGCGCAGGACCACGCCGATGTCGGTGCCGGTGGAGTCTTCCGGGATGTTCACGCGGATGGCGCCGGTGCCGGCGCCGCTGTAGTCGGCGACGCTGAACCGGTCGTACAGGACGTAACCGCCGGCGCCGGTCAGACCGAGCAGGATGACAACCAGAGACCAGCTCGTCACCGCGATGCGCGCACGCTCACCGCGTCGAACGTGACGGGATCGGTACTTCTCGTCACCCACAGAGATGCCTCTCGTCGACGGTCAGAGGCGCAGCGTACGCATGCCTGTCGATGGGCGCGCCAGCAGGTTTACCTAATCTACACTCATCGATATGTTGCCACTGGTTGTCGCGCTGACCGTCGCGTTGAGTGCCCCCTGTCCCGCCCCCGACCACACGGCCCCGACCCGGCCCGGCCCGCTGCTGATCGACGTCTCGTCGGGCGGGGTGGTGCTGCGGTGGGCGCCGTCGACCGACGACCGCGGGCCGATCCACTACCAGGTGTACGAGCGGGACCGGCTGGTCACCACGGTCACCGAGCCCGGCTACCAGTACTCGGCCTTCCCGCCGCCGCCGGGCATCTTCATCTTCGCCGTACGCACGATCGACGAGGCCGGCAACGTGTCGGCGGCGGCCTACCAGAGCCTCGGCCGGATCTGGCGTGGCGACGAGGTGCCACCCGCGCCGACCGACCTGCGGCTGGCCTCGGGGGTGCTCTCCTGGACGGCGCCGGCCCTGCCGCCGGGCGGCTTCGTGCCGCCGGTGGCCGGTTACGAGGTGCTGCTCGACGGGCGGGTCGCCGGCCGGCTGGGCGGCACGAGCTTCGTGCTCGACGAGCGGGCGCGCGTCTACGGCGTACGCGCGATCAACGCCGTCGATCGGCTCTCGCCGGTCACCGAGCTGGTCACGGCTTCCGGCCGACCGCCGTCCAGAGGTTGATGTCCGAGCGCACCGGCACCGTGTCGCCCTCGTCGGGGCGCCACTCGCTGGCCGGCACCACGCCCGGCTCGACCAGCTCCAGGCCCTCGAACAGGTCGGCGAACTCGTCGAACGGGCGGGTCCAGACGTCGGACTTGCCGTCGCGGACCAGCTGTTCGTAGAGGGCCTGCTGCTCGGGGGTGCCGAAGTCGGAGGTGGCGTGCGTGGCGACCAGGTGACTGCCGGGCGGCAGGGCGTCCAGCAGCGTACGCACGATCGGCTTGGCCGCGCCCTTTCCGTGGATGAAGTGCAGGACGGCGATCAGCATCAGCCCGACCGGCTGTGTCATGTCCAGGGTGCCGCGCAGCTGCGGGTCGTCCAAGATCGACTGCGGGTCGTTCAGGTCGGCCTGGATGTAGGCCGTACGCCCGGCCGGCGTGCTCGTCAGCAACGCCCGCGCGTGGACCATGACCAGCGGGTCGTTGTCCACATAGACGACCCGGCTCTCGGGCGTCACCCGCTGGGCGACCTCATGGGTGTTGTCGGCGGTCGGCAGGCCGGTGCCGATGTCGAGGAACTGCCGGATGCCGGCCTCGGCCGCCAGGAACTGCGTCGCCCGGCGCAGCAGCGCCCGGTTGGCCAGCGCGCCCAGCCGCACCTTGGGGAACAGCCGCTGCAGCTCGTCACCGGAAGCCCGGTCGGCCGCGAAGTTGTCCTTGCCGCCGAGCCAGTAGTTGTACCGCCGAGCGGGGTGCGCCACGCTGGCGTCGATCCCCGCGGCTCCCGCCACTCTGTCGTCCACGCCGGAACGATAGCCCGACAACGATCCCCGCCGCGACCGGCCCGGACGCGTCGCTGATCGTGATCACGGCGTCGCCGATCAGCTCGGTTTCATCGTCCACGAGCCGTCGCCCTCGATGGCGACGACGGTGGTTCCGGCAGGAAGGTCGATCTCGCCGGAGTACTTGCCGATCTCGTTGACGAGCAAATCGGGGTAGTCGCCGTACGAATGGACGACGAAGTTGGAGCTGCCCCGGTGGGTGACCTTGGCCTTGGCCGGGCCGGTGACCCGCAGGACCTGGGGACCCTTGCCAGACGTGACCCGCGGCCACCGCGGCGCCTTGTCCATCACCTTCACGACGATCTTCCACGAGCCGTCGGCCTCGACCTTCAGCGCGGCGGGGGTGTCGTCCAGGTCGAGCGGGCGTGACCCCTGGTACGAGCCCACATCGTTGACGATGAGCCGCTTCTCCTCGCCGTCGGAGCCGACCGACCAGATCGCGAAGTTGCTGCTTCCGCGGTGGCTGATCACGGCGAAGTGGGAGAACTCCCCGGTCTGCGGCTTCAGCTCGACGACTTTGTTGCCGCGACCCGAATAGGTGACGTCGGCCGGGGGCGGGCCGGTCGGCGCGGTGGTCGTGGGCGGGGCCGAGGACGGCTCGGTGACCGGCGGCGCGGCCTCGGGCGTGGTGGGGCGGGGCGAGGCGGGCTCGCCGCCGGGGGCCGGCAGGCGCAGCCCCGAGAGCGGCCCGCCCTCCCTGCTGGCGACGACCATGAACGTCGCCCCGCCGCCGCAGCACAGGACCAGGACGCTGACCACGATGCCGAGGATCAGGGGCAGCCGGCTCTTCCGCGGCGCCGGCTGAGGCGCCGGCGGGAAGTAAGGAGGGGGAGCGGTCACGGCGGACAGGATAGTTGTCCGAGGTCCTTTCCGTGGTCCCGCCATTTTCGCTGGTCCGGCCGGCCGCGGTGAACGCGGTCCGCCGGGCCGGTCCCCGGTTCGACGCCGAGCCGGCCCGGCTCCGTGCCGATCCGGCGGCCGGCCTCGACGGCGACGCCCCCGCCCGGGTGATCGAGATGCTCAGGTCAGCGGCCGAGGGCCGGCCCTAAGGTCTGCGCCATGTCGGTGAGGATCTGGATGTAGTCGTCCGGGCGGAAGGTGAACGGCAGGGCGAAGGCCACCTCGTCGACCTCGCGGAAGGCGGCCTGCGCGTGCAGGCGCTCGGCGATCTCGGCCGACGGGCCGACGATGTCCGGCGCGAACATCATCCGGGCCGGGCCCTGCGGGGTCGTCGTGCGCGGCAGCCGTGTGGCCGCGTACTCCCGATAGCGGTTGACCTGTTCGGGCGACGCGCTGTCGGTCGGGATCACGACCAGCCCCTGCGACACCCGGGCCCGGTCGCCGTCCGGGTGGGCGGCCCGGAACGCCCGGATGTGGGAGAGCTGGATCTGGGCGAAGTCGTCCGACTCCTCGGCCCGCACCACGCTGCTGGTCAGGAAGTTCATCCGGTGCTCGCCGGCCCATCGCGCCGAGCGGAGGCTGGCGCCGCCGTACCACATGCGGGCGCCGAGACCGGGGGAGTGCGGCTGGACCCGGTCGGCGAAGTCCTCGAAGCCGACCCGGCCGCGGAAGTCGGTCACCTGCTCACCGCGTACGAAGGAGAGCAGCCTTTCCACCCGCCGGTAGGTGAAGTCCTCGGCCTCGGCGGTGTCCGGGTAGAGCACGTCCTTGACGTCGTCCCAGCGCATCGGCGGACCGACGCTGATGCCCGGGTTGATCCGGCCGCCGGAGAGCACGTCGAGGGTGGCCAGGTCTTCGGCCAGCCGCAGCGGGTTCTCCCAGCCCAGCGGGGTCACCGCGGTGCCCAGCTCGATGTGGCTGGTGCGCTGGGACGCCGCGCCGAGCACGGCCACCGGCGACGAGATGCCGAACTGCAGGTGCCGGTGGCGCAGCCAGGCGCTGTCGAAGCCGAGGTCTTCACCGAGCCGGATCAGCTCGAGCGTCGCCTCGTGCCCGGCCGCCGGGTCGTTCTCGTCGAACAACCCGATGGTGAGGAAACCCAGCTTGCGAAGCGGGCGCGAGTCCACGTCCTCACGTTAGCCCGGAAGATCGTCGGGGTACGGGGGAACCCGGGCAGGTCCACATAGGAGATGAGGAGACATCGTGTCTGTTACGGGGAACGCTCTCGATGTGCACGTGACCGGGCGCCGGGTGGTCGCCACGCTGATCGACGGCCTGATCTTCAGTGTGCTCGGCTACCTGGCGACCTCGCTGTTCGGGACGACGGTCGAGTCGTCCAGTTTCCAGCTCACCACCCTGTCGCCCGGCGGCAGCGTGGTGCTCTTCGTCGTGGCCCTGGCCTACTACATCCTGTTGGAGGGGCTGCTGGGCCGGACGGTCGGCAAGATGGCCACCGGCATCCGGGTGGTCCGTGAGGACGGCGTCACGCCGCCCGGCTTCGGCCCGGCCACCATCCGCACGCTGCTGCGCATCGTCGACGGCCTCCTCGGCAACCTGGTCGGCTTCATCATCGTGCTGGCCAGCCAGAAGCGTCAGCGCCTCGGCGACCTGGCCGCCAAGACGCTGGTCGTCCGGGCCTGATCGACGGCAGATCAGGTGGCGAGCACCGCCCGCGGGGCCCGCTCGCCGCGAACTTCCGCGAGGCCGGAGCACGACACCTCGTGGTGGCGGGCGTCACTGCGGCGACGGCCGCTCGACCGGCTGGGCGTGCCGGTCGCTCAGGTTTGACGGTCCGCTGCCGATGGCACCCATGTGCGGTACGGGCGAGTGTGGCTGGGGTGGCTGGCGGTGGGTCTGCTCGCCATCGGTGGGTGGTGCCTGCTCGCCGACGGGCTGCCCCAGGATATCGCCTACGACGTGATCGGGCTGGCCTCGGTCGGTGCGATCGTGGCCGGGATCCGGATCCACCGGCCGGAGCGCGCGGCGATGTGGTGGTGGTTCGCGGCCGGGAATTTCGTCTGGGTGCTGGGCGACCTCACCTACGAGTTCTACGAGCACGTGCTGCATCAGGAGCCGTACCCCTCGTTGGCCGACGCGTTCTATCTCAGCGCGTACCCCATGATGGTCGTGGGTCTGCTGATGCTGGTGCGGCAGCGCCGGACCGGGGCGGGGCTGGTCGACGCCTCGATCGTGGCGACCAGTCTCGGGCTGATGCTGTGGATCTTCGTGATCCAGCCGATCGCCGCCGACTCGGACGCCTCGACGCTGGAGCGGCTGATCGGCGTGGCCTATCCGGCGGGCGACACGATGATGCTCTTCCTGCTGGCCGGGCTGGCCACCAACGGGCGGAAGGGCTCGCCCAGCTCGCACCTGCTCGGCCTGGCCACCCTGTTGCTGCTCGCCTCCGACGTCACCTTCGCGGTGCTGTCGCTCTACTCCGATCAGCAACCCTCCGTCCTGGACGCCGGGTTCCTGATCTCCTACGTGTGCTGGGCCGCGGCCGCGCTGCACCCCTCGATGCGTGGCTCCGTGGCCGGCGAAGAGCCGGACGTGCGGATGACCCGGCGCCGGCTCGTCCTGCTGGCGATCACCGCGGTGCTGGCGCCCGGGCTGCTGTTCGTCCCGTCGGTCGGGGCGGAGCAGCTCGCCCGGTGGGCCGTCGGCGCCTGTGGCATCGTGCTGTTCCTGCTCGTCGTGGGGCGGATGTCCGGTTTCGTGGCGACCGTGCAGCGGCAGTCCGGCCAGCTCGCCGACCTGGCCATGCGGGACGACCTGACCGGCCTGGCCAACCGCCGCCGGTTCGAGCAGGCGGTCCGCGAGGCGCTGGCCGGCGGCCGCCCCACCGTGCTGCTGCTCGACCTGAACGGCTTCAAGGAGATCAACGACGACCTCGGGCACGCGGTCGGCGACCGCCTGCTGGCCGTCCTGGCCGGGCGGCTGCGCAACGCCGTGCACCCCGATTCGGTGGTGGCGCGGATGGGCGGCGACGAGTTCGCGGTGCTGCTGCCGGACGCGCGGCCCGGCGACCTGCCGGTGGTGGTCGACCGGCTGGCCGGGACGCTGCACGAGGCGATCCGGGTGGGCGAGCACGACCTGCTGGCCTCGGCCAGCATCGGCAGCGCGGACGGCGCCGGCCTGGACGACCCGGTCGAGATGCTGCGCCGGGCCGACGTGGCGATGTACGCGGCCAAGCACGAGGGCGCCTGGCACCGGGCGTACGAGCCGGGCCTGGACGAGCGGGCCGGCGCCGAGGCGCGGCTGGGCGCCGAACTGCGGGCCGCCCTCGACGCCGAGCAGTTCCGGCTGGTCTTCCAGCCGATCGTGACGCTGCCCGAGGGCCGGCTGGCCGCGGTCGAGACGCTGGTCCGCTGGGAGCACCCGGAACGCGGCCTGGTCGGCCCGGACGACTTCGTCCCGGTGGCCGAGCGCAACGGCCTGATCGTCGAGCTGGGCGCGTGGATCCTGCGTACCGCCTGCCTGCGGGCCGCGGGCTGGCGCCGGGAGCACGGTCCGGCGGCGCCGCCGAAGATCAGCGTGAACGTGTCGGCCCGCCAGCTCGCCCAGCCCGGCTTCCCGGACACCGTGCGCGAGGCGCTGGCCACGAGCGGGCTGCCCGCCTCGGCCCTGGCCATCGAGGTCACCGAGACCGCCGTCTTCACCGGTGGCCGCGCGGTCGAGGCGCTGCACCAGATCCGGGCCCAGGGCGTGCAGGTGGCGCTGGACGACTTCGGCACCGGTCACTCGTCGCTGGGCCTGCTGCAGAGCGTGCCGGTGGACATCCTCAAGGTCGACAAGTCGTTCATCGACAACGTCACCAAGGCCGGCCGGCACGCGGTCATCGCCTCCTCGCTGATCGACATCGGCAACGGGCTCGGCCTGGCCACGGTGGCCGAGGGGGTGGAGACCGCCGAGCAGGCGGCCGAACTGCACCGCCTGGGCTACCGGCTGGCGCAGGGCTACCACTTCGGTCGGCCGGTGCTCGATCCGATGGCACCATCGAGGGATGCTGCCCTCACGTTTGCTGCGGTCCAGTGACCACCTGGGCTGGCGATCGGTCCACGCCGAGGTCTACCGCGACCCGCCGACGGCCGAGTTCGCCACCTCGGCGCGGACCGACCTGCTGCTCGTGCTGGTGACCGGCGGCAACTACGAGATCGAGAGCCGGCAGGGGCGGTCGTGGCGGCGTGCGGTGTATCGGCCGGGTTCGGTCGGCGTCACGGTGCCGGGTAAGACCGATCGGCTGCGCTGGCGGGCGCACGCCGGGCCGCCGCTGGAGTCGCTGCACCTGCGCCTGGCCGCCGACCTGATCCCCGCGGGCGCCGCCCCGATGGACACGCTCGACCTGAACGACCCCTACATCACCGCGTCGGCCTGGGTCCTGGCCCGGGCCCTGCGGGAGGGCGCGCCCGCGCTGTACGCCGACTCGGTCGCGCAGGCCATGACGATGCACCTGGCCCGCCCGCCGGCCGAGGGACGGACCGGCGACTTCGCCTCGGTGATCGACCTTCTGCACGCTCGGCTCGGCGACGACCTGACCCTGGACGACCTGGCCGCGCAAGCGGCGATGAGCAAGTACCTCTTCCTGCGGATGTTCAGCCAGGCCACCGGGATGACCCCGCACCGCTACCTGACCCGGCTGCGGATGCGCCGCGCCGCCGAGCTGCTCCGCGGCACCGGGCAGAGCGTGCAGCAGATCGCCATCACCTGCGGCTACCTCAGCCCGGGACAGTTCGCCGCGGCCTTCCGGCGGGAGTACGGCATGAGCCCCCGCAACTATCGGCGCTAGCACCGCAACTCCGGGCGCGGATCGGGCCTGACCCGCGCGGAAAGCCGATCTCATGACTCTCCCCGATCAACTGACAGCCAGATCTCAGATTCCGGGTGTACGCCTGGGAGCATGCGTGCTCTGGCCAGGCTCGGAGGCCTGCTCATCCTGGTGACCGTGTTGTCCGTCGCGGCGGCCGTGCCCCTCGGCCTGGCGGCCCGCGCGGTCACCCGGGTGCGGCGGCCATCCCTCCCGCAGCAGGTGCTCGACCCGGTCACGGATCAGATCACCCGGGTCTACGCCGCCGACGGACACACCCTGATAGCGACCTTCTACGACGAGGACCGCCACGATGTCGCCCTGGCGGCCATCGCTCCGGTCATGCGACAGGCGATCGTGGCGGCCGAGGACGCCCGGTTCTACCAGCACGGCGGCGTCGACCCGCGGGGCGTGCTGCGGGCGCTGGTCGCCGACGCCGGCTCGGGCCACGCCGGTCAGGGCGCGTCGACGCTGACCATGCAGCTGGTGCGCAACGCGCTCAAGGACGACCCGGCGCTGACGCCGGCCGAGCGGGCGTCCGCGACGGCGGACACGGCGGCCCGCAAGCTGCGCGAGGCGGAATACGCGGTCGAGCTCGAGCAGCAGCTCAGCAAGCAGCAGATCCTGGAGAACTACCTGAACATCGCCTACTTCGGCGACGGCGCCTACGGGATCGACGCCGCCGCCCGGCGCTTCTTCGGCGTCTCGCCGGCGAAGCTCACTCTCGCCCAGTCCGCCCTGATCGCGGGCGTCCTCCAGTCGCCCGACTCCGACAATCCGGTCACCGGCGACCGCGCTCAGGCGCGATCCCGCCAGCTCTACGTCCTGGCCGCGATGGTCCGGGCCGGAATGATCACCCAGACCCAGGCGACGGCCGCGGCCGCCCGGAAACTCACCTTCACCGGCACGGCCCGGGCCAGTGGGTGCACCGACTTCTTCTGCGACTACCTGCAACGGTGGTGGGCCGCCCAGCCGCGTCTCGGCAACCTGCGCACCGGCGGCTACTCGATCGTCACCACCCTCGACCCGGCGGTGCAGAAAGCGGCTTCCGCGCAGGCCCGCACGGTCTACTCGAACGGCAACCGCAAGGCGTTGCCGATCGCCGTCGTGCAGCCCGGCACCGGGCACGTGCTGGCGCTGGCGGTCAACCGCCGCTTCGGCACGGCCAAGGGCGAGACCGTCGACCCGCTGATCAGCGGCGGCGGTGGGGTGCACGGCTACCCGTCCGGCTCGACCTTCAAGCTGTTCACCATGCTGGCGGCGCTCCAGGCCGGGATGCCGCTGAACACCGGGTTCGACGCGCCGGCCAGGCTGGTCACGCCCTGGTCCGACGACGGGCCGGGCAACTGCGGCGGCCGGTACTGCCCGGGCAACGGCAACCCGGCCTGGATGGACGGGCCGCGAACCATGTGGAACGCGTTCGGCCGGTCGGTGAACACCTATTTCGTGCACCTGGAGGAGCAGGTCGGGCCGGCCGCGGCGGTGGCGCAGGCGAAGAACCTCGGCATCTCGTTCTCGGCGCCGGCCGACGCGCGGCTCGCGGCCGCACCCGACGGCTGGGGGTCGTTCACCCTCGGCGTGGCCGACACGACACCGCTCGAGCTGGCCTCGGCCTACGCCACGATCGCGGCGGACGGCAAGTACTGCGCGCCCACCCCGGTCAGCTCGATAACCGACGCCCGCGGAGCGAAGGTGCCGGTCGCCGACGACTGCCGGCAGGCCCTGCCGCCGGACGTGGCCCGGGCCGCGGCCGACGCCGCGCGCTGCCCGGTCGGCGAACAGAGCGCCTGGCACCAGTGCGACGGTGGCACCGCGCCGCAGGTCGCCGGGATCTTCGACGGTCACCCGGTGGCGGGCAAGACCGGCAGCACCGAGGACAACGCCACCGAGACGTTCGTCGGGTTCACGCCCGCGGTGGTGGCGGCGGGCATCGCGAACGATCCCCGGGACCCGTCCGACCACGTCGGCCACGCGGTCGAGTCCCGGGTGGTCACCGCCGTCGCGCGCACGCTGCATACGGCTGCGCGCGACAGCGGCTACCCGTCGTTCATCCCGCCGTCGCCCTCACTGGCGTTCGGTTAGAGGATGCCGCGGTTCTGGAAGGCGGCCTTGACCTTGGCGGCCGCACCGGCGCCGTAGAGCGCGCGGGCGGTGATCACGGTCAGGTTGGCCGCGGTCGGCATGTCGGTGTCCGGCGGGAAGTAGAAGTGCGCCTCGAGGATCACCCGGTTGGCGTTGCGCCGGCCGAGCGAGGAGTTGATGTCCCAGAGCGCGCGCGACCAGATCTCGCCGTCGTCGTGCACCTCGCCGTCCAGGTCGGCCGGGTAGACCTTGGTGCCGTCGGTGCGACGCAGGCAGTGCGGCTCGTCCGAGGTGTACGAGGTGGCGTCCCAGTCCATCACGCAGGCCCACGGCGTGACCCGGGTGTCGCGGCTGGTGGCCTGCGACATGGTCACCGCCCAGTAGTCGCCGAAGCCCTCGCCGATCGCGCCGGCCTCTTCGGACAGACCGTAGTCGGGCACCTGGTCGGCCTGGATCGCGTGGCCGTACTCGTGCCAGATGACCTCGTTGTCCTCGGCGTCGTCCACGCCACCGGTGCCGAAGGTGATCGAGTCGTCCGAGTCGTCGTAGTACGAGTTGTCGTCCTCGAACCCGGTGGTCCGGAAGTCCTGCGGCTCGTTGTTGACGTCGGAGAAGCCCAGGTTGTGGATGTACTTCTGCGTCTCGGTGAAGCTGTAGTACGCCATCACCTCTTCGAAGTGATCGTTCTCCCGGTCGAACTTGTACACCCGCCGCGGCGAGGTGACCGCATTGGCGCTGATGTTGTTCGCGTACGCGCCCTGCAGGGTGGTCTTCCCACGGTTGAGGTGGGTCAACGTCACGTTCCGGTACGCCTTCGCGGGAATCGCCGCGGCCGCGTCGTCCTGGTCGTCCAGCGACTCGTCCTGCAACTTCACCACCGGGTTGGGGTCGAAGACGCGCCCCTTGCCGTCCGCGTGGCGGATCGTGCGCTCCTCCTTGAGCAGCGCGCCGGAGCTCGCGTCGAGCACCGACCGCACGGTGCCGCCGGGCGACGCGGTCAGCGTCACCCAGGCCAGCTTGGCCGGGCTGCCCGGCACGACCATCAGCTGGGCGCCGGCCGGCTGCCGCTTGAGCCGGCCCGCGACCGCCGACTTGGCCCGGTCGCCGGAGATCCCGGCCGATCGGGTGGCCAGGCCGGTGACCTGCTTGCGGCCGTCGGTGACGACCGGAGCCTTGGCGTTCTTCTCGGTGTGCGTGGCGTAGTAACCGCCGAGCACCGGAATGCCCTGGTAGAGCTGCTGGTACCAGGTGTGGGTGCCGAGCAGCGACTGGCGCACCTGCACCTGACGCAGATCGTCGGGAAGGGATGGGGCCGCACTTGCCGGGCTCGCCGCCGCTGCCGTGACTAACCCGGCGATGACCAGGGGTACAACCGCTTTCAGTTTGTTCACAGCCGCCGATGCTAGACCGCGCGGAGACCGATGGAAATGTTTCGTTCGGAAAGCTGTCCCGGCCTACCCGCGGTCCCAGCGGGTCAGGCCGAGAATGTTCGAGCTGCCCGCGCGAAGCGCCTCGCTCTCGTCGCTCTCGCTGACCTGGGCGACCACCGGCCGCAGGACCGGCCACCGCAGCCGGCTCGAGGCGGACACCGCCGCGAGACGTACCCGAGGCTCGGAGCGCGCGGCGTTGTCCTGGATCGCGTCCACGATGGTCTGGTCGATCTGGGCCGGCGCTGCCGCGCCCAGCAGGCGCAACGCCGAGATCCGCTCCTCCGGCGTGCTGGCTGACGTCACCGTCTCGACGATCTCGGGGAGCGTGAAGCACGGCACGTCGCGGGTGATTCGGTCGGCGATCGGCTGCGGGTCGTCGGCGTCGACGATCAGGAACGGCCGCTTCAGGGCGCTGTCCTGCACCAGCGTCACCGTCCCGCCGTCCACCGTCCACGACCACTCCGGCGACGCGTCGGCGATCCGCGCGGCGGCCACGGAGTCCTGGTCGAGCTGCCAGCCGTACCCGGTGGCAAGCTCGTCGAAGCGTTCGAACGACACGCTGTCGCGCGGCACGACGTTGAGCGTGGGCAAGGCATCTCCTCTGTTTGAGTCCCGATGGGGTCAGCCACCCAGGATGACGTCGATAAGCTCGTCAGCCCGGGCCGCCAGCAGCGCGGCCAGCTTCGGGTCCTCGGCGGCGAGCTTCTCGGTCTGTTCCTTGGTGAACTGGTGCACCGTCACCGTAATGCCCGCCGCCTGCAGTTGATGGACGGCCGCCTCGCCGGCGGCGCTGTCGGTCGGCGACGTGTGCCAGAGGGAGACCGCCGAGACTCGAACCTTCATGTCCCAGTTCCGGGCCTTGGCCTCGTCCCGGTATCTGATGATCGCCGGGGCGCACGAGGGGCAGGGGCTGCGCGTGACGTTCATCTGCAACCAGCAGAGCGGCGAGTAGTCGAAGGTCTGCTTGAACTGCTCCGCCTCGGGCAGGCGGCCCTTCAGAGCCTCCATGACTACGACCTCGGCGTGCTGGCCCAACCCCTTGGAATCGGTCGGCGTACCCTTCGCCTTGAGCGCACGGTCCAGCTCGCGGCGCGACATGAACTTGGTGCCATCGTCGTGCTCGGCGTAGTACCAGGACCCGCTGTACTGCCGCGCGCTGCGGACCACGCGGAGCTTGCCCAGGTCTTGCGGCCAGGACAGCGATCCCTGGGCCCGGGTGGCGATGTTCTGGTCGAGCTGGACGTCCTGCGGGATGCGGAACGGCTGCGTCTCGTCGAAGTGACCCTGCCCGGTGCGCGGGTCGGCTTCCAGGTTCACGTCGACGTCGTACACCTTGGTGCGCGGGCTGGCCGTGACGTAGACGTCGTACCCCGGCTTGCCGGACGTGCGGTGGATGACCTCGAGCTTCTTCAGGCCGCGTGGCTGCCAGATCCCGTAGACGGCGGTGGCGGCCGCACGCACCTTCGAGGCCTCGGTTCCGTCGGGCGCGCGGGTACGCAGGTCCTGAACGACTCCGGCGCGGATCGCCGCTGGGTCGGCCTTGCCGTCCGGGCCGGTCTTGCCGTCCTTGCCCTTGCCTTTCGCCTTGGCTTTGAGCTTGGCCCAGATGGCCTTGCCCAGCTTGACGATCTTCCCGACGATCCAGTCGACGGCCTTCATCACCGGCTTCGAGAGCGCCTGGAGGAAGCTCTTGACCTTGGTGGCGATGCCACCGATTCCCAGGATCGCGGCGAGGGCGCCGATCAGCACCGGGATCGACTTCGCCAGGGCCCCTTCAATCAATGCGGGTACGCCGCCCGCGCCGCCACCGGCGATGGCGATCACCGCGTCGAGGACGGCGTTGACGAACTCGATGATCTGGGCGCCGCGTTCGATGATGAACGTGACGATGTCGATGATCATCTTGCAGGCCTTGATGAACGCACTGGCCGGGTTGAGCAGGCTGATGATCCAGGTGATGCCGGCGATCAGCACGGTCGGGATCAGATACTGCGAGATCTTGCCGAGCAGGTTCTCCTTGAGGTCGCCGACCTGGTCCTTGATCTCCTCGTAGGCGCCGGCCACACCCCCGGACTGGAGTTTCGCCACGATCGGGACACCGGCCTCGACCGCGGTCATCGCCTGCTCGGGAACGCCCTTCTGCACGATCCGGCCGCGGATCGCACCCCAGGTGAGGCCGAGCAGGGACGCGATCATGGACAGGATGCCGCGCAGGTCGAACTTGTCGGGGAGCTGGATGCCGGCGTTGGCCATGCTGCCGAGCAGCCAGCCGATCAGACCCTTCTTCAGATGCGACCCGATGTTGTTCATGAACGCCTTCAGGCCGGCGCCGACGGCGGAGACCAGGTTGCCGAGGAAGCCGATCGGGTCCTTCAGGATGGCCATCACCGCTTGGGCGGCCTTGGCCAGGACGCCGAGGAGGAGGTCCTTGAGCTTGAGGATGGTGTCGATGACGCCCTTGACGGCGTCGACGGCCTTGGCGATCAGGCCTTTGTTCTTCTCCTTCTCGGCCTCGATCTCCGCATCAACCGACTTCAACGCTTCGTTGTACTTGGTGGCCAGGGTCTGGACGAGTTCCTTGCCCTTGGCGTCCACGGACTCGGTCAGTTCGTCGAACTTCCCCGAGAACTCCCCGGCCGCTTCTTTACCGACGGCTTGCAGGTCGGCGGGCAGTTTCTGGACCTCGGCTTGCAACTGCTGGCGGCCGGTGGCGATGCGCTGTTTGGCCCGGTTGAGTTCCCCGCCGATGACGTCGGCGACATTGGAGATGACGCCCTGCATCTTGGTGACGTAACCCTGCCGGGCGGTGACGAAGATCTGGTTCGCTTCGTCCGGGAGGCCGGCGAACTTGTCCTTGACCCACTTCAGCTTCCCGGTGAACCCGGAATACCGCTTGTCCTTGTACTCGTCCATCTTCCGTTTGTGCTCAGCGGTGAACGAGTCTCTAGCCTGCTTCTCCCCTGAGCTGAACGCGTCGTCGACCTTCTTGTCCAGGCCGGTGAGGATGCTCTCGACGTCCTTCTGGGTGGCGTCGAAGACGGTCTGCAGTTTCGCGGTGACCCGCGCCCGTTTCGACTCGTCCTTGCCTTGGGCGCCCTGCTGGCCCTGCCCGACCGCGTTGTTGGCGGCAGCCTTCTGCCCGCGCATGGCCTCGACCGACCCGGCGGCGGTCCCCTTCGCGTCCGTCTTCGCATCGCTCAGCGTTTGGTTCTCGGCCGCCCTCACCTGCCCGGGTGCGGTCGCGGCGTGCTGTTCGCCGGCTTTCTTCTCCTTGAGGGCCCCGGTGAACTCCGGCTCGTTCGACTTCGCGAGTTGCTCCTCGGTGACTTGGGCGCCGGCCATCTCCTGGTTGACCTGGGCCGGTCCGGCGGAGAAGTCGGTTGCGGCGGCGGGGGCTTTGTCGGGGACCGCGTTGTCCGGGTTGGGTGCGCCGGGGTTCGCCGGGGGTGGGTCTTTGGCCAGCGGGGTGACCGGTTTTTCTTTGGCCGCGGAGGTGTCGGGGGCGGCTTTGGTGGTGGTCTCGATCTGCTTGGCCGACTGTTCCTTACCCTGCCCGACCTGCCCCTGGACCTGGCCTTTGACCGCGTCGGCTTTGCCGGAGTCACCGAAGGTGTCGGCCTCGTCCAAGTTCTTGGGCGCTTGGTCGGCGATGGCTTTGTCGACCGCGGCGATGAACGCGGCTTTGTCGAACGCGCCGGGCTGGGCGGCGTTCATCTTCTCGGCGTTCGCGGCCTTGCCCTGCGCCTGCTTGTCATCGGCGGGCGGCTTGGCGGCGGCTTGGGCGGCGTTGGCCTTCGACGCCGGTGGTGGGTGGGCGGCGAGGGTGTTCTGCTTACCTTTCACGTCCGACTTCAGCGCCGCGAACTTCGGTGACGCCGTGGCCGGCGGCCGTGACAGGCGCTGCACCGGCACCGCTGGGGGCGCGGAGGTGGGCGGTTCTGACAGGCGCTGCACCGGAGCCGGCGGCGCGGCCGCGGTGCCCGTGTCCGCGGTGCCCGTGTCCGCCGAGAGAGAAAGAACGTTCGTTCTCTCTGTGCCCGGATTATGAACGCCGGCGGTGGCGGGGTCCTCCGGCGGGGCGGCGGCTTCGGGCCCGGCCAGACGCTGGGCCGGTGTGGTGGTGTCGTGCTCCGCGACCTGGTCGGCGGGCTGGACCGAGCTCTCGGTCGCCGGGGCGGCCGGCGCCTGAGCGGTCGCGCGGCGCTGAGCGATCATGCCCGCCAGCGCCCGGTTACCCGCGGCGGACTGGATTCGTTGTGCGGCGCCCAGGCTCAACGGCCTTCGTGCCGGTGCGCCGCGCGCCTCCGCCACCGATTCGGGCGCCTGGCCGCCGTGAGTTCGGGAAGCAGGCGAAGCCGAGCGTTCCGGTTCTTGGTCCTGAGTGTTCTCCCGCATCGCCGACCTCGCTCTCTCGAGCGTGCACTGACTCCAGGGTCGGACCGCTTCCGGGACGGAGGTAGTCCGGGAGCACTCGCATGAAGGCAGCCGCAGTTGCCCTAACGGGCAGCCGACTACGGTGAGCCGGTGACCATGTCCCGGCGGACCTATCGCGACGTCGACGGCCTGCGGGTCGAAGGCATCTGGCGGCCTGTCTTCATCCGCAACGGCGGGCACTACTTGCTCTCCGATCTCGTCGTCTACGCCGACGGCGCGATCGACACCGGCAGCGGCCTCACCGATCTGGACGGGCTGCAAGCAGAACTGCGTAACGGCCGGGTCGCCACCTCGCTCGACGAGGGCGGGCTCGCGTCGGCCCATCACGTGGGCACCTGGCGGTTCGCCGAGCCGCGGGGCTGGCTCGACGCGGACATGCTGGTCGGTGAGGTCGCCGACGAGATCGACCGGCTCAACGACCGCCCGGACTCGACCGGCCGGTGCCTGATGGCGGTCGAGACGTACCTGGGCGACCCGACCGAGGCGAACCGCCTCGCCGTCCGCGACCGCTACCTGGCCATCCCCGAGCACCTGCGGGTCTACGCCCTCGGCGACATGGACCGGAAGGACCAGCCGTTGAAGGCCCTGATCGACGGGGACGAGCGGGCGGTCGAGTACTTCCGGAAGCGGGGCCGCGGCACCGCCGAGTGGACGGCTCGCGTTCCCGCCGACGGCCCCGAGCAGGCCGAGCGGGCCACCCTGACGCTGTCCCGGCACTACTACCCGAACGGCTGGCCGGCCGACCCCGGCATCCAGGTGCTGCAGAACGACTACGCGGCCGTCATCACGGTCGACGGCCACACCTATCCGACCGTGACCCACGCCTACTGGGCCCTGTCGACCAGCGACGAGGAGACGCACAACCGGATCGCCGTCGCCCCGCGCGTCCACGACGCGGCCGAGTTGGCCAAGGAGGCGCCGCGCCGCGACAACTGGCCGGTGGCGCGGCTCGCGGTGATGGCGGCGCTGATGCGGGCGAAGTACGTCCAGCACCCCGCGCTCGGCGAAACCCTGCTTGCCACCGGCGACGCCCGCATCATCTACAGCGACCACGACTCGGCCTACTGGGTCCGGGGCGGCACCAACTGGATCGGCCGGTTGCTCGAGGTCATCCGCTCCGAACTGGCGGCCGAGCAGGCCGGCTTCTACTGATCCGCGGCCCGGTCGATCTGCTCGGCGGGGTACGGGGTCCGGCGGTCCGCCTCGAGCCGGCGCCAGAAGTCGAGCGTGCTGGCCGCGACGTCCCGGTTCCGGGCGATCGCCGGCTTGTCGTGCCGGGCCAGCCAGTGGTGCAGGTGCGCGCGGACGTAGGCGGCGTCGTAGCCGCGGTGCCGCTCCAGAAACGCGGCCTCCTCGGCGTCGAGGTCGAAGCCCTCGTGCAGCGCCAGCCCGAAGTCGGCGAAATAGACCCGCTGCCCGTCGGTCAGCAGGTTGTGGAAGTGCGCGTCGAGGTGCAGCAGGCCGTGCGATCGCATGAACTCCGCGCCGCGCCGCAACTCCGCGTCGGCCCACTCCGCGCCGGCCCACTCCGCGCCGGCCGACTCCGCGCCGGTCGACCCCGCGCCGGTCGACCCCGCGTCGGCCCACTCCGGGTCGGCAGAGCGCTCGGTCAGCCACCGATCCATGGTGTACGGCAGGAGCTCCAGGAACAGCGTCACCACCGCGGGCGCCTCGGCCAGCGCCACCAGACGCCGCCGGATGGCGGGGGAGCGGTGCCAGTGTTCGTCCCACTGCTCCACGTCGACCGGCTCGGGCGGGTGTGGCCGTACCCGCCAGTGGTACATCAGCGGGAACCCGGCGAACGCCCCGGACAGCACCCACCCGGTGGTCAGCTCGTGGGTGGCGAGCTCACGCCAGGCGCCGAACCCGGCCGACCCGATGCCGTAGTGGTAGTGCATCGGCAGGCCGAAGAGGTTCGCCGTGCTGTGCCGGTGCGCCAGCTCGAGCGCGGTCACCGGCACGTTCTTGACGAACACCGGCACCCCGCCGACCTCGATTGTGCCGGTGTGCCCGCCGACGCCGCCGGCCCGCCCCTCCGCCGCCGCCGCCACCAGCGTGCCGACCTCGGCGTCGCTCATCGCGGCCAGCGCACCGGCGACCCGGGCGTGCCGCCGGGAACGGTCCTGATGATCGTCCGGCACGCCGACGAATCTACGGCCCGCAGCGCTCCGCGACCGGGCCGGGGCCCGGTCGCGGAAGCCCGGCGGTCAGCGGACGGTGAAGCGCTGCGCACCCGGTCGAGGATGCGTTCCGTGAAGGGGCACGACAGTGCAGCGATCAAGGGTTTTTGCCCAACGATTGAACGCGGGCGACGCCTGGCCGTTCGGTCTTGCCGTGAGCATGCCTACGTTCAGTGACAAGGCCCAGCCGCAGTACCTCCGCGACTACCTGGCCATCGCCGCCGCCTCGCCGGACATCGCCCGGGTGCGCGCCACCGCCCTCGACCTGTGGGAGCTCGGAACGGGGGAGCTGCGCCTCCTCGACGCCGGTTCCGGCAACGGCGAGGCCGCCCGCGAGCTGGCCGCCCTGCTGCCCGGCGCCGAGGTGACGGCCGTGGACTTCTCGGCCGACGCGGTCGCCGAGGCCACCCGCGGGCACGACGGCAGCCGGGTCAAATACGAGGTCGGCGACGTGTGCGACCTTCCCTACGAGAACGGCCAGTTCGATGGGGTACGCAGTGAGCGCGTCCTCCAGCACCTGACCGACCCGGACCGCGCCGTGGCCGAGATGACCCGTGTGCTGCGCCCCGGCGGCCGCCTGTGCCTGATCGACACCGACTTCGAGAGCCTGCTGGTCGACGGCTCCCCGGCCGGCTTCAGCGACGTGGTGCGGGAAGCGACCAAGGCGGTGTCGGCCCTCCGGGCCGCCGAGGCGATGTCCTCCGGCCGTACCCTCCGCCGCCGCATGGTGCGGGCCGGCCTGACCGACCTCCGGGCCGAGCCGATCACGGTCGTCCACACCGACGTGGCCGCCGCATCCCGGCTGGTTCCGTTGCAGCGGACCTCGGCGATGGCCGGGGCGCTGGGCGAGCAGCTCGACGCTCTCTTCGAGGTCGTGGAGCAGGCCGCCGCGGACGGCACGTTCCTGCTCGTGCTGACCATGTGGGCGGTCGCCGGCAGCAAGCCCCGCTGACCGTTTTCCGGCACGCGAGGTCCCGCGTCCCTACGCGGGCGTGGGCGGGCGGCCGGCCGCCGCTCGCCTGCGCATGACGAGCCACCACGCCGCGGCGGCCAGCGCCGCCAGCCCGGCCACAACGAGCGCGGGCCGGCCGCGGTCCGCGGGCGCCGGGGGAGCGGCGGCCGCCGCCGACGGCGTCACGGCTGCGGGCTGGGCCGGGTCGGCCACGGTGAAGACGTACGAGCCCTGCACGGTGTGCCCGTCGGTGGACACCACGCGATAGGCGACCGTGTAGGCGCCGTTGGTCAGCGCCCCGCTCAGCGCAACGGTTCCGGCGCCGTCCTGGATGGACGGCGGGGCGGCCGGCACGCGGCGCCGGGCCGTGTCGCTGACCACGATCGTGGTGAAGTCCGGGTTCAGGCTCTGCGAGAAGACCAGCGTCACCGCCGACGGCGCCTTGGCCAGCGTGGCGTCCTTGGCCGGGTCGGCCGACACCAGCGACGTGTGGGCCCAGACCGGCGTGCCCGGCAGGAGGACCGCCACCACCGCGGCCAGCCCGACCGCCGCGCGCCCGGCCGCGGCGCGGGCCCGCCTCACGACAGCACCTGCTCGCCGATCCAGCCGCCGGGCGCGCACCCCGGCGGGATGGCGAAGACGGACGACCCGATCGGCGTGATCCATTCGTTGAGCAGATCCTTGTCGGCGAGGCGTTTCTGGATGGGTACGAACTGACGGGCGATGTCCCGCTGGAAGGCCGCGAAGATCAGGCCGGCGTCGGGCTGCCCGGCCGCGTTCGGCGCGCCGTCGTAGTTGTACGGCCGCCGCAGGATCTTCAGCTCCGGATCGGTGACGTGGGCCCGGGTCACGTGCGCGAAGTCGGGCATCGCCGGCAGGCCGGACGCGTCCAGGGCGACGAAGTCGGGCTCGTCGTGCTCGGCCCGGCCGCTCAGCGGCGCCCCGGTGTCCATCCGGCGCCCGACCGACAGCTCCTTGTCGGTGACCGAGAGCAGGTCCCACTTCTCGATCTCGGCGCGGATCCGGCGTACCACCGCGGTGGTTGATCCGTCGGGGTTCCACACCGCGGTGTCCATGACCGCGCCGCGCGGGTTGGCGGTGCCGTCGAGCTGACCCAGCACGTTGCGCTGGGTGTGCTCGGGCGCCTGCACGCCGGGACTGCGCCGGAAGCCCTGCTGCACCCAGCGCACCGTCCCGAACGGGCGGGTGTCCTTGATGAGCATGCGCTGGGTGTGTGCCACGGTCAGCGGGTCGTCGGCGCAGATCTGGAGCAGCAGGTCGCCACCGGACCACCGCTTCTCGAGCCGGTCGATGGTGAAGGCGGGCAGGTCGGCGACCGGGGAGGTGAGCCCGGCCCGCCGGTAGAGGCCGGGACCGAAGCCGAACGTGATGGTCAGCCGGGCGGGGAGCACGGCCAGTTGCGCGTCGGTGTCGCCCAGCGCCGGCACGCCCTGGGTCAGCCGGCCCGCGTCGTCGGTGAGCAGCCGCATCATCCGGCCCAGCCCGCGCCGGTCGGTGCCGGCGGCCAGGGTGAAGGCCACGAACGCGGCGTGCGCGGGCGGGTCCTGGGTGACCCCGGCCTGGCGTGGGCCGTGGAAGGGAATGATGGCCGTGCCGACATCAACGGAAGCCGAAGCCGGAGAAGGTGTCGTCAGGGCGCCGAGGCCGGCGGCGACGGCGCCACCGGCCAGCAGCCCACGGCGGGTCGTCATTTCGCCATGGGGGACATGGGCATGCCGGACGAGGGCATCTGCATGCTCGGGTCGTAGCTCTCCCCGGCGCCCGCGAACGGCTTGGCGATCGCCTTGAACTCGACCTTCGCCCCACCGGCGAGCGCGAGCGTGAACGCCACCTCGTCGCCGGCCTCGATGTCCTGCGCGGGCTTCATCAGCATCAGGTGGTCGCCGCCCGGCCCCAGCTCGTGGGTGCTCTTGGCCTTGATCACGAAGCCGCCCTCCTTGGGCCGCATGATCATCTTGCCGTCCTTCATGGTCATCTCGTGCAGTTCCATCGGCGAGGCGGGCGATTCCGCGCCCCGCAAGGTCACGTCGGCGTCGGTGTCGTTGACCAGCACCCCGAACGCGGCCGTCATCACGCCGGCCTTCGAGGCCTTCACCCACGGGTCCTTCACGGTCAGGGCCGAGGCGGCAACCGCTCCGGCGGACGGTGTGGTCGCCGGTGTGCCGCCCGCCGTGGCACCGGTGTCACCGCAACCGGTCAGGCCGAGGCTCGCGAGCGTCGCGGTCAGGATGATCGTCGCCAGCTTCTGAGTTCGCATGCCCGTTGGTCGTGACCAGCTCGCGCGAAGTTCCCGCCAAAACCGATTTTGCGACGGTACGGTCGACCCGCGCCTGTTCCCGCTCGTCGGCCCGGATCCACCGGCGCACCAACAGCAGCAGCACGATCACGCCCGGGATCTCGCCGAACGCCCACGCCAGCCCCGCGCCCAATCGCTGGTCGGTCAGCAGATCAGAGGCCCAGGCCGGGTGTACGGCAGCAAACCAGCCTTCAGCCAGGTCAAAGGGTGGTGGCGGGGCTGCGGATGGCCAGTCCGCCCCGATCACCGTGGTGGACTGGAGCAGCACGAAGCCGAAGAACGCGTGCGCGGCCATCGCCAAGAAATGCACGCCCAGCAACAGCGGCGCCGGAAGGCGGCGGCGGCCCGGGTCGACCCCGATCAGCACCCCGAAGAGCAGATAGCCGGCCAGCACGAAGTGCACCAGCATGGCCAGATGCCCGAGGTGGTACCGCATCAGCGTGCCCAGCCAGCCGCCGAAGTAGAGCCCGTACAGGCTGACCACATTGATCCCGAGGGCCACCAGCGGATGGGTCAGCCCTCGCAGGGCCCGGCTGTGCGTCACCGCCAGCAGCCACTCGCGCGCGCCGCGCACCTGTGGATCGGCCGGTCGGCGCAACGCCCGCAGCGCCAGCGTCACCGGCGCGCCGCCGACCAGCAGGATCGGCACCGCCATGGACAGCACCATGTGTTGCACCATGTGGACGCTGAACAGGACGTAGGCGTACTTGGCCACGCCCAGGCAGGTGATCGCGGCGAGCAGCAGCAGGCCGGCCAGCCACGACACCGTGCGGCTCAGCGGCCACGTGTGCCCCGCCCGGCGTAGCCGCAGCACGCCGATCAGGTAGCAGGCGATGCCCGCGGCCGCCGCGGTCAGGAAGAACATGTCCGGCAACGGGTCGCCCAACATCCGCGCCGCGCCCGGCGGGCCGGGCGGGGTGAAGCCGAGCAGCTCGACCAGCGGGTCGGGCCGGGCGAGCGGGTCTTCGTCCGGCGTGGGACTGCGTGACAGCGCCACCGCCAGCCCGATCGTGGCGCCCAGCACGACCAGCTCGCCGGCCGCCAGCCGCAGGAAGGCGTACGGGGCACCGGCTCGCAGCCGAGGCAGGGTGCGGCCGCGGTGGGCTGCCCCGGCCACGCCGACGGCCACCAGCGCCAGCACCTTGAGCATGACGAGTACGCCGTACCGCGACGTCCACAGGGCCGGCCAGTGCTCCAGGCGCACCGCCGCGTTGACCACCCCGCTGACCGCCGCGACGACGAAGCAGGCCAGGGCGAGGCGGCTGTACCGGGCCGCCGTGCCGGCGAAGCGCCGATGCCGGCGTACCGTCAGCAGCCCGGCCAGACCACCCACCCAGGCCGAGGCCGACAACACATGCAGGGCCAAGCTCGTCACCGCGAGCTGGTGGTCGCCGGCCGACGCGGCATGACCGGTGAACGCGGGCGGCAGCACCGCGGCCATCGCCGTGAGAGCGGCGGCCGCGGCCACCCCGCGCGAGACACCGGCCCGGGAGAGCACGACCACCAGCAGCGCGAGGCCGGCCTGCACGAGCAGCGCCTGGCCCTGGGAGATCGAGGTCGCGAAGCTGACCACGGCGGCGCCGCTGAGCCGCGCGACCGGCACGCCCAGGACGTCGGACACGGTCAGCACGACCAGCGCCAGCGACGCGACCGCCCACACCAGAGCCGCCGCGCCGGCCCGGCGCAACGCCACCCAGCCGTGCGCGGCCACGCTGGGCCCGTCCCCCGGCAGCAGGAACGCCGCCGTGATGGTCAGACCGACGGCCAGCACACCGGCGGCGTTGGCCAGCATGGTGACCGCGGGCAGCGCCCACTCGGTGACCGGGCCCGGGCTCGGGAGGCCGGGCAGCACGGCGTCGTCCACCGCGCCCCCCGCGACCAGCGCCGCGATCAGGGCGGCCACGGACGCCCCGGCCACGGCCCCGGCGGTCTTCACTTCTGCGCGCACCATGAACAGTCGTCCGGAACCCGATGAAAAGTTCCTGGGAACTCACGAACGCCTTCCGACGACCGATGGAGCGATCACCTTGTGCCGGAGAATCGAGGAGCCCCATGTCGCCTGCGCGGTCCGGATTCGGGCAGCTGCTGCTGAGGCTGCACTTCTACGCCGGCCTCCTGGTGGCGCCCTTCCTGCTGGTGGCCGCGCTGACCGGCATCGCGTACGTCTTCACGCCACAGATCGAGAAGGCGGTGTACGCCGACGAGCTGACCGTGTCGGCCCCGGCCGGCGCCCAGGCGATCCCGCTGTCACAGCAGCTCGCGGCGGCCCGCGCGGTTCATCCCACCGGCGACCTGATCGGGGTGCGGCCGGGGCGGCCCGAGACCACCACCCAGGTCGACTTCACCTCGCCCGACCTCGACGAGGAACACCAGCACACGGTGTACGTGAACCAGTACACCGGCCGGGTCACCGGCCAGATGACCATCTGGTGGGCCACCACGCCGCTGCGTACCTGGTTCGACGACCTGCACACCAACCTCCAGCTCGGCACGGTCGGCTACTTCTACTCGGAGTTCGCCGCGAGCTGGCTGTGGGTGATCGCGCTCGGCGGCGTCATCCTGTGGTTCCGGCGGCAGCGCGGGAAGCGGATGCTGCGCCCCGACCTCGGCGCGAAGAAGGGCGTACGCCGCACCCGGGGCTGGCATGCTTCGACCGGCCTGTGGCTCTCGATCGGCCTGCTGTTCCTGTCGGCGACCGGCCTGACCTGGTCGAACTACGCCGGCGTGAACTTCGGCAACGCCGTCGACGCCCTGGACGGCAGCCGCCCCGAGGTGTCCACCACGCTGACCGCCGCCGCCGCGGCGCCGGCCGCCGGCGGCCACCACGGCGGCGGCGCCCCCACCACGGGCGACACCCCGGTCGACCCGGCCGCCATTGACAAGGTGTGGCCGGCCGCGACCGCCGCGGGCATCGACGGACCGGTGGCGATCACGGTCCCCGGCGACAACGCGACCGCGTGGGGCGTCACCGAGCAGGACGGCCGGTGGCCGATGCGGCGCGACGGGGTCGCCGTGGACGGCGCCACCGGCCAGATCACCGACACGATCAACTATGCCGACTGGCCGTTCATGGCCAAGCTCACCCAGATCGGCATCTACGCCCACATGGGCGACCTCTTCGGCCTGGCCAACCAGATCGTCCTGGCCGCGCTGGCGCTCGGCCTGATCTGCGTCATCGTCTGGGGCTACCGCATGTGGTGGCAGCGGCGCCCGACCCGCACCGGCCGCCGGGCGATCGTGGGCGCGCCGCCGGTCGGGCCCGGCGCCTGGCAGAAGCTGCCGGCCTGGGCGATCGTCGTGGGCGTACCCGTGATCCTGGCCGTCGGCTACTTCCTGCCATTGTTCGGCGTCCCGCTGGCCGCCTTCATCGCCTTCGACGTGCTGATCGCCACCATCCGCCGCCGCCGTCGCACCGCGAGCATCCCGGTGTCCCCGGCCCCGGCGGGCGTGGCGCTGACCTCGCCGCAGGAGGCCTCGGCGCAGGGCGCCGACCAGGGCTGAGCGCGAAACCGGGTGGGGCGGCGCCTCGAAGCCATGAGGTACGCCGTCCCACCCGTATCAGTTGGTCGTCGACCGCCGCCCAGAAGTTCCGGCCGGCACCGACCTCAGTGCCAGTCGCTGATCTGAAGGTCTCGCGGGGCGGGCGCTCCCTGGCCGGTCTCCACCAGGTCCTTCAGGCTCAGCAGGAAGGTCGCCCACTTGGTGCTGCAGTGGTGCATGAACTCGACCGGCTCGCGCCAGCCGCGGTGTCCGAACAGGATGATGGTGTAATCGCCGTCCTGGCGCAGCTTCCAGTCGATGGTGGTGCCGATCCACTCCTCGGGGCCGTCGACCACCCGCCACACCACGCTCTCGGCCGGGCTGGTCTCGATCACCTCCATGTCGAAGCCGCCGACCGGCAGGAACCGGAACCGCAGCACGCCACCGGTGTCACCGTCGCCCTTGGTGTCGGCGGTCCACCAGCCGGCGAGGTCGTCCACGGTCGTCAGCGCCTCGTACACGCGGGACGGGGTGGTGTCCTTGATCCCGATCCGGTGCAGGATGTCAGCCATCGTTCTCCTCCTGAGTCTTCTGGATCGCCTCGGCGATCCGCTTGATCCGGTGCAGCCGCGCGTCCCAGGCCGACCCGACCGACGCCAGCTGGGCGACGGCACGAGCCAGCTGGACGTCGTCCACCCGGTACTGCTTCTCCCGCCCGGCCGGGGTGGTCGTGACGAGGCCGACCCGGTCGAGGACGCCGAGGTGCTTGGCGACCGCCTGCCGGGTCACCGGCAACTGCCGGCTCAACGTGGTCGCGGTGGCGGCGCCGTCGACCAGCAGCAGGTCGAGCATCCGGCGCCGGGTCGGGTCGCCGATCGCGGACCAGAGGTCGTCGTCGACCGCGGTCATCACGGCCGGGCCGCCAGCGTGGCGATGTAGGGCGCCAGGCGCGGCAGGAAGTGGTCCCAGCCGGTGGTGTGGTCCTGGTACTCGTGTTCGAGGACCGCGGCCTCCCAGCCCCGCTCGCGGAATCCGGTCTCGGAGAACTTCACCAGCGTCCCGTCGCCCGAGGGGACCAGGTCGAAGGTGACCAGCAGCGAGTTGCCCACCGCGGCGGGCTCGCCGGCGGGCTGGGTCCAGCGGAACGAGAACCGGCGCGGCGCCTCGGCCTCGACCACGGTGAACGCGACGGCGTGGCCGGTGTCGCGGTCGCCGAACCGGAGCTCGCCGACCGATCCGGGTACGGGGTCGTAGCGCGCGTCGTCCGGCCACCACTGCGCGACGTGCTCGGGTTTGCTGACCACCTCGAAGACGACCTCGGGTGACGCCTCGATGTAGAGCTCCCGCTCGATACTGCCCAGCTCCATGTCCAGCCTCCTGCAACCTTTGGTTGCACGTGACGGTAGTCCGCATCGGGCCGATGTGCAACCATCGGTTGCGAATGGGTGCTGAGGGGGCTCTGCCGGTACCCGGGCTGATCGGGGCTCTGGCTCCGCCCGTACCCCCGCGGGATCTTTGATCTCATGAACGAAACACTCATCACCGGGGCGTCGTCGGGGATCGGCCGGGCGTTCGCCGAACGGCTGGCCGCGGCCGGGCACGACCTGATCGTCGTGGCCCGGCGGAAGGACCGGCTGGCGGAGCTGGCCAGGTCGCTGAGCGGCGTGAACGTCGAGGTCGTGGTGGCCGACCTGGCCACCGACCAGGGCATCGACGCGGTCGCCGAGCTGTGCGCGGCCCGGCCGCTGACGATGCTGATCAACAACGCGGGGCTGGCCCACTACATGCCGACCGGGGAACTGCCCGCGGCCAAGGCGCGTGAGCTGGTCCAGGTCAAGGTGGCCGCGCCCACCCTGCTGACCCGGGCCGCGCTGCCCGGCATGCTGGCCCGCGGCGCCGGCACGATCGTCAGCGTCGCGGGCATGCTCGCCTTCTCGGCCACCGCGCCGGTCCCGGAGCGGCAGGGCCGGGCCGTCTACGTCGGAACGCTGGCCCACACCGTCGCCATGACGCAATCGCTGCACGCCGAGCTGGCCGGCACCCCGATCAAGGCGCACGTGGTCTGCCCCGGCATCGTGGCCACCGAGTTCCACGAGGTGCAGGGCATGGACCTGTCGGCGCTGCCCCGGATGTCCGCCGCCGACGTGGTCACCGCCGCGCTGGCCGGGCTGGACCGCGGCGAGGTCGTCAGCGCGCCCGGGGTCGAGGACTACGGGCTGCTGGAGTCGGTGTTCGGGGCCGACCTGGCGGCGTTCGGCGGCCAGAGCGCGCAGCTCGCCTCCCGCTACCGGAACTAGAGCTTCACCACCAGCTTGGTCGCCGACACACCCTCGCGTGGCCGGCCCGGAGGTTTGACTTCCCCGGGGCTCGGTAGGTGCGGCTGCAGGCGGCGCCGGGTGGCCGTGGCACCGAGCTGCACGTGCGCACGACCGACCCGGAGGCGCCGGACGGCGAGGTGCGCCGGGCGCTGCGCGAGGGACGGTCGCTGCTCGAGATCGGTGAGGTGCTCCGGCCCGGCGGCCCGACCACCGAACCGACCCTGTTCAACAAGCCGCTTCGCGCGGCGACCGGCCGAGGGTCTTCCTCCCCTGAACCCGGCTACGGCGACTGGATCGGGTAGGCGCCGGGGGCCCAGGGCATGCTGCTCGGCTGGGCCGCCGGCGAGTCGCGCCGCTCGGCGGTGGCGAAACCGGCGGCCCGGACGCTCTCCTGGGGCCAGCCGCCGGCCCGGTGGAACAGGTCGAGCGCGGTGCGGGCCACGACGTCGAGCGACTCCTTGGCCTCGACCTCGATCGTCGCGCCGGGCGTCTCGATACGGATCTTGGTGATGGGCGAGTTCGGAACCTCCGCCGCCACCGTCACGGCCGCCACGGGAGTGGGTGTCACCGGGTCATCGCTCACCGCCTCATCCTCGCCTAACCGATCGGCACGACGCGAGCCCAGTCGTTCGCCTCGCGCGTGACGGGCTCGGAGCGCAAGTTAGGCGCTGCCGCGGACCAGGAGGGTGTGGTCGATCGTGATGCGGCGGGCCGGGCCGGTGTAGGGGGTGCGGGCCAGGCGGTCGGCCAGGCAGGTGAGGGCGGCCTCGGCGATGGCCTGCTTGTCGGGGGAGATCGTGGTCAGCGTCGGGCCGGCGTACCGGCCGTCTTCGATGTCGTCGAAACCGGCCACCGCGAGCTGCTCCGGCACCCGCACCCCGCGCTCGGCCGCGGCATGCATCGCGCCCAGCGCGAGCTGATCGCTGAAGCAGAACACCGCGTCGACCGGGGCGCCGCGGTCGAGCAGCCGGGCCATCGCGGCCGCGCCGTCCGCGCGATGGAGCCGGTCGACGGCGATCTCCCGGGCCGGGTCGGCGGGCACACCGGCCTCGGCCAGGGCCTGGCGGAAACCGAGGAGGCGGCGGGCGGCCGTGCCGTTGTGCAGGTGGGGCTGGGCGCCGATCGCGGCGATCGAGCGCCGGCCCAGCGAGAGCAGGTGGCGGGTGGCGTCGGCGGCCGCGGCGACACTGTCCACGGCGACGTGGTCGAGCAGCCCGTCGGCGTCCTGCTCGCCGAGCAGCACCATCGGGGTGGCATCCGGATTTCTCCGCAGGTCGGCCGGGGACAGCGCCCACGGGCTCAGGATCAGGCCGTCGACCGTCTGGCCCCGGACGCCGTCGAACAGCCGGCGCTCGCGCTCGGGGTCGCCGTCGGTCTGCTGCACCAGCAACATCCACGAGCGGGCCTCGGCCGCGCGCACCAGGTGGGCGGCCAGCTCGCTGAAGTAGGGCGACGCGATCTCGGGGATCACCAGCGCGACCAGGCCGGATCGGCCGCCGCGCAGGTGGCGGGCGGCCGCGTTGGGCCGGTAGCCCAGCTCGTCGAGGGCGCGCTGCACCCGCTCGCGGGTGTCCGGCGCGACCAGCGCGAAGCCGGACACCACGTTGGACACCGTGCGGACCGAGACGCCGGCCCGGTCTGCCACCTGTCGGAGATTGGCCGCCACGTGCGGCAATCTACCACTTGCCACGTTGCATGCCACGTTGCAACATGGGTGGCATGACGAACTTCGAGGCCGAACGGGACGCCATCTACACCGACGGCATCACCGCGCTGAAGGGCGCGTTCACCACCGAGTGGGCCGACCGGATGCGCGAGGACATCAACGTCGCCTTCGCCGAGGCGCTCGAACGTCCCGGCGGGGCGGTCGGCCGCGGCCCCAACCGCTACTACGTCGAGATCCACCCCGAGCAGCTGCGCGGGTTCGCCGACCTGGTCGCCCACCCGTGGGTGATGGGGGTGAGCGAGGCGGTGCTCGGCCCCGGCTACGAGATCGTCGAACTGGGCTTCGACGTGCCGCTCGCCGGCGCGGTCAACCAGCCCTGGCACCGCGACTTCCCGGCGCCCGAGATCACCCGGACCGAGCGGGTGCTCAACTCCCTGGCCTTCAACCTGACGGCCGTCGACACCGCCGAGGACATGGGGCCTTTCGAGATCGCTCCGGGTACGCAGTTCGACCACGAACCCGACTTCGACCACGGCATGTTCCCGCCCAAGGACCGGTACCCGCGCTACCAGGAGCGGGCGGTCCGCAAGTTCCCTCAGCGCGGCGACATCTCGGCCCGCTCGGCCCTGACCATCCACCGCGGCACCCAGAACCACTCCGCGAACCCGCGCCCGGTCCTGGTCCTCGGCGTCGACGCCCCCGGCGCCGGCAACGGCGACAAGCACGACCTGGCCGTCACACACGGCTACTGGGAGTCGCTGCCCGCCGCCGCCCGCGACCACCTGCGCTGCCCCGTGGTCGACGAGCTGACCCCGATCACCCAGAAGCACACCATCGAGGGGCTGGTCATGGGCGAGGCGTGAGCAGCAGGCCGGGCAGGTCGCCGGCGGGCTGCGGCCGGGCGAAGTGGAAGCCCTGCGCCAGGTCGCAGCCGATCGCGGCGAGCGCCTCGCCGGTGGCCGCGTCCTCGATGCCCTCGGCCACCACGGTCAGGCCCAGCCTGTGGCCGAGCGTGACCGCCGACTCGACCAGCGCCAGGCTGCCGGCGTCGGTGATCATGTCGCGGACGAACGTACGGTCGATCTTGAGCTCGTCCAACGGCAGGGTCTTCAGGTACGCCATCGAGGAGTAGCCGGTGCCGAAGTCGTCGAGGGACGTCTTCACACCCAGGTCCCGGATGCGGCGCAGCGCCCCGATCGTCGTACCCGGATCGCTCATCACCGTGTACTCGGTGATCTCGACACACAGCAGCTCGCCCGGGACGCCCGCGGTCCGCAGCTGCTCGGCCATCCGGTCGGGGAAACCCGGGTCGAGGAGGGTACGGGTGGAGATGTTCACCGACACCGGCAGCGCCCGCCCGGCGTCGTCCCACCGCCGCGCCTGCGCCAGGGCCGCCGTCAGGACCCAGTCGGTGAAGTCGTGGATCAGGCTGGTCGTCTCCAGCACCGGGATGAACTCGGCCGGTGACACCATGCCCTCGACCGGGTGGTGCCAGCGGGCCAGGGCCTCGACACCGGCGACAGCGCCGCCGAGCAGGTCGATCTTCGGCTGATAGTGCAGGGTCAGCTGCTCGCCGTGCTCCAGGGCCCGGCGCAGGTCGCCCAGCATCGTGATCCGCGCGGCGTACCCCTGGGCCTCCTCGGGTCTGAATCTCCGGAATCCGGATCGTCGCTTCTTCGCGCCGTGCATCGCCAGGTCCGCGTGCACCAGCAGGGCAGTGGCGTCCTCGCCGGGCTCGGCGGTCGCCGCGCCGGCGCTGACCTCGATGTCGACCGTGACGTCGTCCAGCGCGAACGGCGCCAGGAACCCCTCGTGCAGGCGTTTCGCCAGGTCCTCGTCGAGACCCAGGCGGCGGTCCGGCTCGCGGCGGTCCGGCTCGCGGCGGTCCGCCAGCAGGATCGCGAAGTCGTCGCCGCCGAGCCGGCTCACCGTGTCCTCGGCCCGGACCATGGCGATGATGCGCCGGCCGGCCTCGATCAGCAGCAGGTCGCCGATCCGATGGCCGAACCGTTCGTTGACGTCCCGGAACCCGTCCAGGTTGACGACGATGACCGTCGGCGGATCGGCCTCCGCGCCTTGCTCGCCCTTCTTGTCGAGAGCGTCGCCGACCCGGGCGGCGAACGCGGTGCGGTTCGGCAGGCCGGTCAGCGCGTCGATGCCGGCCAGGTGCTCGATCTGCCGGCGCTGGGTACGCTCCGAGCGGCTGTAGAGCGTCAGCACGGTCAGGCCGAGCAGGAAGATCGCGGCGCTGCCCAGGAGCAGCAGCCGCGAGTCGCTCTCGGCGCCCGCCCGGGCGCGCAGGTAGGTCGCCGACTCGGCGGTCACGATCGTCTGCAGGTTCGCCGCGAGCGCGTCCATGGCCGGCTCGACGTCCTGCTCCAGCATGACGCGCGCGGCGGCGACGTTGCCCTCGTCCACCGCCACGAGGTAGCTCCGGACCGTCGGCTCCAGGGCGTCCTGCCGCGCGGCGATCCGCTCGGCGGTGACGCGGTGCTCCGGGTCGATGGTCGCGGCGAGCCGATCGATCGCGGCGTGGGTCCGGTCGTGCAGCGCGAGAAGCTCGGTGCGTTCCACCCCGTCCGGCTCGTTCAGCACCGCCTGCACCAGCGCCATCTCCCGTTGCGAGAGGTAGATGGCTTCCTGGAAAGAATCGATCTTGTCGGCGTCCGCGGCCAGCTGGTCGACGATCTCCGCCTGACGCCAGCTGCCCAGCACGGCCAGACCGGACAGCACGGCGAGAATCGCGCCGAAAGCGACGGTCATTCCCCGCGACGCGCGCATCCTGCCTCCACCGCTGTACCCGGACCTCCTGCCGATCGGCCGAACCGCCGCGAACCTGAGTCGATCGGCCGGAGGGGGCGGGCCGGCGGTTAGGGTTTCGGGATGACGCAGACCTGGCGGCACCTGCCCGCGGCGGCGCGGCCGATCGCGGCGGCGACGGTCGAGGCGGTGGAGGCGGCGCGGGCCCACGACGTGGAGGCCGTGGACAAAGCGGCGGTCGAGCTGGGTGCGCTGGACGCCGCCCAGGTGGGTCTGATCCTGGGTACGACCGTACGGGTGCTGCTGGAACGAACCCATCCCGACGGCGTCGACGGCGACGACGTGCGCGCGGTGCTCGAACGCTGCACCCGCACCTCGGCCGCCTGGCACCCGGAGGTCGACCCGCACGTCCTCCTGATCCTGCTGGCCGGCGCCCTCGGCGTGCACGACGACGACGAGACCGCGCCGCGCCCGTCCCCCGAGACCCTGGCCCGGCACAGCGCGCTGCTGCTGGCCGACCTCGCTCCCGGCGCCGACCTGACGCCGCATCTGAACGCGGCGCTGGCCGAGATCGAACGCGCCCAGCTCAACGACTGACCCTTAGACCCTGGTAAATAAGGGGTCTGGGTGCTCGGCGGCCAGGGTGAAGATCGACGGTCGGGCTCGCGTCCGGCGTGGTGGCGTGACATGAGGAAGGGCTCCGTCCGGCCCGTGGCCGGCTCCGCCGGTCGTGTCGATCATGGATTCTTCGCCACCCCGCAGACCGCATCGACCTCGGCCGCGGGCTGGGGCATCCGCTGGGGTGTCCGGTCGCCATCGGCTGCTGGTGACCACGCCGGGTTCGACGAGGTCCAGGCCGGGGAAGTTCGGGACGCGTCCGCCCGGCGGCGCTTGGATCGCTGACTGGACGATTGACCTCCGTAGGTTTGCGAACCCTTCGTGCGGCTGACCAGAACCTTCCTCAGTGGTGCCAAATAGCGCCACTCATGATGCCATTGTGAGCCAACATGGCTTGCTGTGGCGTCATAGACGTGCCATCTTGATGCCATGGACCTTTACGTGGACAACTCTGGAGCCGTGACACACGGCATCCCCGGCAAGGCTGAGCACAAGGTTCCAGGAGTAACCAGCGGTACCGAAAACAACAGGGTCCGGATAGTGCGGGTCTTGCGGCGAGTGGGGGTCACGGCGCTGGCGGTCACGCTGCTGGCCGGGGTGGGCGCACCCGGGGTGGCCGGCGCGGACAGCATGGCCGTGCCCAAGGTCGCTGCAGGGCAGGATCGCCCGGAGCTGCAGGAGGCCATCCAGGAGATAGTCGATGCCGGGTTGGCCGGGGTGCAGTTGCGCGTGCACGATGAGCGGGGCGACTGGGTCGGCAGCGCCGGGGTGCGCAAGCTGGGCGAGGCCGCGAAGCCGCCGACAAGCGGGCGGTTCCGGATCGGCAGCAACACCAAGACCTTCACCGCGGCCCTGGTGCTGCAACTGGTGGCCGAAGCCAAGATCGGGCTGGACACCCCGGCGGTCTATTACCTGCCCAAGTTCGGGCTGGACCGGCGGATCACGGTGCGGATGCTGCTGCAACACACCAGCGGTTTGTTCAACTTCACCGGCGAGTACTACGACGACGGGACGGTCGTGCCGGGGATCCCGTGGGCGGGCAAGGAGTGGGTGGACAACCGATTCCACACCTACCGGCCGGAGGAGCTGGTGCGGTTCGCGTTGTCCAATCCGCCGCGCTTTGAGCCGGGGACGGACTGGAACTACTCCAACACCAACTACGTGCTGGCCAGGCTGCTGATCGAGAAAGTCACCGGCCGCTCGTACGCCGACGAGATGCAGCGGCGGATCTTGCGGCCGCTCGGGCTGCGGGACACCGTGGTACCGGGCACCTCGCCCGAGATCCGCGGGCCGCACGCCCACAGCTACTACCGATACGAGGATGCCGGGCAGTGGAAGACTGTCGACATCACCCGCCAGAACCCCTCCTGGATCTCTAGCGCCGGTGACATGATCTCGACCACCGAAGATCTCCACACGTTCTTCTCCGCGCTGCTGGGCGGGAGACTCCTCCCGGGCCGGCTGCTGGCCGAAATGCGCAAGCCTGACCCGAAGAGCGGCGCCTACGGCTACGGCCTCGGGCTGATGGTGCAGGACACGGGCCCGAACTGCAGCGGCACCATACTCACCCACAACGGCAGCGTCCAAGGCTCCGCGGCGCTGATGTACAGCACGCCCGACGGCACCAGGACCCTAGAAGCCTCCATCACCTACGTGGACGACGTCGCGATGTCCAAGGCACAGGCGGGCAAGAAGGCGATACAGAAGCTCTTCAACGTGGTGTTCTGCGGCGGGCAGGCCGGGTTGGCCGCCGAGGCCGAGCCGGCTCAAACGACGGGGTCGAACACCCTGGGCCCCGTCGCCTTGAGGGCGGACACCCTCTGACCGGCGGCTGAGGGAGTGCCTGCTCGGCCGTGTCGCCTGCCTAAATCAGGGTCAGGGGGGACAGTCGACGATGCCGTAAACGCGGTCGAAGGGGTGGACGGCCAGACGTCGTCGCGTTGGATCGCCCAGTAGAGGTCGCCCCGGGTGCCCGTTCGGCCGTGCAGGGTGGGTAGCGGATCGCAGGGTGGGTAGCGGATCGCGTCCACAACGTCGCGGCGCGGGTAAATGATCGGGCGTCCGCGGCAGGTCCCGGCGGGCACGTGCGGGGCCAGGACCTGCCATTCGGCGTCGCTGGTGTCGGACGGGGTAATGCCGGGGCCGGGTGGTCGGCAGGTGATCGGCGAGGGAGGCCGGGGTGGTCGACACGGCGGCCCCGGCGACAAGGTATACAGACAGGGTTGGGCCTTCGGAGCTCGGGCTGCGCGGTCCTTGCTCAACCGAGCAGCGCGGCTGCGAGATGGCTGGCGAGATAGGCGGCGGCGAGGCCGGCGACCACACTGCCGATCGCGTTGGCGGCGGCGCGGAACATCGCGCCGGTCTCGGCCAGGCGGACCGTCTCCAAGGAGAAGGTGGAATAGGTGCTCAGCGTCGCGCACAGGCCCGGCCCGATCAGGTGTTGCAGGGCGTCGGGCACCGCGACCGCGCCCGCGGCGCCGGTGAGCAGACCGAGGCCGATGCAGGCGGCCAGGTTCGCGACGAACGTCCCCCACGGGAACGCCGTGCCGAAGCGGGCCTGCATGGCCCGGTCGATCAGATAGCGCAGGGGCGCGCCGATCATGGCGCCGGCGATGACCATCAGCCAGTTCACGCGGACTCCGTCCTGGTCAGCCCACGGGTGACGGCGGCCGCGCCCCATAGCGCGAGCAGCGCCGCCGCCAGAGTGGCGACGAGGTAGATCAGCGCGACGCCGGGCAGGCCGCCGTCGAACAGGTGCTGCGCGTCGATGACGTAGGTGGAGAACGTGGTGTAGCCGCCGAGCACCCCGGTGCCGAGGAACGGCCGGATCAGCGGGTGAGGCCGGGGTCGCTCGGTGATCAGAACCATGAGGACACCCATCAGGGCGCAACCGGTGACGTTGATCCAGAACGTGGTCCAGGGGAAGGCGCCGGGCGTGGTCGGCCAGAGGAGGCCGGCACCGTAGCGGGCGCAGGCGCCCAGCACGCCGCCGGCCGCGATCACGGCGAGGATCTGTGCCTGCCGGGGCGGCCTGGGGTGGTCCGGCCGGCCGAGGACGGGGTCGGTCACGGTCGGCGTCTCCTACCTGATGGTCTTCACCCCGCATGCGGGCGCGCACGACGAGGGCCAGGTAAGGACTGTTGGCGGCCGCGCACGGCCACGGTTCCGGTCCGGCGAGCCCCACCGTCGCGCAGCCGGCCGACCAGGTTAGCGCCGGCCGGGCGCTGGTGCCTGACCGGACGCGAGGTCCCGGAGGGCGCCTGCCCGCCCAGAATACCGATCATGTTGCCGAGAAGCCGTCGGTGGTAGCGCGACACAAGGGACCCCGCCGATCGCGCCGGCTCGGTGGGCGCCGCGGTTGGCTCAGGGCTGGTTGGTGAGCGCGGCGGGTTCGGGCGGCAGGGGGTCGTCGTTGGCGACCGTGGCCGCGACGATCAGGGCGGCGGCGTCCTCGAGGAGTGCCGCCGGCACCGCGAAATGGTGTTGCGCGGCGAAGGCCCGCCAAGCCGCCCCGGCGTAGCTGGCGCCGACCGCCGTGGCCGCGGCGGCGATGGTGGGCAGCACGACGTTGGTGTGGTTGCGCCGGGCGTACAGGAAGCCGGCCAGCCCTCCCAGCACCAGGCGCCCGCCGAGTGGGGCGGGGCGCAGCCGGCTGGGCGTACCCGGGAGTTTGTCGGCGATGAGCTCGCCCGCCGCGCCCGCCGCCGCCGCGGCCCTGACCCACGGGTTGCCGGTTCGTTGGGCGAGGGCGGCGAGAGGGGTGGCGCTGCGTGCGCCGGCGGCGGCTCCGAGGAGCGCGGCGCGGGCAATGACGTCGGTACGCACGAACGAGCCCGTACCCATCATGATCCGGACCAAAACCCCGATCCGCCGGACCGAACCGGCAGCGAAGCCGCCGGGCCGAACCTGGCGGCTGAGCTGCGGACCGTACCCGGCGGCTAGGTGGCGGGCGAACCCGGCGGCTGAGCGGCGGGCCGGGTTCGGCGGGTCAGCTGCCGGTGACGATCAGGACGATCGCGGCGGCCGAGGCGGCCAGGCCGGTGCGCTGGCTGCGGTTCATGCGTTCGTGCAGGATGATCGCGGCCAGGGTGACCGTGACGGCGGGGTAGAGGCCGGTCAGTACGGCGGCGATGGTCAGCTGCCCGGCGCCGGTGGCCAGCAGGAACAGCAGGTTGCCGCAGGAGCCCAGGAAGCCGCAGGCGCCGCCCCAGCGGAGGGCCGCGCCGAGGGGGAGGGGGCGGCCGGCGCGCCGCATCGAGCGGATCTGTGGCGCCGCCACGGCCAGGACAACGATGAGGGCGACGACCTGGCCGGGCAGCAGCGGCCAGGCCCCGCCGTCGGCGCCGGCCCGGTCGAGGGCCACGAACAGCACGCCGAAGCCGACGCCGGCCCCGAGGCCGTAGCCGATGTCGGCCGGTCGGAAGGCGCCGCCGTCGGAGGACCGGGAGGCCAGGGCCACGGCGGGCAGCGCCAGCAGGATGCCGGCCCAGCCCCACCAGGTCAGCCGGTCGCCGGCCAGCAGGCCGACCACGGCGGGCAGCGCCGCGGTGATCACCGCGCTCAGCGGCGCGACGACGCTCATGCGGCCGACGGCGAGGCCGCGGAGCAGGCAGGCGTTGCCGATGCCGCTGCCCAGGCCGCTGATCGCCCCCCACAGCAGCACGTGCGGGGTCGGGGTTCCGCCGATCGCCAGCACCGAGACGACGGCGGCCAGGACGCCGACGATCTGCACGGCGATCGGGATCAGGGCGGGGTGGGAGCGGCGGCCGCCGAGGCCGCCGACGAAATCGCCGACGCCGTAGCTGAGCGCGGCGAACAGGGCCAGGGCGACGGTCACGTCCCCAGGTCTACCAGGTGGCTCAGGTCAGCCGATCACGGACGGCCGACCAGAGGCGCCGGCCCAGCCGGGTACGCCGGACGAACCGGAACCGCCGCACCGCGATGCCGAGCAGCCGCCGGGCGGGGATGGTCCGCCGGGGCGCGGTGAGCCGGCGGTACGTGGTGGGGGTGACGTGGCGTACCGCGTCCGGCTGGAGGGTGTGGGTGGCGACGGCCAGGGTGGTGAACTGCTGGAGCAGCGACGACCGCCGGTGGGCCGCGGGTGCGCCGCCGACGCAGTCGCGCAGGGCCTCGCGGACGGCGGCGGGCCGGATGATCGCGGTCAGCGGGCCGCCGGTGGTGTCCAGCAGGTCGCTGATGGCCGGCACGCCGTCGCCGTCCCAGACGGCCGTGGCGGTCGACCGGGTGACCGCCCGGCCGCTGACGAACGGCACGTCCGACCATTCGGGGATGAAGCGGTCGAGGACACCGCGGTGCAGCGTCCACGCCCGCTTCTCGGGGGCGGTCAGCGCGAACGACGCGGCCACGAACGCCGGTGAGAGGAACGGGGTGAACACGCCGAACAGGTACGCCGAGGTGTACCAGCGGCGGACCCGTTCGACCAGGTAGACGTAGTCCACGATGGCCTGACCTTCGAGGCCGAGGGCGTCGGCGCGGTCGGCCACGGCGGCGATGCGGGCGCGTTCGGCGGCGTGCGCGTCCGGGTCCATCGTGCCGGCCGGGACGGCGCTGGTCAGGTGGCTGACGGCGGTCCGCCGGGCGACGTCCCGGTCCAGGTCGGTGGCGGGATCGGCCGGATACCAGTACGCGACCGCGAGTTCGCCGCCGGCGCCGCTGATCGACGCGCCGCGCGGGGTGGGCAACTGGCGCGCGGCGGCCCGGCGCACCACGTACGTGGACGGGAACTGGAAGTCGTAGAGATCCTGCAGGCGCCGGGTGCGGTCGGCCAGCTTCACCCCGAGCACGTCGGCGGGGGCGGCGACGTGGGCCAGCCGGTGCGGCGGCTCGATCCCGTGTTTCGCCCGGGCGATCCGCATCAGCTCCTGGGCCGTCTCACCCTCGGCCGGCACATCCACATTGGTGGAGAAGCCGACCGACCGGCCGGTGGCCAGGAACGCCGCCGCGATCACCCGGGAGTCCTTGCCGCCGGACAGGCCGATAGTGATGTCGTCGCCGTACAGGCCGTCGATGCCCTTGGCCGTGGCCAGCAGGCCCTCGGTGGCGAGGGCGACGGCGGCGTCCGGCCCGGCCGCCCGCGCGGCCAGGCCCGAGGCGACCACGTCGTCGACCGACCGCCGCCGCGATGAGGTCACGGTCCAGCCGCCGTCCGGGCGCCGGGCGCCGGTGAACCGCTCGCCGGGGCTGATCAGCCGCACGCCGCGGATGGGGGAGCGGTCGCCGCCGAAGTGCCCGCTCGCGGTGTACGAGCACCAGCCCTCGACGTCCGGCTCACGGGCGCCCCAGAGGAACGCGGCGAGCAGGCTGGGCCGGTCGGCGAAGGCGGTGACACCGTTCGCGGTCGCGGTGAACAGCCGTCCCATGCCCAGCCAGTCCTGCTGGATCGCGAACCGCTCGGCACGGTCGACCGCGATCAACGTGAAGGGTGGCACCACGTCGGCGTGCACGTCTTCGCCGGCGAGCAGCCGCCCGGCCAGCCGGACCGGGCCGCCGGAGGTGTCGAGCCCGACCGGCAGCCCGAGCGACACCGCGGTGATGCCGTCGCCGGTCGCGACGACCGGCCACCGGAACGGTCCCGGCGGCGCGTGGCGCACCCGCACACCCCAGTCGTCGCCGCCGATCTCGTGGCGCCGATATTCGTCGGGGATCAACGGCGCCGCGGCGGCCGCGTGACGCTCGATCCATTCAACCGCAACCGGTTTCTCGGCGAACCACGCCATCACCCCGTACACGCGGCCGGACAGTAGTGGCGGTCGCAAGATCAAGTCAATCGACGTCCGCCAATGGATCTACCCCGCTTCGGAGCCGTCGGCCATGCGCAGGATGGTCACGTGGCCGCGGTTTCCGACGACGGCGATCAGGCCGGAGGCGACCGCCATCGCGGCGGGTGGCGTCCCGTCGCCCGGCCGGTGCCACCAGATGTCGCGATCGGCGCCGAGCGCCGTGAGCGAGCCGTCGGTGGCCGCCACCACCAGGGCCCGGCTGTCCTCGGAGAACGCCAGGGCGGCCGGCGCGGGGGCGCGGTGCCGGATGCCGGCCACCCGTTCGAGTTCGTGGTCGACGATCTCGATCAGGCCGTCCTCGTGCGCGAGGGCCAGCAGGCTGCCGGAATGCGCCGAGGCGACGACCCGGCCGGTCAGCAGGCGCGACTTCGCGAACTGGGTCGCCGGGTTCCACATCTCGAGGTGGCCGAGGTGGGAGACCAGGACGGTGGCGGAGGCCCAGCCGTACGCGGCGATGACCAGCCCTTCGATCGACCGGCCCCGGCGCGCCCGCGGGGTGCCGTCGGTGTCCCACACCGTGATGTGCCCGACCGAGGTGGCGCCGAACAGCCGTTTGCCCTCGGACAGCCAGGCCAGGTGTTGCGGCCGTTCCCGCGAGCCGGGCATCGTCGCGGTGAGCTGGGGCGGGCGGTCGTCGACGACGCGCCAGCCGGCCACGCTGCCGTCGGCCGAGATGGTCGCGAGCAGGGCCACGGCGGCGGGGTTCCAGGCGGCCACGGTGATTCCGCCTCCGCCGCTCAGGGCGCCCATCTGGACCGGGCGGCCGGGCGACGACGTGTCCCAGAGGATCAGCTCGCGGCTGGGCGATCCGAGCGCGAGCCGGTTCCCGTCCCCGCGGAATGCGATCGCGATATTTCGATCGGCGGACAATGGCCCCTCACACGCGAGAACATGTGACAAGTGAGCCGCCGCCACGGCAAACATCTGTCGGGTCAGATTGCGGATTCATATTCGAGCATGATCATGGCATTGGCAAGGGCCGATCATCGGGTTGCCTCGAAAGGCCGAATTATTGAGGTGCGTACTCGCGCAGGCCGGTGAGCAGGGCGCCGAGGCCGCGCTTGGCGTCGGCGAACAGCATCGAGGTGTTCGGCAGCGCGTACAGCTCGTTGTCGATGCCGGCGTAGCCATGGCCCAGCGAGCGCTTGATGACGATGACGCCGCGAGCCCGGTCGACGTCCAGGATCGGCATTCCCGAGACGGCGTTGCCGGGCCGGCGGGCGGCCGGATTGGTCACGTCGTTGGCCCCCACGACCAGCACGATGTCCGTACCCGGGAACGCGGGGTTGATCTCCTCGAGGTCCTTGAGCTGCTCGTAGGGCGCGTCGGCCTCGGCCAGCAGCACGTTCATGTGACCGGGCATCCGGCCGGCCACCGGGTGGATGCCGTAGCTGACGTGCACGCCACGCTCGGCCAGCGCCCGGGCCAGGGCGACCACCTCGTGCTGGGCCTGCGCCGCGGCCAGGCCGTAACCCGGGACCACCACGACCTTCTTCGCGTACGCCAGCTGGAGCGCCGCGTCCTCGGCGGTGATCTCGCGGACCGGCGCCCCGCCGACGGCCGCGGGGGACTCGTCGCCGGTGCCGTAGCCACCGGCCAGGATCGAGCCGATCGACCGGTTCATCGCCGTGGCCATGAGCTGGGTCAGGATCGCGCCCGCGGCGCCGACCAGGGCGCCCGCGATGATCAGCGGGCTGCTGCCCACGATGAACCCGGCCATCGCGACGGCCGTGCCGGTGCAGGCGTTGAGCAGCGAGATCACCACCGGCATGTCGGCGCCGCCGATCGGCAGGGTCAGCAGCACCCCGGCGGCCAGCGCCGCGACCGCGATCCCGCCCAGCGCCGCGACGCCGCCCCGGCCGGTCAGGTGCAGCCCGGCCAGCGTGACCGTGGCCAGCGCGAGCAGCAGCGTGATCCACCGCCCGCCGGGCACGATCAGCGGCCGGCCCGGGATCAGCCCGGCGAGCTTGCCCGAGGCGACCAGGGAGCCGCTCAGGGTCAGGGCGCCGATGACGAGGTCGAGCACCGTCGTGATCAGGGCCGTGGCGTGCCCGAGCGCGTCACCCAGGGCGATCAGGGCGGCCGCGCCGCCGCCGACCGCGTTGAACAGGCTGACCAGCTGGGGCATGGCGGTCATCTGGACCCGGCGGGCGGCGACCAGCCCGGCCACGCCGCCGGCGGCGACGCCCGCGGCCAGGGCGACGACCGCGCCCGCGGTGATCTGGCCGCCGTGGACCAGCACGGCCACCGTGGCCAGGACGGCGACGCCCATCCCGGCCGCCGACACCTGGTTGCCGCGGCGGGCGGTGGCCGGCGCGTTCATCAGGTGGAGCCCGATCACGAAGCAGCTCGCGCAGGCGAGATAGACCAGGTGGACCGTGGTGTCGAAGCCGCTCATGACCGCGCCTTCCGGCCGGTGCGGAACATGGTCAGCATGCGGTCGGTGACCACGTAGCCGCCGGTGACGTTCATCGCCGCGAAGGCCGCCGCGACGAACACGACAACATACCCGGCCAGGGAGTTCGTGGTGGCCGCGAGCAGCATCACGCCGACGATGACGATGCCGTGGATCGCGTTGGCGCCGGACATCAGCGGCGTGTGCAGCGTGGCCGGCACCTTGCTGATCACCTCGAAGCCGACCAGGACGGCCAGCACGAAGACGGTGATGTCGGCCATCAGCAGCGCGCTCATGACGCCACCCCCTCGGCGACCGGGCTGATCAGCAGGGCGGCGTGCACCTCGTCGGCCGGGTCGATCGGGAGCGTGGCGAGAAGGGCACAGACATTTCTCGAGTACGCCGCGGAGGCCGCTTCCGGAACCCGGGCGGCCAAGTCGGGCGCCCGGACGATGGTGACGCCCGGTGAAGAGGCATCGGCGACGTTGCCGCCCACGTCGACGACGACCGCGCCGGGTCGCAGCTCGGCGATCGCCGACGCGGTGACGAGCAGGGGAGGCCGCCCGCCGAAGACCTGGGCCGCCGTGATCACGATGTCGAAACCGGCCACCGCCTCGTCGAGCGCCCGCCGCTGCTCGGCCGCCTCCTCGTCGGTCAGGCGCCGGGCATAGCCGCCCTCGCCGGTGGCCGCCGGGGCGTCCAGGGTGAGGACAGCCGCGCCGGTCGAGGCGATGTCGGCGCGGGCGGCGGCCCGGACGTCGTACCCGGTGACCACCGCGCCCAGCCGCCGGGCCGTCGCGATCGCCTGGAGTCCGGCGATCCCGGCGCCGAGCACCAGCACCCGTGCCGGGCGGGTGGTGCCGGCCGCGGTGACCAGCATCGGCAGGAAGCCGCCGTATGCGTCGGCGGCCAGCAGCGCGGCCTTGTAGCCGGCCACATTGGCCTGTGAGGTGAGCGCGTCCATGGCCTGGGCCCGGCTGAGCGTGCGGGGCAGCCGGTCGAGGCTGAGCGCGGTCACCCCGGCCGCGGCCAGCCGTTGTGGCGCCCCGGGATCGTCGAGCGGGCCCAGCAGCCCGATCAGCGTCTGTCCGCTGTGCAGCGCGTCGAGGTCGTCCGGTGGGCGCAGGCACAGCACGATGTCGCTGTCGGCGTACACCTGCGCGCGGCCGGCGACCCGGGCGCCCGCCGCCGCGTACGCCTCGTCCCGGTGCCAGGCGCCCGCGCCGGCCCCGGTCTCGACGACGACCTCGTGACCGGCGCCGCGCAGCCGGCCGACATCGGCCGGCACCAGCGCCACGCGCCGTTCCCCGGGGGCCGTCTCGCGGATCACGCCGATCGTCGTCATGGACGCTCCGTTCGCCGCGGGCCTGAACCTTCGTTAAGTAGAGAGGCAACACCCGCGGGGCGCGTGGGTCAAGCGGTCACCTCATTCGGCCAGGCTCGGCGCCCGTCGCGACCACCGGTGCTGATCAAGCTCCTCGACGATGAAGCCGGCCAGGTCGGCGCGGGTGATCCGCAGGCCACCGGGCGGCATCTCGTTGTCGCCGACCCGATAGGCGCCGGTGGCCGGGCGGTCCTGGAGGTACGTCGGGCGGACGAACGTCCAGTCGAGGTCGGTGGCGCGCACGATGTCCTCCATGCGCCGCATGTCGGCGTACAGGTCCTTGGCGATCGGCCGCACCAGGTAGCGGTACCACCAGGAGAAGTTCGGGTCGTCGGGGCGCACGCCGACCGAGCTGATCGTGAGCAGCCGGGTGACGCCGGCCGCCCGCATCGCCTCGACCGTGGCTCGCGCGCCCGCCGAGTAAAGCCCGTTCGACCGGCGCCCGGGTGGTCCGATCGCCGACACGACCACATCGTGACCGCGGATCGCGTCCCGCAGGCTCGCCGGGTCGCGCACGTCGGCGCGGACCTCGTGAGAAAGATTCGATGGGGTGCGGACGGCAGCGGTGACCTGATGGCCGGCCCGCGCCGCCTCCTCGACAATCAGGCGACCGGTACGCCCGGCGGCCCCCAGAACGACGACACGACTCATGCCCGAACAGTGACCCCGGCCGTCAACCTCCACTGTGTCCGGCCGGGCCGCCGATGCCCTCGATGGCGAGCGTGACCAGCCGGGCCGCGTCGGTGGCGTCGCGGGTGGCCAGCGAGACCGCGTTGGCCACGGTCAGCAGGTCGTCGATGGCGACGTCGGCCCGGACGTCCCCGGTCGCCTGGGCCCGCCGCATCAGCGTGCCGCCGGCGTCGCGCAGCATGACCTCGCAGTCGCTGACCGCGGGCGTCGCGTAGAGCATGGCCTCGGCCAGCCCGCGGGTGGTCGCACCGAACACGGCCAGGTCGCGCAGCCAGCCGGCCAGCGCCCGGCCCGGATCGGCGGCCGTGCTCAGCTCGCGGGCCTTCGCGCAGAGCACCTCGACGCGGTCGTGGAACACCGCCTCGAGCAGCGACTGGCGCGAGGGGAAGTGGCGATGGAGCGTGGCCGAGCCGACGCCGGCGTCGCGGGCGATCTTCTCCAGCGAGGCATCCGCGCCGGACCGGGCGATCTCGGCCTCGGCCGCCGCCAGGATCTGGTCGTAGTTGCGTTTCGCGTCGGCTCTCATGTGTCCGAGATCCTAGGTCGTTGACAAGTGGGGTGCCACCCCAGTTAAGTGGGGCGGTACCCCATTTCAACCGGACGAGGGAGCGACGATGAAGCGTGTGGTGCTGGTGACCGGGGCGAGCAGTGGCTTCGGGCGGCTGACCGTGGAAGCGCTGGCCGACCGCGGTCACCGGGTCTTCGCCGGGCTGCGGGACGTGCGGGGGCGCAATGCGAAGGCGGCCGCGGAGCTCACGGCGTACTCGCCGGATCTGACCGTCGTCGAGCTCGACGTGACCGATCAGGCGGCGGCGGACCGGGCGGTCGCGGCGGTGCTGGACGACGCCGGGCGGCTGGACGCGGTGGTGAACAACGCCGGGATGATCTTCGCGGGGCCGGTCGAGGCGTTCACCGACCAGGAGGCGGCGCGGCAGCTCGACGTGAACGTGCTCGGGGCGCTGCGGGTCAGCCGGGCCGCGTTGCCCCAGCTCCGGCGGCAGAGGAGTGGCGTGCTGATCCAGATCGGATCGATCGCCGGGCGGGTCACCGTGCCGTTCTCGGGGCTGTACGCGGCGAGCAAGGCGGCGCTGGGCAGCCTGACCGAGGCGTGGCGGCACGAGCTCGCGCCGTTCGGGGTGGAGTCGGTGGTCGTCGAGGCGGCGCCGTACCCGACCAGCATCGGCGCCAACGGCGCGTTCCCGGCCGACGCCGAGCGGATGGAGCCCTACGGCGCGGCGCTCGGCGGTTTTGTCGCCGCCATCACCACCCGCTCGGCGGAACACGGCGGCGACGCGCGCGAGGTGTCCGACGCCGTGGTGGCCTTGGTCGAGACCGCGGACGGCGAGCGGCCCCCGCGGGTCGTGGTCGCCCCGCCGGTCCAGGTCGCGGCGCTGGGTTCGTTGAGCCAGGCGGCCGAGGAGACCGCCCGGATCGTGGCCGGGGACATGGGTGTCGGGGCGTTTGTGTAATTTCCGGAGGACCTGATCGAGGAGCTCATGATCACTCCACACCGACGCGCGAATTGCTCACTCTCCGGTGATGACGAACGTGGCGCGGCTGTGTATCCTCGGGCCGCATGAGTGACTTCGAGCAGGTGCCGGCCCCTCGGTGCTGTGGTCGCCGATCGACTCTCTGTGATGGCCGCTCTCGCTCGTAGGGCTGGTTCTTACCTATCCATGGCACTCGGGCCCGCGCCAGATGCTGATATACCGCAGAGCAGTGCCGCCGAGGGCCCGCGGCGCGCGTTGGTTATCCTCGGCTGCTGGATTTGCTGCTCGTGACGGCAACCCGCCGTGGCCGCGCGCTCACCGGCAACGCAGCGTCGTGAGTGGGGACAAGCTGGACGGCGCGGCTCGGGCCACGCCGACACGGAAGGAACCGCACGTGACGCTGGGAATCACGATCTATGGCTGTGAGCGGGACGAGGCCGTCCTGTTCCGGTCGGCGGCGCCCCGGCTGGGCGTGGTACCCACCATCACGGACGAGCCGATATGCGAGGCCAACGTCGCCCTGGCGCACGGCAACCGGCACATCAGCGTCAGCCACAAGACGAGGATCACCAACGCCACGCTCGACGCGCTCAAGCAGGCCGGCGTGGAGTACATCTCGACCCGGAGCATCGGTTTCAACCACATCGACATCGCGTACGCCGCGTCCGTCGGGCTCGCGGTCGAGAACATCGTCTACTCGGCCGACAGCGTGGGCGACTACACCCTGATGCTCATGCTGATGGCGGTGCGGAACGCGAAGTCGATCATCCGGCGGGGCGACATCCACGACTACCGGCTGCACGACGTCCGCGGGCGGGAACTGCGCGACATGACCGTCGGCGTGGTCGGCACCGGGCGCATCGGTTCCGCGGTGATCGACCGGCTGCGCGGGTTCGGCTGCCAGATCATGGCGTACGACAGCAACGCGGCCAACCCCTTGGTCAACGCCACCCTCGACGAACTGCTCCAGCAGAGCGACATCGTCACGCTGCACACGCCGCTGCACGCCGACACGTACCACCTGCTGAACCGTCAGCGCATCGAGCAGATGAAGCCCGGCGCCTACGTCATCAACACCGGGCGCGGCCCGCTGATCGACACCGAGGCGCTGATCTCGGCCCTGGAGAACGGCAAACTGGGCGGCGCGGCGCTGGACGTCCTCGAAGGCGAGGAAGGCATCTTCTACGCCGACCGCAGCCGGACACCCATCGAGAACAAGTCCCTGCTGCGGCTGCAGGAGATGCCGAACGTGTTCGTCAGCCCGCACACGGCGTTCTACACCGATCACGCCTTGAGCGACACTGTTGAAAATTCCATCAGGAACTGTCTGAAGTTTGAAAGCGAGAATCAGCGTGGCTAGGACGAAAATCGGAATCCTCTTCGGCGGCCAGTCCGAGGAGCACCCCATCTCGATCAAGTCCGCGCAGGAGGTCGCCAAGAGTCTCGACCCCGAGAAGTACGAGCCCTTCTACGTCGGGATCGCGAAGGACGGCGCCTGGAAGCTCTGCGACGCCCCCGGCCCGGACTGGGAGGCCGGCAACACCCGGCCGGCCGTGCTGTCGCCCGACGCCAGCGTGCGTGGACTGCAGATCCTCGAGGAGGACGGCTACCGCACGGTCGAGCTGGACGTGGTGTTCCCGGTGCTGCACGGCAAGATGGGCGAGGACGGCGCGATGCAGGGCCTGCTCGAGCTGTCCGGCCTGCCCTACGTGGGGTGCGATGTGCAGAGTTCCGCTCTGTGCATGGACAAGTCCCTGGCCTACGTCGTGACCAAGGCGGCCGGGATCCCGACCCCCAAGTTCTGGATCGTCACGCCCAGCCAGGGCATCGACGCCGACCAGCTCGACTACCCGGTGTTCGTGAAGCCGGCCCGGTCGGGTTCGTCGTTCGGCGTCAGCAAGGTGACCAGCAAGGAAGAGCTGAGCGAAGCGCTGGCCGTCGCGCGGCAGTACGACTCGAAGGTGCTGATCGAGGAAGCCGTCGTGGCCAGCGAGGTCGGCTGCGCCGTGCTGGGCAACGGCACCGATCTGTTCGTCGGCGTGCCCGACCGGATCGCGCTGTCCCACGGCTTCTTCCGGATCCACCAGGAGGAGAAGCCCGAGGAGGGCTCCGAGAACTCCACCTTCGTCGTCCCGGCCGACATCTCCGAGGCGCTGATCAAGCTGGCCCAGGAGACCGCGAAGGCGATCTACTCCGCGCTCGGCTGCCGGGGGCTGGCCCGGGTGGACATGTTCCTCACCGAGGGCGGCGACTTCATCCTCAACGAGGTCAACACGCTGCCGGGGATGACCTCCTACAGCCGCTACCCGCGGATGATGAAGGCGGCCGGGCTCTCGCTCGGCGACGTGATCGACCGGCTGGTGTCGGCGGCGCTGGCGGTCAAGTCCGATGGAAACTGACTTCTCCTACGTCGACGAGGCCGTGCCCGGCGTCCGCTGGGACGCCAAGTACGCCACCTGGGACAACTTCACCGGCAAGCCGGTGGATGGTTACCTGGTGAACCGGATCGTCGGCTCCAACGCCCTGTGTGAGGCCCTCGCCGCCGCGCGGGACAAGGCGGCCACGCTGGGTTTCGGGCTGCTGCTCTGGGACGGCTACCGCCCCCAGCGCGCCGTCGACCGCTTCATGCGGTGGGCCGAGGAGCCCGACGACGACCGGATCAAGCAGCGGTACCACCCGCGGATCAGCCGGGCCGACATGTTCGAGAAGGGGTACGTGGCCACCAAGTCCGGCCACACCCGCGGCAGCACGGTCGACCTGACGATCTACCACCTGGCCACCGGCGAGCTCACGCCGATGGGTGGCGACCATGACCTGATGGACGAGCTCTCCCATCACGGCGCCGAGGGGGTCGGGCCGGACGAGGCGCGGAACCGCCAGCAGCTGCGCTCGATCATGGAGTCCGCCGGGTTCCTGGCGTACGCCAACGAGTGGTGGCACTACACCCTCGAGAACGAGCCCTACCCGGACACCTACTTCGATTTCCCGGTCGAGTAGCTCGGCTTGTCCCTCTACAGCTCGCGGCGCCTGCAGGCGCTTCGGATGATCGTCACCGGCGGGGGCACCGGCGGACACACCTACCCCGCGTTGACGACGATCCAAGCCCTGCAGGCCCGGCTGGCCGAGATCGGCACCACCCCCGAGCTGCTGTGGGTCGGTGTGGCCGACGGCCTCGAGGCCAAGATCGCGGCCCGCCACGCCATCCCGTTCCGGGCGGTCACCACCGGCAAGCTCCGCCGCTCGTTCCAGCCCCGTGACCTGGCCCGGAACGTCGTCGACGCGTTCCGCATCCCGCTGGGCATCCTGCAGGCCGTGATCACGGTGGCGCGGACCCGGCCGGCGGTGGTGTTCAGCACCGGCGGGTTCGTCTCGGTGCCGATCGGGCTCGCCGCCGCCCTGTTCCGCGTGCCCTACCTGATGCACGAGCAGACGCTGGGCGTCGGCCTGGCCAACCGCATCCTGGCCCGGGTCGCCACCCGAGTCCTGCTCAGCCACGAGGCCTCGCTCGAACACCTGCCGCCCCGCGCCCGCAGCCGGGCCGTCGTCACCGGCAACCCGATCCGGCCCGCCGTGCTCAACGGCGACCCGGCGAAGGGCCTGGCCGCGTTCGGCCTCGACCCGGCCGTGCCCCTGCTGCTGGTGACCGGTGGCGCGATCGGCGCCCAGCAGGTCAACACGATGCTGACCGGCGTGCTGCCCGGTCTGCTGGAGCACTGCCAGGTCGTGCATCAGTGCGGCAGCCACAGCTACGTCGCGATGCAGCAGGTCGCCCGCGAGCTTCCGGCCCACCTCGCCCACCGCTACCGGGCCGTCGACTTCATCCACGACGAGATGCCCGACCTGCTGGCCGCGGCGGCCGTGGTCGTGGCCCGCAGCGGCGCCGGCACCGTGGCCGAGCTGACCGCGCTCGGCCAGGTGTGCGTCCTGGTCCCGTACCCGTATGCCGCCGGCGACGAGCAACGCGTCACCGCCCGCCGCCTGGCCGAGGAAGGCGCGGCCATCATGCTCGACGGGGACACGGCGACCCCGGAGAACCTGTACGCGAGCGTCCTCGGCGTGCTGACCGACCCGGCCCGCCGCACCGCGATGTCCGCGGCCGCCTCGGCCCGGGGCCGCCGGGACGCCGCCGCCCGGGTCGTGACCGAGATCCTGACCGCCACCGCGAGCCCGGCGGGTTCGACCTAGGGCCTTTCCTGTCGATCAGCCGAGAGCCGCAGCCCCGGTTGATCGACAGGACAGGCCCTAAGCTGGCCGCATGGAATTTCCGCGCGGACTCGAGGCGTTTTCGCTGGCCGGCAAGAAGGCTCTGGTCACCGGTGGTAACCGGGGCCTCGGCTATGCGTTCACGCGGGCGCTGGCCGACTGCGGCGCGTCGGTCGCATTCGTCGGGCGTAACGCCGGCGCGAACCAGGAGGCGGTCGAGCGGCTCGCCGGCGACGGCCTGCACGTACACGGCATCAGCGCCGATCTGACCCGCGACGACGAGGTGGAGCGCGGCGTCGACGCCGCGGCCGACCTGCTCGGCGGGCTCGACATCGTGGTCAACAACGCCGGCGCCTGCTTCCACAACCCGGCGGTGGAGGCCACCGACGACGAGTGGCAGCAGGTGTTCGACCTCAACGTGCGCGCGGTGTGGAAGGTGAGCCTGGCCGCCGGTCGTCATCTGCGCGCCGGTGGCGGTGGCAGCATCGTCAACATCGGCTCCATCTCGGGCCTGATCGTCAACCGGCCGCAGGCCCAGGCGCCGTACAACGCCTCCAAGGCCGCCGTCCACCAGCTCACCAAGTCGCTCGCCGCGGAGTGGGCGCCGGACCACATCCGGGTCAACGCCGTGGCGCCGGGTTACGTGAAGACCGAGATGGCGCCGGTCGACCGGCCCGAGCTGCGCCGGATGTGGATCGAGGACGCGCCGCAGCAGCGGTACGCGATGCCCGAGGAGATCGCGCCCACGGTGGTCTACCTCTGCTCGCCCGCGGCGGCCTTCGTCACCGGCTCGGTGCTGGTCATCGACGGCGGCTACACCGTCTACTGACCGAGCTGCGCACGGAGGGCTCCGGCCTCGGGGACGCCCAGGTGGGCATAGAGCGTGAGCGCCCGTTCCCGGTGCTGCCGGGCCTCCCCGGGGTGGCCGAGCGCGTCGTGCGCCGCGCCGAGCCCGGCGTACGCCCGGGCCTGCTGTTTGGGGTCGCCGGTGTCCTTGGCCGCCGCCAGGGCCGCCGCGTGATGGGCCAGCGCGTCGTCGGGCCGCCCGTCGGCCAAGGCCGCCTCGCCCAGCCCGTTCCACGACCACTGCTCCCCGTCCCGGTCCTTGACCTGCTGAAACAGATCAAGAGCCTGGCGGTGGTACGCCTCCGCGGCGGACGGGTCGCCGAGGCGGGTGTGCACCGATCCCAGGCAGTCGAGCGACCAGGCGACGCCGTTGTGGTCGCCGAGCTCGCGGAACCGGGCCAGCGCCCGTTCGTACTGCTCGCGGGCGGCCTCGACCTGGCCCAGCTGCATCGCCACGTCGCCCAGGTTGTTGCGGGTCGCGGCCTCCTGGTCGGGGTCGTCCGCGGCCAGGGCGGCGTCGAGGGCCCGCTCCAGATGCGCCCGGGCCTCGTGGGCCCGCCCGACCCGCAGCTCGGCCGACCCGAGATTGATCAGGCAGCGCATGATCCCGGGGCCGTCGTCCAGCCGCTCGTACTCGGCCAGGGCCCGGCGCAGGTGGCCGGCCGCCGCCGCGAACCGGGACCGCCGATGCTCGACGGCGCCGAGGTTGGCCAGCGCCCGGGCCGCGCCGGCCGCGTCACCGGCCCGCTGGTAGAGCAGGCGGGCCTGCTCGATCTGGTCCATCGCGGCGGCGTACCGGCCCTGGCGCACGCTGGCGATGCCCAGCCCGCGCAGGTTCTCGGCCTCGGCCGCCGGGTCGCCGAGCCGCCGCGCCGCCTCCAGCGCGAGCGAGTGCACGACCCCGGCGTCGACGTGCCGGCCGCCGACCAGGTAGCGGCCCAGGGTCTGCGACAGCCGCACGGTGTGACCCGGCCAGCCGTGCGTCGCCGTGTACGCGGCCACCACGGCGAAGACCGGCAGCTCGGTGTCCAGCCAGCGGGCCGCCACCTCCCGTTCGGCCAGGTCACCGAGGGGGACCGGGGAGGGCGGCACGCTGAGCCGGCCCTTCGCCTCGGCCGGGTAGACGGTGTCCATCGCGGCCGCGGCGGCGGCCAGGTAGTAGTCGAACAGCCGGTCCAGCGCCGCCCGGCGGTCCGGCGCCGGCAGCTCGGCCACGGCTCGCTCCACCGCGTACGCCCGGAGCAGGTCGTGCATCCGATAGCGACCGGGACCGTTCTCCTGCACCAGGTGGGCCCGGGCCACCGCGGCGAGTGCCCGCCGCCCGGCCGGCACGTCGGTCCCGGCCAGCGCGGCCGCCGCGGCCGGCCCGAACTCCGGGCCGGGATGCAGGCCGAGCAGCGCGAACAGGTGCCGAGCGGGCGGCGCCAGATGCCGGATCGACCACGAGAACACGGTCGACACCGCGGCCCGCGGATCGTCGCCGGTGTCGAGGACGGCGAGGCGGCGGCGCTCGTCGCCCAGCTCCTCGACCAGGTCGGCCAGCGGCAGCCGCGGCCGGGACGCGGCGAGTTGAGCGGCGATCCGGATCGCCAGCGGCAGCCGCCCGCACAGCTCGGCCAAGGTGGCGGCCATCTCCGGCTCGGCGTCGACCCGCTCGCCGGCCAGCCCGCGCAGCAGCCGCAACGCGTCGGGCCGCGGCAGCAGATCGAGGTCGAGCCGCCGGGCGCCGTTGACCGCGACCAGCCCGGCCAGCGCGTCCCGGCTGGTCACCACGACCAGGCAGGAGCCGCTGCCCGGCAGCAGCGGCCGCACCTGCTCGGCGCTGGCCGCGTTGTCGAGCACCAGCAGCATCCGGCGGCCGGTGGTCAACGTCCGGAACCGCGCCGCCCGCTCCTCGACGTCACGCGGCACCGCCTCGCGGGGAACGCCCAGCGAGCCCAGCAGCCGGGCCAGCGCGTCGCCCGGCGACACCGGCTCACCCGGGTCATAGCCGCGCAGGTCGATGAACATCTGGCCGTCCGGGAAGTGGTGGCCGGCCCGGTGCGCCCAGTGCACGACGAGGGCGGTCTTGCCGATCCCGGCCGTGCCCGCGACCGCCGAGACCACGATCGGCCCGGCGCCGGACAGCGTCTGATCGAGCTGGTCGAGCTCGCCGGCCCGCCCGACGAAGGCCGGCACGTCGGCCGGCAGCTCGGCGGGCGCCCCCTCGACCGCCGGTTGCAGCGCCAGCCCGACGAACTTCTCGCGCTCGGTGCCGGCCAGGCCGAAGGCGTCGGCCAGCAGGCGCACCGAGCTCGGCCGGGGGATCCGACCGCTGCCCGACTCCAGCATCCGCAGGGTACGAACGCTCAGGCCGGTGCGCGACGCCAGTTCCTCCTGGGTGAGCACCAGCCGTCGCCGATGCTGCGCCACGAGTCGACCGAACACGCCCACTTGATACCACGCCGGCTCAGAAAAACTGGCGAGCGCGTGCAACCCTTTCGCCCGCGGCAAGCCTCTTAGCGCGACGGAGGGAGCACAACGGAGTGGACACCGATGACTCGGACAGTTTTCGCGAGTTCGTCCGCAACCGATTCGATCAATTGCGGGCCCTTGCCTTTGTGACGTGTGGCGACTGGCAGACGGCGGAGGACGCCACCGCCGGGACCCTCGCCAAGCTGTATCGGCGCTGGCACAAGGTCACTGTCCCGGACGCGTACGCCCGCACCATGGTGGTTCGCGCGGCGATCAGCGAGAAGCGGAAGCCGTGGCGGCGCGAACGCTCGTACGGCGCCGCGCTGCCGGACGTGGCGCTGCCCGACCACGCCGGCGCCATCGACGAACGGCTTCGTCTGCACGCCGCGCTGAGCAGGCTGCCGACGCGGCAGCGCGCGGTGCTCGTCCTGAGGTTCCTCGAGGGCCTCAGCGTCGAGGAGACCGCCGAGGTCCTCAAGTGCCGGCCGGGCACCGTCAAGAGCCAGAGCTCACGAGGGCTGGCCACGGCGCGGGCCCTGCTGGCCGCCGAAGACATCACCCTGCACGACGAGGACGAAGGGAACGAACGTGTCGTATCACATGCGGGACGTCTTGAAGTCGCTGGAGAGCACGCCGCCGCCTCCGGCCCAAACCACCACCGATGACATCATCGGCCGGGCCCGCCGCGCCCGGGCCTGGCAGAGCGTCGCCCTGGGATCGGGCGTGGCCGCCGTTCTCGCCGTGGCCGTCGCCGTCGGCGTGACCACCCTGGGTGGGCCCGGCGGGGCCGGGCCCGGCGGCGTGCCGGCGGCGGGTCAGCCGACACCCCAGTCGTCGTTCTCCCCGCCGCCGGCCGAGCGGATCGATCCGCCGCTCCCGGTCAAGAAGGTCAGCTTCAGCACCGACCTCGGCGCGTACCGGGTCGGCGCCTTCCGGATCGGTCCCGCGGCCAAGATCACCGACGGCTACGTCGAGCTGCCGGTCTACCACGACGGGATCACGCTCGGCGAGGGGTCGACGTACCCGCTGGCCGTCGCGACGATCACCGTCTACGACAAGGACGTGTACGACACGAGCACGTTCGGTGGCGCCGGTAACGCGACCCTGATCATCGGCGATCATTACCCGATGACCGTGGGTGGCCGGGAGGCCCTGGGCCGGGACTGGACCTACATCTCACCCGTCGACGAGTCGAAGAAGCGCGTCATGGCCGCCCTGGCCTGGCAGTATGACGACGGCGCGTGGGCCACGCTGCTGCCCAACTACGGCGGTCCGGACCTCCCGCGCGATCAGGCGGCGCAGATCGCGGCCGGCCTGACCACGGCGGGCAAGCAGGACCTGAGGGTTCCGTACCGGTTCGGGTACCTTCCCGATGGCTGGCAGGCGGTCGCGGTGCGGCAGACCCCGGCCGACACCAGTGAATTCGTCTCGGAGGTCTTCCTGCACAAGGGCCCGGTCGCCGATCCCGCCACCCGCATCGACGAGGTCCTGCCCGGCCACCTGCAGATCACCGTGCTGAAGGGGCTGGACCCGGGCAAGGCCGATTACACCGACAAGGAGGGCGTGCACTGCACGCCCGGCCGGGAGAGCTGCGCCGTCGTCCACGACGACTACCGGATCGGCCTGCACGGTAACGGCTCCACCCTGTCGGACGCCGAGATCAAGAAGATCGCCGAGGGCCTGCAGTTGCGGGACCTGGCCGACCAGAGCAAGTGGGCCAAGGTCGACTTCTGACCACCGCCGGGCCGCCCGCTCCGCCGGAGCGGGCGGCCTACTCTTGGCCCGTGCACCCCGGAGAACCTCACGACCAGGCCATCTTCACCCGGCTCAGCTGGCTGCGGGCCGCGGTGCTCGGCGCCAACGACGGCATCGTGTCCACCGCCGGGCTGGTGCTCGGGGTGGCCGCCGCCACCACGGCCACCGGGCCGATCCTGACCGCGGGCGTCGCCGGGCTGACCGCCGGGGCGGTGTCGATGGCGCTGGGGGAGTACGTGTCGGTGAGCAGCCAGCGCGACACCGAGCGGGCGCTGCTCGACAAGGAGCGCGGCGAGCTGGCCGACTTCCCCGAGCAGGAGCTCGACGAGCTGGCGGCGCTCTACGAGGCCAAGGGGCTCACGCCGGCGACCGCGCGGGTGGTGGCCGAGGAGCTGACGGCCCGGGACCCGTTCGCCGCCCACGCCGACGCCGAGCTGCACATCGACCCGGACGAGCTCACCAGCCCGTGGCGGGCGGCCGGCGCGTCGGCGCTGGCGTTCACGGCCGGCTCGCTGCTCCCGCTGATCGCGATCCTGCTGCCGCCGGCCTCGGCGCGGGTCCCGGTGACGTTCGTCGCGGTGGCCGTCGCGCTGACCCTGACCGGCTGGCTGAGCGCGCGGCTGGGCGGGGCCGCCACCCGGCGGGCGATCACCCGGCTGGTCGCCGGCGGCGCGCTGGCCATGGCGGTCACCTACGTCATCGGCCACCTGGTCGGCACCGCGATCGGCTGAAGCACTCAATGCCGCGGGCGCGGCAGTGGGAAGGGCAGCCGCGGCGGCGCCGGATGCCTCGGCACCTTCCGGATCACCGGGTGGCGCTTCCGCGGGACGGCCCGGGGCTTCGCCTTCGTCGCGGTCTTGGTGATCTTGGCGACGGGCGTGGGCCGCGTGTGCTTGGCCGTGATCATCGTCGCCGGCCCGAGCACGGACAGCTCGGAACGGCAGGCGACGTCGTTCAGCGTGAACGACTGCGGCAGCGTGGCCGCGTCGCCGTAGGTCGCGGTGAACGAGCTGGTGGCCGCCTTGCCCGGCGCCAGCGCGTGGCCCCGGGCCTGGACCACGTCGCCGGACTGGCGCAGCCCGGACCCGCCGGCCAGCCGCTGGTCGCCGGGCAGCTGGAAGGCCAGCGTCCACGCGTCGATCGCCTCGGTGGCGGTGTTGGTCACGGTCACCGTCGCCGCCGCGCTGCCCTCGCCGACCACCCGCATCGTGTAGCTGACCTGGCAGCTCAGGGGGACGGGGGCCGCGGCCGGGCGCTCCTGCGCGGTGGCCGGCCAGCACATCACGCCCACCGCCAGGGCCGCGGCCAGCACCGCGCCGCCGGCGGCCAGGCGGTGCCGCCCGGGCCAGGCCAGTGCCCGCCGGTGCAACGGGAGCAGCACCGGCGCGGTGCTGACCGGCTCCGTCGGCACCTCGGTGTTCACGTCGGCCGCGTCGCCGCCCGGCTCGCCGAGGCCGGTCAGCAGGGTCAGCGGCGGCAGGCCGGCCGCCTGGCGCAGCACCCGGGCCGCGGTGATCGCCGGCGGCCGGTCCGACGGCGCCTTGGCCAGGCACGTCCGGACCAGGTCGGCGACCTCGGCGGGCAGGCCGGGCACGGCGGGCAGCGCGGCCGGGTCGCGGTAGCGGTGGGCGCGCAGCATCTGGGTGGTGGTCGACGCGTTCCACGGCATCCGCCCGGCCAGCATCATGTAGAGCAGCAGGCCCAGCGCGTACACGTCGGTCGCCGGCCGGACCATCCCGCTGCTCAGGCGTTCCGGCGCCAGGTAGGCCGGCGTACCGAAGATCTGCCCGGCCTCGTTGTCGCGCTCGCCGACCGCCGCGGAGATGCCGAAGTCGACCAGCTTGACGCCGCCGGCCGAGACGATCACGTTCGCGGGCTTGACGTCGCGGTGCACGACGCCACGGTCGTGCGCGGCGGCCAGGGCGGCGGCGACCTGCGTGCCGACCAGCATGGCCAGCCGCCAGGGGAGTGGACCGCCGCTGAGCAGGGCGTTCAGCGGGCGGCCCTGGACCAGCTCCATGACCACGTACGGCATGGTCACGCCGTTGCTCTGGGTCTCGCCGTAGTCGTACACCTCGACGACGTTGTCGTGGCGCAGGCCGGCCGCGGCCCGAGCTTCGGAGTACAGCCTGGTCAGCGCCATCGGGTCGGCCGAGACGTCGGCGGAGAGGACCTTGACGGCCACCTCGCGCCCGAGCACCTCGTCGTCGGCGCGCCACACCACCGACATCCCGCCGCTGCCCAGCGGCTCCCGCAAGCGGTAGCGATCGCCGATCGTCTGCCCCTGCCTCACGGTCGACCGCATGCCCACCGTGGACAGATCGCAAACTCGTTGACTGCTGATTGCAGAGATATCGAATTGCGGTGATGGGATGGGCGCGTAACGTCACCGGCCATGAGAACGCAACCAAAGAAGGGCCTCGCCGTCTTACTGGCGGTGCTGGTCGGGTCGGTCGGTGCCGCGGCGCCGGCGTACGCGGGGGGCGCCGGACCCACGCCCGGGTCGGCCGGGCTCGGTGACCGGCTGTATCCGCTGCTCGGCAACGGCGGCTACGACGTGCAGAACTACGACCTGCATGTGACGTACCCGGAGAAGGATCCGAAGCAGACGGTGACCGGTGACGTGACGATCACGGCGCTGGCCACCCAGAACCTGTCCCGGTTCAACCTCGATTTCGGCGGCGACTCGGTCGGCGTCGTCCGGGTGAACGGCGACCGGGCCGAGTTCACCCGTCAGGGTGACGAGCTGGTCATCACCCCCAGGCGCCACCTGCCCAAGGGCCAGCGCTTCCGGGTGCGGGTGAGCGGTTACACGGCGACGCCGATCGAGGCCAACGCCAGCTCCCCGGCCGGCTTCGTGACCACCACCGACGGCACGTTCATGGCCGGGCAGCCGGACCAGTCGCACAACTACTTCCCGAGCAACGACCACCCGAGTGACATGGCGACGTACACCATCGCCCTGACCGCTCCGGTGGGCTGGCTCGCCGTCGCCAACGGCACGCATGTCAGCGACAAGCGCGACCACGGGTACGTCACGTCGACCTACCGTGAGGCCAAGCCGCTGGCCAGCGAGCTGATCCAGGCCGCGGTCGGCGACTTCGTGCTGCAGAAGCGCCCGCCGGTGAACGGCATCGCGATCCGCGACGTCGTCCCCCGCCGGCTGGCCGACGACCTGCTGCCCAAGGCCGAGGTCGAGCGCTCCCAGCTGACCTGGATGATCGACAAGGTCGGCAAGTACCCGTTCGAGAACTACGGCTCGCTGGTCGTCGACACCCGCCTGGGCTTCGCGCTCGAGACCCAGACCATCTCGCTGTACGACACCAGCCTGTTCGCCCGGCCCAAGTACATCCTCGACCCGATCATGCTGCACGAGCTGTCGCACATGTGGTTCGGCGACAGCGTCGCGCCCAGCGAGTGGAGCAGCGTCTGGCAGAGCGAGGGCCACGCCACCTGGTACGAGCTGGAGTACGCCGAGGAGACCGGGGTCTTCCAGCAGTACACCCGCATGCCCAACCGCGAGGCCTACTTCAAGCAGGTGTACGCCGAGGGCGACCAGCTCCGCAAGGACTACGGCCCGGTCGCCCGGCCGCTGAAGGCCGACGTGATCTGGGACGTCTTCAACCCCAACGTGTACGACGGGGGAGCGCTCGTCCTCTACGCCCTGCGGCAGAAGGTCGGCGAGCGTGACTTCCAGCGCATCGAGCGCGAGTGGGTCAAGCTGAACCGCGGCAAGTCGGTCGACACCCACGACTTCGTCAACCTGGCCTCCGCGGTCTCCGGCAAGAACCTGCGCCCGTTCCTCAACGACTGGCTCTACGGCACCACGACGCCGCCGATGCCCGGTCACCCCGACTGGACGGTCGACCCGGCCGAGGCGGCCGCGGCGCCCGCCGCCGCCACGGCAAGGCACCGCTGATCCGAACCGGGGGTGGCGACCGGCAGCTCGTCCGGTCGCCACCCCCGGGGCTCACTCCGAGACCTCGGTGCGGCGCCACTCCTGCCACGAGCCGCCACCGCAGGTCCACATCTGGACCTTGTCACCGTTCTGGTTCGGGTTGCCGCCGGCGTCGTACCGCGCGTCCAGGCACAACTGGTTGCCGTACAGACTCCTGATCCGGCGGGTGTTCCGCTCGAACTCCCAGAGCTGGTTGGCCGCGCCGCTCTCGCAGTTCCAGATCTGGACGGGATCGCCTTCGACGTTCGGGTTGGTGCTCCCGTCCGTCCTGGCGTCCAGGCACCGCGTCCCGCCCCACCAGTTCACGATCTTGAAGACCGGATTGCCGTTGTGGGTGCCGGCGGACTGGAACTCCCACCACTGCCAGTAGTTGGTCGGCTCGCAGGTCCACAGCTGCACCCGGTCGCCGTTGTGGCCCGGGTTGCTGGTGGCGTCGTTCACCGCGTCCAGGCACAGCCGGTTGCCGAACTGGTTGTGGAGCCGCTGGTAGTAGGGCGCGGCGGCGGCCGGTGCCGACAATCCCAGCAGCACGGTCACCCCCATGAGAGCCGCTGCTGCGACGGCGGTGAGGCGGCGCAGGCGGCCTGACTGAACTCGAGGCATCGTCGTCCTTTCGTTTGTCGGATGTCGGTCTCCTTCGTAGTGGTCCGCCGGTTGTCCTGCTTCCGTACTCCATCGTGGACAACTGATCTTCAGACAACGTCGGACAACCCACTACGGGGGTATGGGATGCCGCGGCCGGAACGACCGCTCGACACGACTGACGAACCGGTGGCCGAGTTCGCCGCCGGCCTGCGCGCGCTGCGCGAGACGGCCGGGAACCCGGCGTACCGCTCGCTGGCCCGCCGGGCCAATTTCTCGGCCGCGACCCTGGCCGCGGCGGCTTCCGGCCGGCGGCTGCCGACCCTGCCGGTGACCCGCGCGTACGTCGAGGCCTGTGGCGGTGATGCCGAGGAGTGGACCGCCCGGTGGCGTGAGCTGGCCCGGACCACGCCGCCGCCGGCCGGCGAGCCCGCGGCGGAGGAGCGCATCCCGTACGTCGGTCTCGCGCCCTTCCAGGCCGGCGACGCCGAGCTGTTCTTCGGCCGGCGGCGGCTGGTCGACGACCTGACCCGCCGGCTCACCGAGCGTCGCCTGGTCGTGGTGTTCGGCCCGTCCGGCGTCGGCAAGTCCTCGATCGTCCGGGCCGGCCTGATCGCCCACGCCGAGGGCCGGCGGCCGATGCTGCTCGTGCCCGGGACGACCCCGCTGACCGAGCTCGCGGTGCGGCTGGCCGGGCCGGCCCGGATCCCGGCCGGCGCGCTGCTCGACGACCTGGCCAAGGACCCCGCCCGCGCGGGCCTGGTGGTGCGGGCGGCCTTCGAGGACGAGCTGCTGCTGGTCGTCGACCAGTTCGAGGGGGTGTTCGCGGCCGGCGTGGACCCCGCCGAGCGGGCCGGTTTCATCGCCGCCCTGGTGGCCCTGGGTGTGGGGGAGTGCGGGGCCCGGGTCGTCCTCGCGGTGCGCGCCGACCACTACGCCCGGTTCGTGGAGCATCCGGAGCTGCTGGCCGCGTCGGCCGACGGGCACGTGCTGGTCGGCGGGATGAGCCCGGCCGAGCTGCGCGACGCCGTGGTGAAGCCGGCCGAGCGGGTCGGCGCCCGGGTCGAAGGCGCCCTGGTCTCGGCGATCGTGGCCGACGTGGCCGGCCGCCCGGGCGCGCTCCCGCTCGCGTCCCACGCGCTGCTCGAGGCCTGGCGCCGCCGCCGGGGGACCACGGTCACCCTGGCCGGGTACGAGGCGGCCGGCGGCGTGGACGGCGCGGTGGCGGCGACCGCCGAGAGCGTGTACGCCGGCCTCGACGAGGAGCATCGCGGCGTGGTCCGCCGCCTTCTGCTGCGGATGGTCGACATCGACGACCGGGGCGGGGCGCGGCGGCGGCCGGTCCCGCGGCCGCAGATCGGCTCGACCGCGCGGGAGGCGCGGGTGGTCGACCGGCTGGTCGACGCGCGCCTGCTCACCGCCGACCGGGACTGCGTCGAGCTGGCCCACGAGTCGCTGATCTACGCCTGGCCACGGCTGCGGGAGTGGAAGGAGGAGAGCCGGGAGACGCTGCGGGCGCACCGGCAGCTCACCGAGTCGGCCACGGTCTGGCAGGAGCTGGGGTACGACCCCGGGGTCCTCTATCGCGGCGCACGGCTGGCGCTGACCCGGCACTGGGCCGCCGCGCCGTCCTGGCAGCCGGCGCTGAGCCCGCTGGAGCGCCGGTTCGTCGACGAGAGCGTCCGCCGGGAGAAGGCCGAGGCCACCGGCCACCACCGCCAGATCCGTCGCCGCCGCCTGATCGCGGGCGCGCTCGCCGCGGTCCTGGCCCTGGGCGTGACCGGCGGCAGCGAGACCGGCGGTGGCTGGTGGTGTGCCGAGGGTCCGACCGGCCTGCTGGCCGTGGACACCGGGATGCTGACCGCCGCCGAGGACGGCTACTACGGCGCCGACACCGGCCTGCTGCGGGCCCGGACCAGTCCCGGCGTGTACGGCACCTGGGAGCAGTTCCAGGTCTGCCGCCGCCGGGCCGACCCGAGCATCGTCCACCTGCGCGGCTACGCCGCCCGCAAGCGGTTCGTCTCGGCCCGGCCGCGCCGCCCCGGCGACACCACCCTGCGGCTCACGGCCGCCTCGCTCGGCCCTTGGGAATGGCTGAAGGTCGTCCCGGTGGACGGCGACGGGACGGTCCTGCTGAGGTCGGTGGGCCACGACCGCTACCTCACGGTCCAATTCCCCGGCCCTCGGCAGTACGCGGCCCGCCTGGCCGCCACCGCCCCCGCCGAGGCCGGGGCGGGCCGCTTCCGTTTCACGCCCCTGCCCTGACCGTCTCGGCGCCGGCTACCCCTGTCCGCTACTTGTCGTACGGCGGCGCGCTGAGCGCATGGGCGAGCCGGTTGAGGACCTCGTCGACGGTGAAGTCCCAGCCGGTCAGCTGGTCGCCGCTCCAGTTGATGCCGACGCGGAATCGGCCCTTGGCGAGATCGGGCAGCGCCTTGTCCCGCCAATGGTCGAGCGGCATCGACACCGCCCGGAACTCATCACCCCACAGGGCGGCGGCCCGTTTCGCGCGGGCCTCGGTCGACCAGTAGGGGAACGCCCGATCTCCGCCGGTCACGGTCGGTGTCGGGCTGCCGTCGTCGTCGCGGACCCACCACACGGTGTGGTTCTTGGCGACGTCGCGGAAGAACGCCGCGGCCTGTGCTCCGCTCGTACTCACCGGGGTTCCTCCTCGATCGCCGGACCGGGACGCGGCCCGCGGGACATTCCCGGGGCCGCGTCCAGGTCCGAACTGTCAGTAGTCGGGTGGGAGGTGGCGATGGCCACCCGGGTCCATCTTGACGTGATCCTCGGGCCACCGCGGCGTGAGCAACATACCGCCGTCACGTTCGGGGATAGGTTCGTGGCTCAGCTCCATCGACTCGGTGTTGCCGTTGGGCCGCGTCCGCTGCGGGGCTCCGCCCTTCTCCATCCGGGCGACGTTCGCGGCGCCGTACTGGTCGGCGGCGGCCGGCTCCATGGCCTCGTTCTTCCAGAACCGCTTACGCATGGTGGACAGTGACGGCGGCTGGCCCTTCTTGTTCGGCTTGGAGTAGTCCTCACCACGCTTCCAGCGCCCACCGCAGTTGTGCACGAGCACCGGGGCGTCGCCGGCGAGGACGTAGTAGGTGTGGATGCCCTCGACGGTGAGGTTGTGGACCTTCCGCACCTCGGTCCAGGCCCTGGTGTGCAGGACCGTGACCAGCTTGCCGTCCGCGGTGCGGATCTCGTCACCGGCGGTCAGCGCCCCGGCGTCGAGGAAGGCGCCGTCGTTGTCGACCCAGAACGGGTGGCCGTCCGTGGCCACGACCGAGCCGGTCCGGTCACCGGCCGCGCCGTCGGTGTCCACGGTGACCTCGACGAGATGCTTCTCGCCGTCGCCCTCGATCAGCGTGGTCACTGGCCGGCCCGCGGTGACGCCCAGCTCCGGGTCGGTGGCGAGCACCTCGTCGCCCAGCTCGACGTCCTCGATGTCGCGATAGGTCCGGTCGGCCATGAGCACCGCGGTGCCGGGTACGAAGCTGTTGGACGTGCAGCTCCCGCCGCGTGAGGCCGAGGTGCCACCGCCGCCGCCGGTCTTGCTGGCTCCGCTGCCGCCGCCGGTGCGGGCGCCCCCGCCGCCCTTGGCCGGACCGCCGCCGCTACCACCGGCCTTCGCGGGGCCGGCGCTGCCGCCACCACCCGCCGCCTTGGTGCCGCCGGTGGCGCCGCCGCCCCCGGAGCTCGCCTTCGCCGGTGACGGAGCGGCCTTACCGGCGGACTGCGCCCCGTCCGCCGCCTTGGCGCCGCTGCGCGCGGCGTCGGCTCCCTTGGCCGCGGACTGTGCCGCGTCCACGCCCTTGGCGGCGTACTTGGCGCCCTTGACCGCCGAGGCGGCGTAACCCGCGAACGGGACGGCCGACGCCGCGGACAACGCCGCGTTGCCGTAGTCACCCTCGGCCGCGTACCAGGCCGCGTTGGCCAGGTCGGCGACCTCGCCCACACCCGGCACCAGGCCGGCCACGTCGAGCGCCGCGTGCCCGATGTCGCTGAGCGAGAAGTGCCCGTCGATCTCCACCTGCGAGATCGGGTTGCCGCCACCGAACGCGTACCGGTTGTTGGTGAACGGGTCGGTGGTCAGGTTCATGTCGTCCAGGGCGCCGTTGTAGTTGTCCTGGGTGAGGAACCTGTTCAGGCCGGGGTCGTAGTCGCGGAACCCCATGTCGTAGTCGCCGGACGACTGGTCGAACCGCTTGCCGTTGTAGCGGTAGGCGTTGTACGGCTCCTTGTTCGGGTCCTCCGGGTTGGCCGCGTCCGGCTTGTCGACGCCGGTCATCTGGCTGTCGTCGTTCTTGCCGTATGCGGTGTACCCGTAGGTGGCCCGCGAGTCGCCCTGCTCGTCGGTGATCTGCTCGACGTCGGTGTGCGGGTTGTAGCCCTGGTACGACGTCTCGAAGCTGCCGTTGTCGGAGAACTTCGCCTGGGACAGCAACTGGCCGTCGGGCCCGTACTGGTAGCTCTTGCGGAGCTTGCCGCCCTCTTCCTCGGAGAGCATCTGGTCGGTCAGCCCGAGGTACGAGAACGTCGTGGTCTTGTCGTTCTGCTTGCGGGTGAGCTGCCGGTCCAGCGGATCGTAGGTGTACTCGGTGGTGCCGCCGGGAGTCTTGATGTGCTTGGTGACCCGGTCGAAACCGTCGTACTCGTACTTCTCGATCTCCGTGTTGTTCTGGGCGAGGGCCGTCCGGGTCTGCCGGCCGAAGTCGTCGTACTCGTACTTCGTCTGGATGCCCGAGGTCGTCGAGGTCTTCAGCCGGTTCCGGTCGTAGTCGAACGTGGTCTCGGCGTTCTTGACGGTCTGCCAGATCACGTTGCTGTTGGCGTCGTGGCGGTACTTCTCCGTGCTCGCGCCACTGCCGGTCTTGACCTGCTCGCGGACCCGGTCCCGCGGGTCGTACTGGTAGGTCGTGGTCGTGTCGATGTTCGCCGACTTGTTGTCCGCGTTCTGCTTCTTGCCGGTGTCCTTGGACCGGTTGCCGTTGGCGTTGTACTCGATCGTGTGCTCGTTCACGACCGTCGAGCCGTTCGACTTCTTCTCGACCTGGTGCTGGAGCTTGGTGTCGAGGTAGTAGTCGTACGTGACGGTGTTGCCGTTGCCCTTCTTCTCGGTCTTCACCTGTTCCCGTGGCGTGTAGGTGAAGGTCGTCGTCTTGGCGTCGGCGTCGTTCTCGGTCTTGCCGTTCTTGACGCTGGAGATGAGGTCCCGGGTGTCGTAGACGTACTCGGAGAACGTCTTGTCGTGGACCCGCTTGAGCAGGTTGTCGTTGATGTCGTAGTGGTACGTCGTGGTGTTCTTGGTCGAGTCGCCGAGCTTCTCCACGACCTTGTCCATGCGATTGACGACGTCGTACGACATCGCGTAAGTGTCGATCTTGGCGTCGTTGCTCTTGTCGAGCATCTGCGTCATGTTGGCATTCGGGTCGTAGCCGAACTCGAAACTCTTGCGCGGCTTGTCACCGCCGTCACCGTCGTCGCGCTGCGTCTTCTGCTTGCCGTCGGGGAAGAACGTCCAGCTCATCTGGCGCGTCTTGCCGCCGCCGGTGAGCTTGCGGGACGTCTGGTTGCCGATCGTGTCGTAGTCGTACTCGGTCTTGACGTTCCACGGATCGGTGCTGGTCTTGTTCCAGCCGTTGTCCCAGTACGTGTACGTGGTGTCGGCCCGCTTGTCCTCGCCGTCGGACGGCGGCGCGCTCACCTTCTGCTGGTTGCCGACCACGTCGTACTCGTAGAGTGTCGTGTCGGCGGTGCGGTACCGCTGCTCGGCGTCGCCGGGGTCGTACGGCTCCCGCTGCTCCTTCACCCGGTTCAGCACGTCGTAGACGGTCACCGCGGTGAAGTCGTTCGCCTCGGCGGTGTCCACGCCGCGCGGCGACTCGACATGGGTCTGGTTGCCCACCTCGTCGTACCGGTAGCGCGTGGTGCGGTAGACGGTGTCACCGTTGTCCGCGCGCTTGTGCGGCACCTTCTGCTCCTCGAGCAGCGCGCGCGGGTCGTACTTGAGGAGGGTCTTGTTGCCGTCCTCGTCGACCCGGGCGGTGGTGTTGCCGTCCTTGTCGTACTCGGTCCTCGAGGTGTGGCCGAGGGCGTCCGTGGTGATCGTGTTCCGGCCGTTGAGGTCGTAGTCGTACTTGACGTTGACGTCGTCCGGGTCCGTCGTCGCGGACTTGCGCTGGTCGGCGACGGTCTTGATGTTGCCGACGTTGTCGTAGGTGGCGGTGATCTCGCCGCCGGCGGCGTCCCGGGCCTTCAGGACCTGGTTGAGCTCGTTGTAGGTGTAGCTGGTCCGGTAATCGTCGGGGTTCGCGGTGAGCGTGCCCTTGGGCTCGGTCTGCTTGAGCAGGTTGCCGACGTTGTCGTAGTCGTAGGTAGTGATCCGTTCGGGCGTCCCGGAGGCGTCCCTGGGCTCCTTCCAGAAGGCCAGGCGGTCGACCGGGTCGTGGCCCATCTCCTGGACGGCGCCGTTGGCGGCCTCGTCGCTCACGACGTTGTCGTTGCCGTCGTACTTCTTGCCCGGGGTGAAGATGTAGACATTGTTCGCCGCGTCCTTCGGTTCCCGGGTGCTGAGCGGGCGGCCGAAGATGTCGTAGGTGTACGTCGAGGTCTTGTCCGCGGCGTCGGTGACCGACACGACGTTGCCGACCCCGTCGTACTCGTACTTCTCGACCTGGTTCAGCGCATCGATGATCCGCTTCGGGTACCCGACCGGGTCGTACTCCTCGTACTTCGTGGTGTTGTCGTTGGCGTCGGTCGAGGTGAGCTGTTGCCCCCACCGGTCGTACGTGTAGCTCGACGTGTAGTCGCCGTCCTCGGAGGTGGCGTTGCCCTTCGGGTCGGTGACCGAGGTCAGGTTGCCGAACTGGTCGTACCCGAAGGTGTGCTTGCGCCCCTCGGGGCTGGTCTTGGCCGTCAGCTCGGCGGTGTGCCCCTTCAGCCCGAAGCGGTACTCCATCTTCTGCGCCGGCCAGTTGTTCTTGTTCGCCTCCGGATCGCGGATCTCCAGCGGCAGGCCGGTCTTCTCGTCGTAGACCCAGGTGGTGACCGCGTCGTTGGGCTCCTTCATGCGCCGGACGTTGTTGTCCGCGTCCCAGGTCAGCTCGGTCTTCTGGTTCTTCGCGTCGGTCAGCAGCGTGGGCCGGCCGTAGCCGTCGATCGAGTACGTCGAGGTGTGCCCGTTGGCGTCGGTGACCACGTTCTCGATGAACGAGCCGGTGGTGCCGTCCGGGTCGCGGTAGGTGAACGCGGTCGCCTTGTCGTTGCGGTCGCTGACCCGCTCGGTGCGCCCGTTCAGCAGGGCGCCGGCCGACGCCGGGTGGTAGCCCATCGTGGTGCCATTGCCCCGCGGGTCGTCCACCCGCACCAGCTTCGGGCTGAGCAGGGTGTCGTCGTAGTAGAAGCCGAACGGCTTCTCGCCCGGGTCGCCCTGGCCGTCGATCAGCTCACGCAGCTGACCCTTGTCGTTGTAGGTGAGCGTGACCCGCCGGCCGGTGACGTCGGTGATCGCCCGGAGCTGGTTGACGATCTGGGCGTTGGCCAGGTTGGACGCGCTGCGCCGGTCGTCGCTGTTGCCGACGAAGTAGTCGAAGTCGTCGCCGGGGTTGAAGTACTCGAAGGTCAGCGTGCGCCGGCCGGTGGCGTCGGTGATGTACTTGAGCACCCCGGTGTTGCGGTTGCCGATCTTCGCCCGTTCGTAGGTGAACCGCAGGTCGTTGCCGTTCTTGTCGATGACCGCGGTCTGGTAGCCGTCGGCGTCGAAGGCGAACTGGCTGCGGTCGGGCCGGGTCATCACCCAGGTGCGCATCGGGTCGCTGTCGCCGTTGCGCTGCAGATAGAGGTGCACGCCGGCTGGGCTGTCGTAGTCCCAGTCCTTCTCGTTGGTGCTGTCGTGCTTGTTCAGGTCGAACCAGTGGCTGGTGCCGTCGCCGTCGGTCAGCGTGATCTTGGCCGGCCAGCGGGGGTCGAGCCCACTGAACTGCAGCGGCGAGCCGAGCCGGGTCACCGTGGAGGTGGACAGCGACCAGCCGTACCCGATGTAGGAGTTGGAACTGTCCTGGCTGTTGTACGAGAGGCGCAGGAACGTGGACAACCCGCGGCTCGGGTTGCTGAACGCGTTGTAGCTGAACACCGCGTTGCCGGAGAACTGGTTGACCATCACGGTCGAGCCGGCGCCCGCGTTCTGCCCGGTGTACTGGTAGAACTTCTCCAGGCCGAGCTGGTCGGAGGTCGGGTCCTCGACGGTGATCGGCTGGGCCAGGGGCGGGATCTCCCACACCTGCGACAGCCACTGCCCGGTGGTCTTGTTCTTCAGGTCCCACTTGAGGACGTACTTCTGCCGCTTGTTGCCCTGGTCGAAGCGGACCGGCGTCATGATCTTGGCGTTGACCGTGGTCACGGCGCCCGAGGCGAGGTCGACCGGCAGCGCGGTCTCCCGCTGGTTGTCCGCGTTGGTGACGTCGGTGCCGTCGGCCAGCTCCCAGCGGTAGGAGAGCACCCAGTCGTTCTTGGCCCAGGTCGAGCTGGTCGAGTTGGTGATGGTGACCGGCGCGGTGTACTCGTCGCCGGGGATCATCCGGGACGGCACGGTCGGCGCGTAGTAGGTGTTCTCGGTGGCCGGCGCCGTGTAGATCACCTCGAGGCGGGGCCGCTGACGGATGTCGGGCACCTCGCCCGCGGTGAACAGCACCCGCTGGGTCGGCGAGGTCTCGTTGGCCAGCCGGAACAGCACGCCCTTGTTGGTGCTCGCGTTGTTGACCCAGCCCTGGGTCAGCGACGTGGCGTCCCAGTTCTGCCAGCGCGGGTCGGTGCCGATGTTGTCGACGTAGGAGGCGGCCCCGGCGGTGTAGTCACCACCCTTCGTGGTCCAGGCGGCGGCACTGCTGGCCCGGTCCCACGACCCGGTCGCCTCGTCGAAGTCGCGGGTCAGGCCGTGCATCTGGAAGCGGGCGCCGGTCCCGCCCTCGGAGTACGCGCCCCACATGCTGGCCGTGGCCTTGAGCACCTTGGTGCCGGCCGGCAGCCCGGTCATGCTCGGCCACTTCACCACCGTGCGGCTGGTGCCGAACTTCGACCCGTTGTTGCCGATCTGGACCAGGCCGCCGCCGTCCAGCACGTCGTGGCCGGTGGTGGGCTCCAGGCTGGTCAGCGTGGTGTCGGTGGAGTTGCCCTGGAGGACCCGGACGATGTGGCCGGCCTTGGGCAGCTGCACCTGCTCGGCCGGCGACGGGATCAGCTCGCCGGAGCGGGTCTTCACCACGATCATGTAGTACGACGGCGGCCCGAACTCGGTCGCGTTGTTCGCCGGGGTGGGTGTTCCGCTGGTGTCGCTGTAGGTGGTGCGGTCGGCCCGGACCGGGGCGACCAGGGTGCGGTCGGTCGGGATGAAGCTCTGCGAGGTGCTGCGGTGCACCTGGTATTCGAGGAGGTCGTCGCCGGCGTAGGCGCTCCAGGCGAGCTCGGCCCCGGTGGACCGGATGGTGGTCGGCATCTGCAGCGTCACACCCGGCTTGCCCCAGGTCAGCAGCAGCGTCGGGAAGGTGTCGACCTCGCCGCCGAAGGCGTTCTCGGCGCCCTCGTAGCGCACGCCGCTGAGGACCTTGGTCTCGTCCGGCGTCTTCATGATGAAGCCGTTGTTGGTCGACGGGGCGTCGACCCAGCCCTGCGCGATGTTGCGGACGCTGAACGAGTGCCAGGCGTGGTTCTGCTTCTTGCCGCGGTGGGCCGTGCCGTTCTTCACCAGCCGGACGCCGTCGGCGACCACGGTCTTGTTGGCCACGTCGCCGAGCACGATCTTGTGGGTGGTGCCGGCGTTGAAGTTGTACGTGCCGATCGAGACCCAGTTGCCGCTGCCGGAGCCGGTGGTCTGGTTGACCGTCTTCGGCGTGGTGCCGCCGGCGTGGTAGACGGTGTACGGGGCGTTGGTGGCCCGGTCCGATCCGGGCACGTAGTGCACGAACGCCTCGTACGCGCCGGCCTCGGTGACCCGCGGCACCCAGGTGAACGTGTCGCCGGTCTTGCTGCCGCTGTTGGCCCGGTACGACCCGCCGAGCGCCGTGCTCGCCGTGACCGAGCTCCACTCGCCGGCCGCCGCGACCTTGGTGAGGTCGGAGTTGTCGACCTGCTCGGTGTTGGCGCCGAGCTCGCCGACCGCGTTCTTCACCGTGTTCCAGGTGACCGAGTTCTCGGCCCACGGCACGGTGGCGCGGTGCGCCTCGACGTCCATCTCCACGTCGTCGTACGAGTTGAGCATGTTCTGGTCGAAGTAGAGCTTGAGCTCGGCCGAGTCGAGGCGGGTGCCGGTCGGCACCTCGGTGAGCGGGAACTTGACCAGGCTGCGGAAGGTGGCCGTGCCGCCCGCGTCGAGCGGGTTGGTGCCGACCGACAGGCGCCAGTTGGTGTCGTAGTTGGTGGCCGGCTCGTACGAGTTGACCATCCCGTCCTGCGCCGAGCCGACCTGCGGCTGCACCTTGATCGTGGGGTCGATGACGACCGGGTAGCGCCGCTTCGGGTCGCGCAGCCACGCCTGATCGGCGGTCACGGTGAGCTTGAGCTCGCGGCCGGTTCCGCTGAGCGTCTGGGTCACCTTGGTGCTGTGCCCGCTGCCGGTGGCCGACGCCGCGCCGGCGCCGCTGTCGTACATGAACGGCTTGGGCAGGTAGAACAGCGGCCGGCCGTCGGCGTCGTCGGCCTCGAAGGCGACCGAGCCGTCGGCCTGCCGCGCGGCGGTGACGCCGTCGAGCGAGAGCCGGAAGGTGTACGTCGCCGCGCCGGTCGGCGCGCGGTCCAGGACGATCTTCTCCTTGAGCGAGGAGGAGGTCACGTCGTAGGCCACGTCGGCCGGGCCGAACACGTCGGGGTAGGTGATCGCGCTGCCCGACACCTTGGGCGTCACGCTCCGGGGGGCCGCGTCCACGCCGACCCCGATCGAACGGCCGCCCAGGTCGTAGCGGACCAGGCGGTCGGTGCGGTCACCGAAGCGGCCGGTGAAGGTGTTCCGGACCGATGCGTACGGGTAACCGGCGGCGTTCGAGCGCCCGATCCGGGTGTCGATCTCCTGCCACCGGCCGTTGCCGTCGCGGTAGTGCACCGGGGACGCGCCGACCTCGGCCTGCGTCCGGCCGTCGGCGAGCCGCCAGACCTTGGTGTTGGCGGTGCGGGCCGACACCACCTCGGCCACCCGCTTGACCGCCGGGATCGCCTTGGCCGCCGGCGCCTGCGCCGGGTGGGCGAGCGTGCTGCCCGGCCCGGGTGGCGTCTCGGCGACCGGGCGGCCGCGCACCGGCTGGAGCCCGGCGGCTCTGTCGGCGGCCTCCTGGGCGGCCTCGATCTGCGCCGGTGACATGGTGTCGTCGTCCCGCGTCAGGCGGGGCGCGACCACGGCGGTGGTCCCGGCGACGGCCAGGGCGAGCAGGCCGGCGCCGATGGCGGTGCGCCGGCGCCGGCGGGTGCGGTCGGGTGTGCTTTGCATTCCGGTTCCCCCGTTGCGGAATTGCGCAAGATTCATCGCCGCACGCCCTTGACCAAAGGTGGGAGTGCGCCATTACGAAGAGCCTTTGTGAACGTCTGTCGGCCGTCTCGGTAACAACCTTTAAGGACGCGTGCTGTGCGCGTCGGACCGAGCAGATCCGGCCCCCCGTGTGTGTGGTTGCCATGAGGCAACTGCCCGTGAACCTAGCAGCGCGGTACGACAACAGCAACGACCATCCTCAATGGTCAGTCTCTTCCCCCGTGACAGATTGTCCGTTTTCCCGGAAGCCGATAATCGCATTCGACCTGCCCCGCGCGATCATGACTGGTGTGGATAGCCTTCCTCCGCCAAGGCTTTTGTGGCCCACGGGGGGAGTACAAATGAGGCTGTCCATGAAACGTGCGCTCGCGGCGTCGTCGTCTGTCTTATTGACGACCACGCTCGGCGTTCTCGCGGCGGCGGGCCCGGCCCGGGCCGAGACCGACCTGGGCCTGCCCGGCTACGGCGATCTGGTCGCCAACGACGAGCACGACCGGGTCTTCGTCAGCGGCGGCGCATCGTCCAACGGCATCACGGTCACCGACCTCGACGGACAGGTCGTCAAACACATCAAGAACCAGTACGGCGCCACCGGCCTGGCCCAGGACGACGACACCGAGTGGGTGTACGCGGCGCTGGCCGCGGGCGACGCGATCACCGAGATCGACGTGCACACCCTCAAGGAGAGCGACAAGATCCAGCTGCCCGCGAACACCTGCCCGACCCACCTGGTCTACGCCGGTGACGTGCTGTGGTTCGGCCACGGCTGCGACGGCAACTGGAACGGCGGCATCGGCCGGGTCACCTGGCCCGAGCCGACCGAGGAGAACCCCGACCCCGAGCCGGTCTACGAACTGAACGTGCAGGGTGACCTTCGGTTCCAGCGGGCGCCGCTGCTCGCCGCCCACCCGTCGACGCCGGCCGAGTACGACCAGCCGTTCGAGGCCGGGACGCTGGTCGCCGCGCAGCTCAACCTCAGCCTGTCCACGGTGTACGTCTACGACATCAACGAGGACAACGGGCTGACCCAGCGGGCGTCGTCCACCGCGCCGGGCAGCAACCTGTTCGACATCGGCCTCGACAAGTACGGCGAGACGCTGCTGACCGGCGCCGGCGGCCGCAACGCCACCCAGGCGTACGCGACCGCCGACCTGTCCGGCCGCGGCTCCTACTACACCGGCTACCACCCGCTGGCCGTCGCCGCCGCGCCCGACGACTGCTACGTGGTCAGCGGCGTCCGCTCGACCGCCGACGACATCTACCTCTACGAGACCGGCGGCGTCGTCCCCGAGAAACGCATCGACATCAGCGACGACGTGCTCGCCCCGCGCGGCCTCACCTGGTCCGACGACATGGAACACCTGTACGCGGTGACGGTCCCGCCGGCCGGCGGCGCCCCCGAGCTGCACGTCATCCACGACTGGAAGAGCTGACCGCTCACGGCTGGATGTTCGCCAGGTCCTCGAGGAGGCTGGGGTGCTTCGGCTCCCAGCCCAGGGCCTGCCGGGTGTGCGTGCTGGTCGAGGGCTGGTCGGCCGCGAAGATCGCGCCCAGGGGGCCGAAGTTCTCCGCCGGCACCGCCTCGACCGGCAGGCCCAGGCGCCGGCCGATGACCTCGGCGATGTCCCGCACCTGGTCGCCCTCGTCGTCCACGGCGTGCCAGGCGGTTCCGGCCGGCGCCTGCTCCAGGGCGAGCCGGAAGAGAACCGCGGCGTCCAGCGCGTGCACGGCCGGCCACCGCTGGGTGCCGTCGCCGGGGTAGCCGGAGACGCCGGTCCGGCGGGCGATGGCGGTCAGCAGGCCGGCGAACCCGCCGTCGCCGTTGTTGTGCACCGTGCGGGGCAGGCGGATGGCCGTGCTCCGCACCCCGCGGGTGGCCAGGCCGAGGACCGCGTCGACGGCGCGGCCCCGGCCGCCGACCGGCCCTTCGGTCGACGTCGGGTCCGACTCGGTGGAGGCGCGGCCGGGGATCCAGGGTGTGCCCGACACGGTGACGAAGGGACGGTCGCTCCCGAGGAGCGTCTCGCCCAGGGTCTCCTGGGCGGCCGTCTCCTCGGCGACCGCGTTCGCGACCGCCTCGGCGCTGCTGAAGTCGTTGCTGAAGGCCAGGTGGATCACGCCGTCGGCCTGGGTGGCGCCGGCCCGGAGGGTGTCCAGGTCGGCGAGGCCGCCCCGGATCACCTCGGCGCCGGCCGTCGCGGCGGCCTCCGCCGAGGCCTCGGACCGGGCGAGGGCGAGAACGGTGTGACCGTGGCCGAGCAGTTCGGCCACGACGGCGGAGCCGATCAGGCCGGTGCCGCCGGTGATGAAGACGCGCATGGTTCGCTCCCGCAAGTGATGGGACTCTTGTCCCGTCACCGTAGCACCGTGATGGGACCAAAGTCCCGTCACCTATGATGGACCCATGGCTCGATGGGAACCCGGCGCGCGTGAACGTCTCGTCGTGGCCGCGGTCGACCTGTTCACCGAGCAGGGGTACGACGACACCACGGTCGCGCAGATCGCCGAGCGCGCCGGCGTCACCAAGAGCACCTTCTTCCGGCACTTCCCCGACAAGCGCGAGCTGCTGGTGGCCGGGCAGGAGGCGCTGAGCCGGCTGCTCGCCGAGGGGATCGCCGAGGTGCCCGCCGGGTCCGGCCCGCTCCAGGCGGTGGCCGAGGGTCTGCGGCGGGTGTCCAGCGCGATGGGTCCGGTGAACCGCCAGATCGCCCCCCGGCTGAAGGCGGCCGTCGCGGCCAGCGCCGAACTCCAGGAGCGGGCCGCCCTCAAGAGCGTCAGCCTGGCCGCCGCGATGACCGCGGCGCTGATCGCCCGCGGCGTGCCCGACGCGACCGCCGCCGTCGCGGCCGAGCTGGGCGCCCTCGCCTTCAGCCGGGGTTTCGCGGCCTGGTCCGAGGGCGACCGCGAGGACGACCTGGCCGACTACGCCCTCCCGGCCCTGGAAGAGCTACGCGCCGCGAGCTCCGCCCTCTAACGCCAACTGGGCCAGCGGCACGTGGTGCTGGCCGGCGTGCATGTCCCGGTCCCGCAGGCTGCCCTGGGTGACCGGGCGCGGGAACGAGATCTTGACCGCCTTCAGCGACGGGATGCGGAAGATCTGCACGCTGTCCTCGGCGACGTCGTAGAGCCGGGCGACCACGGTGGCGTCCACGAACGACACTGCCTGGAAGCCACTCTCGTCGCGCATGAAGAGCTCCATCGTCGTCCAGAACGGCCCGGCGTTCTTGGACCGGACCTCGACGGCGAGGTCGCCGACCTTATCGGACATCGCCGGCCTCCAGCATGACGGTGCGGAACAGGGCGGTGGGAGAGTCCACGTCGACCACGTGGTTGAGCACGAACTCGTACGCCGCGCCGCGCTCGGTCTCCGCTGGCGAGAACGGGAACGCCAGGCTGGGCAGGTAGTCCATGTCCGGCGTGGGCAGGTGCAGCATGAGCGGATTGGCGATCTTCGCGATCGCCGTGGCCGTCGGCTGGTCGGGCGCGCTGACCAGCAGCATCACGCCGACCTCGCGGGGCGGCGCGGTCGCTTCCTCCAGGGCACCGAGCACCGCGTTGTGGCCGTAGAGCCGGATGTCGAACGCGTAGTCGTCCGGCCCGAGCGAGAGCGTCTGGCTGACCCGCTCGGTGAGGATCCGGCGCAGGAGCGCGGCCCAGGTGTCGAGCTGGCCGAGGATGTGCGGGTCGCGGATCGCGGTGAACGACATCGTCTCGTACCCGGTGATTCTTGATCCTTCGAGCTTGTTCGTGTACTGCTCGGCCAGCTCGAAACGCGACCCCTCCACGCGTACGCGCCGGTCGTCCAGCGCGGTGTAGACCGCGTCGGCGACCTGCAGGGTGCCGGCCGGCTCCCGCATCGAGAACGGGTTCACCGTCTCGTAGAGCATGTGCGCCGCGACCGAGTGGGGTGTGCAGGCGACACCGTCGGAGAGCGGCTCGATGGTGAACCCGGTGGCGTCGATGGTGGCGAAGACGCCGCTGGAGCGCGGGTTGGTGGTGCACTGCGCGCCGCACTCGACGATCTTCGCGGCGTGCCAGGTGGGCCCGGCCGGCATGCCGTGCATGAGCGGGAACGCCGCCGCCACGGCCGTGTCGGTCGCGCGGCCGGCCAGCACCACGTCGGCTCCCGTGGCCAGAGCGTCGGCGATCGGCTCGTGGCCCATCATCGCCACGATGTGCTCGCAGCTCTCCAGGGTCGAGGGGTCGAGGTCGCCGTGCGGGGCGAGTGGGTGGATCCGGTCCAGGCGCTCCTTGAGGTCGGCGGCCGGCTGCTCGCTGTAGATCCGGGCGATCCGCAGGGCGAGGCCCTCTTCGTCCAGCAGCGACGAAGCGATGGAGAAGACCCAGTCGACGCCGGAATCGGTGCCACTGGTGCCGCAGGAGCCGACGATCAGCGGGATCCGGGCCGTAGCCGCGGCGCGCAGCAGGATGCGCAGGTCACGCTTCACCGCCGCGGCAGTGGTCTTGGCGGTGCCGGTGCCGAGATAGTGCGGCCCGGAATCGGTCGAGCCGCCGTCCACGGCGATCACGTCCGCGCCCAGCTCCAGTCCCCGGTCCACGATGGAGGCCGGGAAGCCCGAGCCGAGCATGCCGGACGGGACGAGGATGCGTACTTCGACTTTGCTTTCGGCCTGGGTCACAAGGTTCCTTTCAGAGAGCGACCGGCCTGGCGTCCGGAGAAGAGACAGCCGCCCAGGAACGTGCCCTCGAGCGACCGGTAGCCGTGCATGCCGCCACCACCGAACCCGCTGGCCTCGCCGGCCGCGTACAGCCCCGGCACCGGCTCGCCGGCGGCGTCGAGGACCCGGCCGTCCAGGTCGGTGTGCAGGCCGCCGAGCGTCTTGCGGGTCAGCACGTGCAGGCGTACGGCGATCAGCGGCCCGGCGCCGGGATCGAGGATCCGGTGCGGGGCGGCCGTACGGATGAGCTTGTCGCCGCGGTAGGTGCGGAAGTTGCGGATGGCCGCGATCTGCATGTCCTTGGTGAAAGTGTTGTTCAGCTCCCGGTCGCGCGCCTCGACCACCCGCCGCACCTCGGCCGCGTCCAGCAGCGGCGCCGGCGTCAGCGCGTTCATGCCCTTGACCAGCTCGTCCAGGTCGGTCGCGACCACGAAGTCGGCGCCGTTGCGCTTGAACGCCTCCACCGGCCCCGGCGCCCCGGCCCGCACCCGGCCCAGCACCTGCCGGACGCTGCGGCCGGTCAGATCCGGGTTCTGCTCCGAGCCGGAGAGCGCGAACTCCTTCTCGATGATCTTCTGGGTGAGCACGAACCAGCTGTGGTCGTGGCCGGTGGTGCGCAGGTGGGCGAGGGTGCCGAGGGTGTCGAAGCCCGGGTAGAGCGGCACCGGCAGCCGGTTCCCGCGCGCGTCCAGCCAGATCGACGACGGGCCGGGCAGGATGCGGATGCCGTGGTTGGCCCAGATCGGGTCCCAGTTCTGGATGCCCTCGACGTAGTGCCACATCCGGTCCGGGTTGATCACCGCGCCGCCGGCCGCCTGGGTGATGCCGATCATGCGGCCGTCCACATGCGCCGGCACGCCGCTGATCATGTGGTCCGGCGGCGGGCCGAGCCGCGCCGGCCAGGCAGCTCGTACGAGGTCGTGGTTGCCCCCGATGCCGCCGGAGGTCACCACGACGGCCTGCGCTTCGTACGCGAAATCGCCGATCTTGACTCTTGAACTGGCCTGGCCGCGCTGGACGTCGCTGGGTTCGAGCACCACCCCCGAGACACCGGTGACACGACCGCCGGCGGTCGTCAGCTCATCGACCCGGTGGCGGAAGGCGAGCGTCACCCTGGGGGACGAACGGACGGTCGCGATGAACGGCTCGAGCACGCCCGGCCCCGTACCCCAGGTGATGTGGAAGCGCGGCACCGAGTTGCCGGGCCCCGTCGCGTCGTAACCGCCCCGCTCGGCCCAGCCGACGATCGGGAAGAGCTTGATCCCCTGGGTACGCAGCCACGAGCGCTTCTCGCCGGCCGCGAAGTCGACGTACGCCTCGGCCCAGCGCCGCGGCCAGGCGTCCTCGTCCCGGTCGAATCCCGCGGTGCCCAGCCAGTCCTGCCAGGCGAGCGCGTGCGAGTCGCGGATGCCCATCCGGCGCTGCTCCGGCGAATCGACCAGGAACAGCCCGCCGAACGACCAGAACGCCTGCCCGCCGAGGCTCTGCTCGGGCTCCTGCTCGACCAGGATCACCGACTTCCCGGCCGCGACCAGCTCGGCCGTGGTCACCAGGCCGGCCAGACCCGCCCCGACAACAATGACGTCCGCGGTCCTCATGTGTGCTCCCCTCGGATGATCGCGTGGGCCGGATGTCCCGCCAACGCGGCGACCAGCTCCTTGGCGCCGTCGAGCCCGGCGGCCCGGCGCGCCTCGGCGGTCTGACCGGCCATGTGCGAGTAGATCGTGATCCCATCCACTCCGCGCAGCACGCTATCGGCCGGGAGCGGCTCCGTGCTCACCACGTCCAGCGCCGCGCCCGCGATCCGCCCGCCGCGTACCGCATCGGCCAGCGCTTTTTCATCGACGATCGGCCCGCGGGCGGTGTTGATGAGGTGGGCGGTCCGCTTCATCCGGGCGAGGGCCGAGGCGTCGATCAGATTCCGGGTACGGTCGGTCAGCGCCGCGTGGATCGACACGAAGTCCGACTCCCGCAGCAGCTCATCCAGGCGTTCGCCGGCCGACGTGCTGGTCGTGCTCAGCACGCGCATCCCGAACGCCTCGGCCAGCGGAGCGACCTTTCTCGCGACGGCGCCCCGGCCGATCAGGCCGAGCGTCCTGCCCCGCACCTCGGTGCCGTCCTGCCGCGGCCAGCCACCGGCCTCGACCCCCGCGGCCATCGGCACCAGCCGCCGGGCCTGGGCCAGCAGCAGCCCCATCGTGTACTCGGCCACCGCGTTGGCGTTGATCCCCGGCAGGTTGCTGACGCTGATCCCGTTCCTGGCGGCCGCGTCCACGTCCACCGAGTCGTAGCCGGCGCCGGTGCGCACGATGGCTCTCAGCGTTGTCGCGCCGGCCAGCACGTGCTCGGTCATCGGCTCGTTGGCGACGAGCGCGCCGTCGACGTTGTCCAGGGCGGCGATGAGCTGCTCGGGGTCGCGGCGCCCGCGCATCGGGTCGTGCCGGGTGGTGAAGCCCAGCCCGGTGAGGTAGGTGTCCACCTCGTCGCCCGGGACCAGGTAGTCGGTGGTGATCAGGATGGTCGGCATCGCTCTCTTCCGCGTCGGGGGTGGCACCTATCCGCGTCAGGTCATGTGCGTCGTGGGGGCGGGCTCGTCCTGGAGACTGCGGTGCAGGCGGCCGAGCCGGACGAGGACGAAGACGGCGAGCAGGGCGAGCACCGCGATGTAGAACAGCATCCCGGTCCAGCCGAGCAGGTCGACGATGCCGCCGACCAGGGCCGGCCCGCCGAAGCCGCCGAGGTACCAGGTGACCGCGTACAGGCCGGTGTAGGTGCCGAGCACGCGGCTGGACGGGGCCAGGTTCCAGAGCGCGACCGCCGCGTTGATGGTGAAGGCGGCGGCGCCGATCGAGGCGATGCAGAAAACGACCACGGTCGCGGTGGGTGTCCGCACGACGGTGCCCGCGGCCAGGGCGACGGCGAAGATGGTCATGCCCACGCCGATGGTCTTGAACCGGCCGAAGCGTTCGGCCAGCAGCGCGGCCGGGTAGGCGGCGACGACGTACGCGATGCCGCTGGGCAGGGTCAGCCCGCCGGCGTCACCGCGGGAGAGGCCGAGCACCTCCATCCCGTACGGCGTGACCAGCGACCGCGAGGCGAACCAGGCCCCGCCGAACAGCAGCACGGTCAGCAGCAGGAGCAGCCGCCGGCGGTCGCGGTCCGTGACCAGGTCGGCGACGATCTCGCGGAACGGCACCCGTGACCGGGCCGGACCGGCGGCGGCGTCCTCGGTCAGCGCGGCCTGATAGGCCCGGGACGCGCTGTCCCGCACCCGGACGACCAGCACGACGGTGGCGGCGAGCAGGATCGCCGACGGGATGAGGAACGACGTCCGCGGGTGCTCGTCGATCAGGAGCAGGCTGATCAGGGACGCCACGATGATGGTCAGGGCGGTCGCGATCTTCACCACGGCGTTGGCGCGGCTGCGGCGCTCGGGCGGGATGAAGTCGGGCACCATCGACTCGGCCAGCGGGCGCATCGTGTTGGCGATCAGCGCGTACCCGACCATGACCACGACCAGCATGGTCAGTGACGTGGTCCAGGGCAGCAGGGCGAAGATGATCGCGGCCAGGGGCATGCCGACCGCGAGGTAGGGGATGCGCCGGCCCCAGCGGGTGCGGGTGTTGTCGGAGCGGTTGCCGATCCAGGGCTGGATGAAGATGCCCAGCAGGTTGTCCATCCCCATCAGCGCGCCGACGAGCGCGGTGCTGGCCACGTGTTCGCGCAGCAGGACGGGCACCTGGTTGTCGTAGAAGTTCCACGTCGACTCCTGCGCGAACAACGCCAGGGCGATGTAGAAGGTGATCTTTCGAGTGGACAACTCGCCATCCTCCTTCGTCGGCCGACAGCTTGTGTCCCGCGTCACGTTAATTTGCTGTAGCAAAATCGTCAACAGTTGCAAACAAGGATGCTACGGCAATGCGCTACGTTTGCTTCATGACAGCAGTGGGGACGCTTGCCGATCAGGCGTATCGCCAAGTTCGTGACGAGATCGCCAACGGCCGGCTGGTGGCGGGTGAGAAGGTGACCGAGCGCGGCATGGCCGAGCGGCTGGCGATCAGCCCGACCCCGGTCCGTGAGGCGCTGCGCCGGCTCGAGCTCGACGGGCTGATCGAGCGGATCGGCCCGCGCACGGTCCTGGTCGCCACGATCCGCGACGCCGCCATCGACGACCTGGCCGAGGTCGAGGTCGGCCTGCGCGGCCTGGTCGCCCGGTTCGCGGCCCGGCACGCCACCACCGACCAGCTCGACGCGCTCGACGACATCCTCGACCGGGCCGACGACCTGCTCATCCTGGTCAAAGAGGCGCAGAACCAGGGCAAGCGGGTCGAGCGTTATCTCGGCGAGCTGTTCGAGACGATCCAGCGGTTCAACGATGCCGTGATGGCGTGCGCCCACAACCCGGTGCTGGCCCGCATGGTCGAGCAGAGCCGGGTGTTCACGCTTCCCGAGCGCCGCTTCGTGGTGCTCCGGAAGGTGGCCGAGACCGGCACCTGGGGCATGGACCGCTACTCCAGCCACCGCAAACTGGTCCGGGCGCTCCGTGACCGCGACTCGGCCACCGCCGAGCAGATCGCCCTGGCCGACGTCCAGGGTGGCCTGGCGGCTCTGCGGGAGGCGATGTGACCGGCGCCGTCCACCGCATCGCGGTCATTCCCGGCGACGGGATCGGTCAGGAGGTCCTCCCGGCCGGGCTGGCGGCGTTGCGGGCCACGGCCGAGCGCTTCGACCTGCGGCTGGAATTCGACAGCTTCGACTTCGCCAGCGCCGGCTACTGGCAGCGGCACGGCACGATGTTGCCGCCCGACTGGGAGCAGACGCTGCGCGGGTACGACGCGATCTACTTCGGCGCGGTCGGCTGGCCTGAGGTCGTACCCGATCATGTCTCGCTCTGGGGCAGCCTCCTGCAGTTCCGCCGCACCTTCGACCAGTACGTCAACCTGCGCCCGTGCCGGCTCATGCCGGGCGTGCGCAGCCCGCTGGCCGGCCGCGAACCGGGCGACATCGACTTCGTCGTGGTGCGCGAGAACACCGAGGGTGAATACTCCAGTGTGGGTGGGCGCATCTTCGAGGGCACCGACCGCGAGACCGTGCTGCAAGAGACGGTGATGACCCGGGTCGGCGTCGACCGGGTGCTGCGCTTCGCCTTCGAGCTCGCCGCTCGCCGCCCCGCGCGCCATCTGACCTCGGCCACGAAGAGCAACGGCATCAGCATCACCATGCCGTACTGGGACGAGCGCGTCGCGGCGACGGCGGCGCACTATCCCGGCCTGCGCACGGACAAGTTCCACATCGACGCGCTGGCCGCCCAGTTCGTCCTGCACCCCGACTGGTTCGACGTGGTCGTGGCCAGCAACCTGTTCGGCGACATCCTCTCCGACCTGGGCCCGGCCTGCACCGGCACGCTGGGCATCGCCCCGAGCGCCAACATCAACCCCGACCGCGCCCACCCGAGCCTCTTCGAGCCGGTGCACGGCTCCGCGCCCGACATCGCCGGCCGCGGCATCGCCAACCCGGTCGGCCAGATCTGGTGCGGCTCGATGATGCTCGACCACCTCGGCCACCCCGAGGCCGCCGCCCACCTGCTCGGCGCCATCGAAGACGTGCTGGCCGCCGGTCCGTCGGGCGCCCCGCTGACCCCCGACCTGTACGGCACAGGCACAACCGCCGAACTGGGCGAGACGATCGCGGCGAGGGTCCGCGAGCGGTGAGGGCAGACGCGCTTCCCTTGTGGACTCCGCGACGACCGTGGCGACCCCGGGGAATCTAGAGTCGCGCCGTGGCCTATCTCCTCGACAACCAGCAGTCCGAGGCCGGGGAGCGCTTCGGCGCCATCAACCGGATGTTCAACCGCCGCACCTTCGACCGCCTCGACCAGGTCGGCATCGGTGCCGGGTGGCGGGTCTGGGAGGTGGGCGCCGGCAGTTCGAGCGTGCCCGCCTGGCTGGCCGGCCGGGTCGGCCCCGACGGCGAGGTGCTGGCCACCGACCTCGACACCACCTGGCTCGACGCGGACGCGGGTTTCACAACGCTGCGCCACGACGTGGCCGCCGAGCCGCCGCCCGGGGAGGGCTTCGACCTGGTGCACTCCCGCATGGTGCTGCTCCACGTGCCCGGCCGCGACCAGGCCCTCGCCTCGATGATCCAGGCGCTCCGGCCCGGCGGGTGGCTGGTCCTGGAGGACATCGACCCCCTCATGCAACCTTTGAGCTGCCCCGATGTGTACGCGCCGGAGCACCGCCGAGCCAACAGGCTGCGCGAGGGCTTCCGCACCCTGCTCGCGTCCCGAGGCGCCGACCTCGCGTACGGCCGGACCGCCCCGCGCCGCCTCCGCGAAGCCGGCCTGACCGAGATCGAGGCCGAGGGCTACTTCCCGCTCTCGATGCCCGACTGCGCCGTCCTCGAAGCCGCGACCATCCGCCAGATCCGCGACGACCTGATCGCCCGCGACCTGGCCACCGCGACCGAGATCGACGACCACCTGGCCTACGTGGCCACCGATCCGGGCCAGTTCGCCACCTCGGCCATCATCACCGCCTGGGGGCGAAAGCCGCTCTAATTAGCCCTTCGGCCGCGGGAACGGAAGCCGCTTTGTCTCTATCGCCGCGCGGGTGTGTAGGCCGTCGCGATCCTGAGTTCGCGAACCGCCGGGCTGGCCAGCGGCACCGCGGCCGCGAGGGCGCCGAGCACGGCCAGGCCGGCCGCCACCGCGGTGACGCCGAGGTGGTCGACCGCGGCGCCGCCGGCCAGGTAGCCGATCGGCACCGGGATCAGATGGCCGAGCGTGTTGTACGACTCCACCCGCGAATGCACCTCGTCCGGCAGGCTCAGCTGGAGATACGTCGACCAGCTCACCAGGGCCAGGTCCACGCAGAAGCCGGCCACCGCGGCCGTCACCGCCAGCACCGGGACGCCGCCGCCCAGCGCCAGCGCGACCGGGAACAGGCCGGCCGCCGCGTAGTTGGCGCACGCCACCAGCCCCACCCGGTCCGGCGGCCGCAGCACCGACACCACCGACCCGGCGACCAGCCCGGCCGAGAAGGCCGCCGCGATCAGGCCCCACGCCGCCGGCCCGGCACGCACCGGGCCGAGCAACTGGAACGCGACCAGCCACACGCCCACCCCGACGCTGCCCTGCGCGGTTATCCACCGCAGCCAGCGCCGCGACCAGAACTCCCGCCACCCGAGCCGAAAATCGCCGGTCGAGGCACGGGGCACCGGCGCCGTGACGGAACCAGCGACCGAAGCCGTGACCGGCGCCGTGACCGAAGCCGTGACCGGGACCGTGACCGAAGCCGGGGCCAGCGCTGTGACTGGGACCGTGACGGAAGCCGGGACCAGTGCTGCGACCGGGGCCGGGACCTTGGCGATGATCGCCGCCGCCAGCACGAAGGACAGCGCGTTCCCGGCCAGCGCCCACCCCGGGTTGACCACCGAGACGAGCAGGCCGCCCAGCGCCGGCCCGGCGACCTTGGTGGTGTTGCGCGCGACCCGCTGCAGGGCCGTGGCCTGCCCGATCAGGCGGGCCGGCACCAGCGTCCGGATGGCGCCCTGATGGGCCGGAACGCTGAACGCGGCCGCCGTGCCGGTGACGAACGCGGCGCCGACCGCCTGGCCCACCGTCGCCACCCCGGCCAGCACCAGCACCGCGAAGACGCCCTCGCCGGCCGCGGCGACCAGGCTGCTCCAGATCAGCACCCGTGCTCGTGAGACCCGATCGGCGACCACCCCGCCGACCAGCGTGAACAGCAGCTGCGGCACGGTCGCCGCGGCGAGCACCCAGCCCAGCGCCGACGCTGTGCCGCCGAGGTGGAGCACGGCGAACGCCATGGCCACCGGCGCCATCGCCGAACCGGCGCTGGACACCAGCCTCGCCGACCAGTACCGCCGGTAGGCCGGGTACCGGAAGGCGAGATCCACGTAGGGCGACGCTAGGCGGGCCGGCGCCGGCTACCGGGCAACTAGTGCGAACGCGCAGAGTTCTCGGTGACAGATTCCACAATGGTGGTCTCGGCCGGGCGGGGGCGCCAGCCGAGCGTCTTGGCGCGGTCGTTGTGGATGACCAACCCGTCCACCGGCGTACGCGAAACCGGCTTTCCGCGCAGGACGTCGGCCACCTCGGCGAAGCTCCAGGTCGGGCCGTCGGACACACAGATGAAGCGCCGGCCGCCGGCGTCGGGCGCGGCCATCGCCCGCAGGTGCAGGTCGGCCACGTCGCGCACGTCGGCGATGCCGAACCGGCGGTCGGGCAGGCCGTCGACCGTACCCTCGCGAAGGGCTTTGATCAGGTACATCGAGGAGCCCAGGTCGGTGGTCAGCGCCGGCCCGAAGATCGCGGTCGGGTTGACCGACACCAGGTCGAGGCCGCTGTCCCGGGCGAAATCCCAGGCCGCACGTTCGGCCACGGCTTTTGAGCGCGGGTACGCGGCGAGGCCGGGCGTGTCCGGGTCGGTCCAGTCGTCCTCGGTGAATTCGGCCACCGTCCCGGGCGACGACGCCACCGCCCCGGACGACGCCACCGCCCCGGACGACGCCACCGCCCCGGACGACGACGCCACCGCCCCGGGCGACGACGCCACCGCCCCGGGCGACGACGCCACCGGCTTGGGTGAGTAGCCGATCGCGGCGAACGACGAGGTGAGCACCACCCGGCGTACCCCGGCCCGGTGGGCGGCACGCAGCACCCGCAGCGTGCCGTCGCGGGCGGGCACGATCAGGTCGTCGGGGTTGTCCGGCTGGACGACCGGGATGGGCGAGGCGACGTGGTGCACCTCGGCGCATCCGGCCGCGGCCGCGGCCCAGCCGTCGTCGGACCTCAGGTCGGCCTCGACCACCGTGAGCGCGGTGTCGTCGGCGCCACCCCGGCGGACGGCGGCGCGTACCCCGGCCTCGCGGGCCATCGAGCGGACCGTGGTGCGGACCTGGCGCCCGTCGCGCAGCAGGGCCGCGATCACGTGCGTGCCGACATACCCGGACCCGCCGGTGACCAGAACCAAACTCTCAGCTGTTGTCATGCACTCAGCGCACCAAACCTCAAGCGCCTGAGGTCAAGCAAGCTGCTATGTTGAACACGTTCAACTAATGGGGTGAGCTGTGATGGATCGCTTGACCGGGCCCGGCTGGCTGGCGCTGCACATCGTGGTGGCGGTCGGCGTGCTGCTGTTCGTGCCACTCGGGCTGGGTGCGCTCGGCCGGGGCCGCCGGCTGGCCCGGTGGTGGCCGGTCGTGGCCGTACCCGCGGTCGTCGCCCTGTTGTTGCCGCGCGGGCTGCTCGCCGCCCTGCTCTGCGTGCCCTACCTCGCCGCCACCCTGGCCGTGCCGGTCGTGCTGCGGCGCGACCGGCTCGCCGCCTTCGCCGCGGCGTGCCTGCCGGTCGCCGCGTCCGGTCTCCTGGCCGAGCGCGGCGGCTATGCCCTGCTGGGTTATCCCGCGGGGGTGCTGGGCCTGACCGCGGCCCACTTCCACGTGGCCGGCTTCGGCGCGATGCTGCTGCTGTCGCTGGCCTCGGCCCGGCGCCGCTGGCTCGCGCCGACCGGCGTGGCCCTCGTCGGCGCGGGCTTCCTGATCGGCCGGTTGTTCGGCCAGCACACCGGCGACGTGGTCGAACTGGTCGGAGCGGGCGTGCTCAGCGCGGCCCTGTGGCTGGCGCTCGCCGCTCGCGCCCGCCTTCTGTTCGGGCTGAGCGTCGTGACGATGGGGCTGGCCCTGCTCTACGCGGCCGGCCAGGTCTTCGACATCCCACACCTGAACCTGACCTGGATGGTCCTGACCCACGGCGTGCTGAACGCGGCCGCCGTCCTCACGGCGCTCGTGGTGGCGTGGGCCGGCCGCCCGCAGACGTGGTCGTCACATCGCTGGTCGCATCGGGTCGGCGACTACGACGCCGCGTCGTCCGCCCTCCTCGGCTGGGAGATGCACCGCCGGGCGGGCGCCTGGGTCGAGCCGTCCACCCCGCCCGCCGCGGTCGGCCAGCGCATGATGTCGTCGCTGGGCGTCTGGCGGCTGCGCGTGCCCGAGCCGTGCGAGGTGACCGAGGTGGTGCACACCGCCGACCGCACGGTCATGCACTACCGGGCGCTGCCCGGCCACACCTTCGAGGGCGACGAGCGGTTCAGCGTGGTGCGCGCGCCCGGCGGCGAGACGCGGCTCGAGGTGGAGGTGCGGTCTCGGCCCTCGTTGTTGATCGCGAGGCTGGCCGGCCCGCTGGTGCCGGCGGCGCAGTGGCTGTTCATCTTCCGGTGTGCGGCCGTCCTGCGTCATCGCGTTCCGTCCGTCCGGACTGAACGGGCGTAGCGGCCGGGGGAGCTAGACCGGGTTCTGAGATGCGGCCTGGTCCAGCACGCGCCGATCGTCCGGCAACCGCCGCGTGTGGCCGCGCTTGTCGAGCAGCTCCAGCAGCGGGACGGCCACCCGGCGGGTGGTGTTGAGGGCCTTGCGGGCGTCGCTCAGGGTGAACGGCTGGGGGATTGTCGCGAGCGCCCGGGCGGCGGCCTCGACCGCGTCGGGCGCCAGCACCACGGCGTCGCCCAGGCGCAGCAGGGCCCCGGTTCGCACGGCCGCCGCGATCTGCCGCGGGCCCAGGCCGACCTCGGCGAGCCGGGCGGCCTCCGGCGCCGCGAACGGGTTCTCCGCCAGGTCGGCGCGGATGAGCGCGACGGCCTGGGCGACCGGCGCTGGAAGGTCTCCGGCGCCCGGGCGGGCGATGCGGCCGTTGCGGTAGGCCAGCGGCGGGCTCACCAGGGCCTCGACCAGGGCGCGGTCCGGCAGGTCGAGTGCCCGGCGCAGTTCCTCGACCGGCATGCCCGGCTCCAGCGGATGCCGCTTTGAATAGGCCGTCACCGCGGTGATCAGTGCTTCGCCCAGCGAGGACCAATGCGCCGGGTCGGCCAGCCAGTCGCCGGTCACCGGTGTCATCGCGGCCGGCACGCCCATCCGCCGGAGGTCGGCTCGGCGCACCAGCAGCCGGCGGCGGACCTCGTCACGCTCGTCCGGGCGACCGTCCATCGTGGCCAGTTCGGTTGCCCGGGCCGCCGCGGCGCCACGCCGGGCCAGGGCGGGCGGGGCCACGTCCAGCACCGTCACCCCGCCCATCAGGCGGCGCAGGCCGGGATCGCGCAGCAGCGCCCGATCGCCCGCCCGCAGCGGCAGGGGACGGTCGAGCCGCAGCCGCACGGTGTCCGGGCCGAGCGGCCGCACCCGCACCGGCACGGACGCGGCGCCGATGTGCAGGGTCCCGGTCCGGGGCAGGTCGTGGGCGTCGTCACCGGTGACACGCACGTCGATCAGGTCGGCGGCCCCGAACTCGCCCGGCGTCAGCAGCGCCGTGCCCCGGCCGGCGTCGGTCGGCTCGACGCCGCGCAGGTTGACCGCCACCCGGGCCACGGCCACCACCTCGTCGATGGCCCGGCCGAGCGACTGCAACCCGCGCACGCGCACCGCCCGGCCGTCGCTCAGGGTGAGTTCGTCGCCGACCCGGATCCGCCCGGCGCCCAGCGTGCCGGTGACCACGGTCCCGCTGCCGCGAATGGTGAACGCCCGGTCGGCCCACAATCGCACCGGCGCGTCCAGGTCGGGCTCCGGCAACGCGGCGACCAGCCGGTCGAGCGCCGCCACGAGGTCGGGCAGCCCTTCGCCGGTCGCGCCGCTGACCGCGACCGCGGCCACCTCGCCCAGGGACGTGGCGGCCACTTCGGCGCGAGCCTGAGCGATGGCCGGTCCAGGATCGGCGAGATCACTGCGGGTGACAACGATCAAGCCATGGCGTACGCCCAAAGCATCCAACGCGGCCAGATGCTCCGCCGACTGCGGCATCCACCCGTCATCCGCCGCCACCACGATCATCGCGGCCGGCACCGGCCCCACCCCGGCCAGCATGTTCGGCACGAAGCGCTCATGCCCCGGCACGTCGACGAACGCCACGGTCTCGCCCGACGGCAGTTCGGTCCAGGCGAAGCCGAGATCAATGGTCATCCCGCGCCGCCGCTCTTCAGCCCACCGATCAGGCTCCATCCCGGTCAGCGCCCGGACCAACGTCGACTTCCCATGATCCACATGCCCGGCCGTAGCGACGACGTGCACCTCAAACCACCCCGTCCCGGCCCTGCTCTGAGCACCTCGACGCATCACTCGGTTTGAGGACGGCGAGCTGCACGGCCGAAGCCGGATGGTTGCAGGCCGCCGTGGCCGCGGACCGGTGGATCCCGGCGGAAGGAAATACGCCGGGTGGGTGAGCGCCGGGCGGGACCGTCTCGGGCGAGACGGCCGGGTGGCGGTGGGGGACGAGGCCGGGCGGGCGAGTGGCGGGCGGGACGACTTCGAGCGAGACGGCCGGGTGGTGACCTCGGACGGGGTGCATGTCAGACCGCCCGGATGGCGGCGGCCAGGACGGTGTCGGACGCGGGCGGGATGCACCGGAGGTCCAGGAGGAGCCGGCCGTCCTCGACGCGGCCGATGACCGGTTGGGCGCCCAGGCGGAGGGGGAGCGCGTACCGCTCGGGAAGGGAGACCGCCCACGACGGTAGGGAGACGCCGGGTGCGCCGCCGCCGCCCACGACGGCCTGGCATTTCGTGGCCGCGGCGTCGAGGCCGTCGGCGGTCAGTGACTCGGCCAGGGTGACGGCACGTGAGTGCAACTGCGACGGGTCGGCTCGCAGCGCGTCCCAGGTGGGGGTGCTCGCGGCGCGCAAGGTGGCAGCCAGGGCGGCCAGGGTCAGCTTGTCCACCCGCAAGGCGCGGGCCAGGGGGTGCCGGCGCAGGCGGGTCACCAGGTCGTCGCCGCCGAGCAGCAGGCCCGCCTGGGGACCACCCAACAGCTTGTCGCCGCTGGCCGTGACCAGGTCGGCGCCGGCGCGCAGGGCGGTGGCGGCGTCCGGCTCGTCGGGCAGGAGGGGGTCGGGCGCGAGCAGGCCCGATCCGATGTCCACGACCACCGGAGCGGGCAGCGTGGCCAATTCGGCCACCGGGACGGCCGAGGTGAAGCCGGTGACCACGAAGTTCGACGGGTGCACCTTGAGCACGAAACCGGTGCGGGGGCCGATCGCGGCGGCGTAGTCCGCGAGGGACGTGCGGTTGGTGGTACCGACCTCGTGGAGCAGGGCGCCGGTCGAGGCGAGCAGGTCGGGCAGCCGGAAGCCGTCGCCGATCTCGACCAGCTCGCCGCGGCTCACCACGATCTCGCGGCCGGCGGCCAGTGCGGTCGCGGCCAGCACGAGCGCCGCCGCGCCGTTGTTGACCACGTGCACCGCGCCGGCGTCGGGGACGGCGGCCGCCAGCGCTGCCATCGCGTCGCGGCCGCGGCGGGCCCGGCGTCCGGTGGCCAGGTCGAGCTCGACGTCGGTGTAGCCGGCCGCCGCGACCAGCGCGTCCACGGCCGCGGGGGAGAGCGCGGCCCGGCCCAGGTTCGTGTGGAGGATGACACCGGTGGCATTGAGTACCGGCCGGGGGCCCGACAAGGTGAGGGCCGACCAGGCTTCCCGGGCGACGTCCTCGGGTGCGATCTCACCGCGCCGGGCGCGCGCCTGGGCCGCCGTGACCGCATCCTTGACCACCGCCCGGCCGAGCGACTCCGACGCCGAGGCCAGCAGCGGGTCGGCGAGCACGGCGTCGGTGCGCGGGATCCGGCGACGCGGATCCGTGGTGGCGTGACTCAAGCGCACTCCCGGGCAGGCTGGGCACCGCGCGGAGCCTGGACGAGCGCTCCAGCAAGGTCGGCGGTGACGGCGGAATGGGTCGGCGGTGACAGCGGGAGGAAGGGGTGGGCGGTGACAGCGGAAGGAAGAGGTCGGCGGTGACGGCGGGAGAAAGGGGTCGGCGGAAGGAGCGGGTGTGTGAGGGGACAGGGAGCGGAGGCGGACGGGAATCGAACCCGCCCGGCCCGGATCCCGGGCCGCACCGATTTTGAAGATCGGGAGGGGCACCAGCCACCTGAACGCCTCCGTGGGAAAGGGTATGCCACAGTCGATGGGTGACGACTGAACCTCGCCGGTTGACCGGCTACGCCCACGGTGGCGGCTGCGCCTGCAAGATCCCCCCGGGCGAGCTCGAGGCGGTGGTCGCCGGCCTGAAACAGCCCGACACCGGTGACATGAACGGTGAACTGCTGGTCGGCCTGGATGACGGCGACGACGCGGCGGTGGTCCGGCTGCAGAACGGCGTCGCCGTGGTGGCCACGGCGGACTTCTTCACCCCGGTGGTGGACGATCCGTACGACTGGGGGCGGATCGCGGCGGCCAACGCGCTGTCCGACGTCTACGCCATGGGCGGGACGCCGGTCGTGGCCGTCAACCTGCTGGCCTGGCCGCGTGACCTGCTGCCGATGGAGATGGCGGCCGAGGTGCTGCGCGGCGGGCTGGCGGTCGGCCGGGCGGCCGGGTGCCACGTGGCGGGCGGGCACAGCGTGGACGACCCGGAGCCCAAGTACGGCATGGCCGTCACCGGTGTCATCGACCCGGACCGGATGCTGCGCAACGACGCCGGCCGTCCGGGCGTACCGCTGACCTTGACCAAGCCGCTGGGAATCGGCGTGCTGAACAGCCGCCACAAGTCCACCGGCGAGGTGTTTCCGCAGGCCGTGGCCGCGATGACCACCTTGAACCGGGACGCCGCCCGAGCCGCCCTGGCCGGCGGCGCTACCTGTGCCACCGATGTCACCGGCTTCGGCCTGCTCGGCCATCTGCACAAACTGGCCCGGGCGAGCGGAGTCACCGCCCACCTCGACGCCGGCCGGGTGCCCTACCTCGACGACGCGCGGCAGGCGTTGGCCGACGGCTATGTCTCCGGTGGCACGAAGCGGAACCTCGACTGGGTCCGCCCCCACCTCGACCCGGGCGCCATCAGCGAGGACGAGCTGCTCCTGCTGGCCGACGCGCAGACCTCGGGCGGCCTGCTCGTGGCCGGTGAGCTGCCCGGACACCCGGTGATCGGCGAGCTGAGGGAAGCCCGGCCGGACGGTGTCACAATTCAGGTGCGTTGACGCGGATGCCCCGGTGAAACCGAGATAAACGCCACCCGCGCGGCCGATCAAGAACTGTTCTACGGTGGTTCCGTGGGAGTCCGGACGTGGATCGAGGGCTGGCCGGTCTATCGGCAGCTCACCGGCACGGACCCGCTCGGCCGCGGCGCCGCCGCCCAGTCGGAGCGGAGCCGGTCGCTGACCGCCCGCACCGAGACGGCCGATTCGGTGGCGAAATCCGTGTGCCCGTACTGCGCGGTCGGGTGTGGCCAGCGCGTCTTCGTCAAGGACGGCGAGGTCGTCCAGATCGAGGGCGACCCGGACAGCCCGATCTCCCGCGGCCGGCTGTGCCCCAAGGGTTCGGCCAGCAAGAGCCTGGTGACCAGCGACCGCCGCCAGCAGAAGGTGCTCTACCGGCGCCCGTACGGCACCGACTGGGAAGAACTCGATCTGGCCACCGCGATGGAGATGATCGCCGACCGGGTGGTCGCCGCACGCGAGGCGACCTGGGAGGACTCCGACGGGGACGGGCGGCCGCTGAACCGTACCCTCGGCATCGCCAGCCTCGGCGGGGCGACCCTCGACAACGAAGAGAACTACCTGATCAAGAAGCTCTTCACCGCGGTCGGCGCGCTCCAGATCGAGAACCAGGCGCGCATTTGACACTCCGCCACCGTTCCCGGTCTGGGAACCAGCTTCGGCCGTGGCGGGGCCACCGGATTCCTCCAGGATCTGGCTAACGCGGACTGCATCATCATCCAGGGCTCGAACATGGCCGAGGCCCACCCGGTCGGCTTCCAGTACGTCGTGGAGGCCAAGAACCGCGGGGCCAAGGTCATCCACATCGACCCCAGGTTCACGCGTACGAGCGCCCTCGCGCACTCCTACGTGCCCATGCGCGCCGGCGCCGACGTGGCCTTCCTCGGCGGCATCGTGAACTACATCCTCAGCAACGAGAAGGATTTCCGCGAGTACGTGCTGGCCTACACCAACGCCGCCACGCTGGTCTCCGAGGACTTCCAGGACACCGAGGACCTGGACGGGCTGTTCTCCGGGTACGACGAGGAGCTGCACACCTACCACCAGGCCAGCTGGGCGTACCAGGGGCAGGAGGAGCAGGCGCAGTCGCACGGCGAGGCGCATGCCGACCGGTCCACCGCGTCCGGCCTGGAGCAGGAATCGCACGGCCCGCCCGTGCCCCAGGACCATCCCCGGGACGACACGCTGCAACATCCGCGCTGCGTCTACCAGGTGCTCAAGCGGCACTTCGCCCGGTACACGCCGGAGCTCGTCGAGCGGCTCTGCGGCGTACCCCAGGAGAAGTTCTTGGAAGTCTGTGAGGCGTGGACGTCGAACTCGGGGCGGGAGCGGACCACCGCGCTGGTGTATTCGGTCGGCTGGACGCAACACAGCACCGGCGTGCAGTACATCCGCACCGGCGCGATCATCCAGCTGCTGCTGGGCAACATGGGCCGGCCCGGCGGCGGCGTGATGGCGCTGCGCGGGCACGCCAGCATCCAGGGCTCGACCGACATCCCGACGCTGTTCAACCTGCTCCCCGGCTACCTGCCGATGCCGCACCACTCGCAGCACGAGACCTACCAGGACTGGGTGGACGCGATCCGGCACCCCGACCAGAAAGGCTTCTGGGCCAACGCCGAGGCCTATGCGGTCAGCCTGCTCAAGGCCTACTGGGGCGAGGCGGCGACCAAGGACAACGACTGGGGGTACGGCTGGCTGCCGCGCCTGACCGGCGACCACGGGACGTACCAGACCGTGCTGGACATGATCGACGGCAAGGTGAAGGGCTACTTCCTGCTCGGGCAGAACCCGGCCGTCGGCTCCGCGCAGGGCAAGGCGCAACGGCTCGGCATGGCCAACCTCGACTGGCTGGTCGTCCGCGACCTGTTCATGATCGAGAGCGCCACCTTCTGGAAGGACGGCCCCGAGGTCGCGACCGGCGAGATCGTGCCGGAGACCTGCCGCACCGAGGTGTTCTTCATGCCGGCCGCCTCGCACGTCGAGAAGGAAGGCACGTTCACACAGACACAACGGATGTTGCAGTGGCGCGAGAAGGCCGTCGAGCCGCCCGGCGACTGCCGCTCCGAGCTGTGGTTCAGCTACCACCTCGGCCGCCTCGTCCGCGAGCGGCTGAGCGGGTCGACGCTGGCCCGGGACCGCGGCATCCAGCGGCTGGCCTGGGACTATCCGCTGGGCGGGGCGCGCGGTGACGAGCCCGAGGCCGAGGCCGTGCTCAAGGAGATCAACGGGTACGCCGTGCCGACCGGCGAACCGCTGTCGGCGTTCACCGAGCTGAAGGCGGACGGGTCGACGGTCGGTGGCTGCTGGATCTACACCGGGGTCTTCGCCGGTGGCGTCAACCAGGCCGCCCGGCGCAAGCCGCACACCGAGCAGAGCTGGGTCGCGCCGGAGTGGGGCTGGGCCTGGCCGGCCGACCGCCGCACGCTCTACAACCGGGCCTCGGCCGACCCGGACGGCAAACCGTGGTCGGAGCGCAAGAAATACGTGTGGTGGGACCCGGACGCCGGCGACAACGGCGAGTGGACGGGTTTCGACGTGCCCGACTTCGAGAAGACCAAGCCGCCGTCCTACCGCCCGCCCGACGATGCCACCGGTGTCGCGGCCATCTCCGGCGACGACCCGTTCATCATGCAGGGCGACGGCAAAGGCTGGCTGTACGCGCCCAGCGGCCTGATCGACGGCCCGATGCCCACGCACTACGAGCCGGCCGAGTCGCCCGTGCGCAACCCGCTCTACGGGCAGCAGGCCAACCCGACCCGGATGGTGTACGACCGGCCGGACAACCCGACGAACCCGAGCGCGACCGAGCGGCACGCCGAGGTGTACCCGTACATCTTCACCACCAGCCGGCTGACCGAGCACCACACCGCCGGCGGGATGAGCCGGCAGCTGGCCTACCTGTCCGAGCTCCAGCCGGAGATGTTCGTCGAGGTGTCACCCGACCTGGCCCGCGAACGCGGTCTCGCCCATCTCGGCTGGGCCCACGTGATCACGTCGCGCTCGGCGATCGAGGCGCGGGTGATGGTGACCGACCGGCTCGCGCCGCTGCGCATCGAGGGCCGCCGGGTGCACCAGATCTGGCTGCCGTACCACTGGGGCAGCTCCGGTCTTGTCACCGGTGACTCGGCCAACGACCTGGTCGGGATCGCGCTCGACCCGAACGTGCTCATCCAGGAGAGCAAGGTCGGCACCTGTGACATCCAGCCCGGCCGCCGCCCGACCGGACCAGAACTTCCGGCGTACGTTGACTCGTACCGTCAACGGGCCGGCCTCGGCCCGGACCACCGCACACCGATCCTGACCACCGACCCGCCTGAGGGGGACTCAGATGCCGTTTGATCCCGCCCTCGACGCGGGCCATGTCGACGCGCCGCCGCGCATGGGCTTCTTCACCGACACCAGCGTCTGCATCGGCTGCAAGGCGTGCGAGGTCGCCTGCAAGGAGTGGAACCTCGTACCCGACGACGGTTTCGACCTGCTCGGGCAGTCCTACGACAACACCGGCGGGCTGACCGCGAACTCGTGGCGGCACGTCGCGTTCATCGAACAGTCGGCGTCGTCCGCCTCCGCCTCTGGCGCGGCCCCATCCGGCGCGGCCACCGGGACGCCGGGCGCCTTTGCCGGCCTGCCGACCGGCCCGTCGGCGAGCGCGCAGACCGCGACGGTCGCGGCTCAGACCGGTCATGACACCGGTACGGAGCCGGGCCTGCCGCCGGCGGTCGACGCCCTGGCCGCCGCCGGCAGCACCCAGTTCCTCGGCATGCCCGGTACCGACCTGCCCGGCCGCACGATGGACGCGCCGCGAACCGACTTCCGCTGGCTGATGATGTCCAACGTGTGCAAGCACTGCACCCACGCCGGCTGCCTCGACGTGTGCCCGACGGGCGCCCTGTTCCGCACCGAGTTCGGCACGGTCGTGGTGCAGGAGGACATCTGCAACGGTTGCGGCTACTGCATTCCCGCCTGCCCGTACGGCGTGATCGACCAGCGCAAGGACGACGGCCGCGCGTGGAAGTGCACGCTCTGCTACGACCGCATCGGCGACGGCCTCACACCGGCCTGCGCCACCGCCTGCCCGACCGAGTCCATCCAGTACGGCGAGCTCGACGAGCTCCGGGCCCGGGCCGCCGAACGCCTCACGCGGCTTCAGGACCAGGGCGAAACCTCGGCCCGCCTGTACGGCCACGACCCGGACGACGGCGTCGGCGGCGACGGCGCTTTCTTCCTGCTCCTCGACGAACCCGAGGTGTACGGCCTGCCACCCGACCCGGTCGTGGCCACCAAGCACCTGCCCGCGATGTGGAAGAAGGCCGGGCTGGCCGCGCTGACCATGGTCGGGGCGGCCGTGGTCGCCTTCGCCGGGCGGCGCCCATGACCGCCTCCGACAAGAGCCGCGACGCCTCCGCCGTGCCGCCGCGAGGCCGTGACGTCTCCGCCGTGCCGCCGCGCGGGCGCGGAGGGCGGCGCCGTCGCGGCGCCGAGCGGTCCATGGTTCCTGAGGCCGACTTCAAGTCCTACTACGGCCGGCCGATCGTCAAGGCGCCGGTGTGGCGGCACGACATCGCCGCGTACCTGTTCACCGGCGGGCTGGCGGCCGGCTCCGCCCTGCTCGCCGCCGGTGGTGACGCGACCGGCCGCCCCGCCCTGCGCCGCGCCGGCCGGCTCACGGCTCTCGGCGCCGTCGGGGCGAGCGGCTACTTCCTGGTCAACGACCTCGGCCGCCCCGAGCGCCTCCTGAACATGCTGCGGGTCGCGAAGCCCACCTCGCCGATGTCCATGGGCACGTGGGTCTTCAGCGCGTTCAGCCTCGCCGCCGGGGTGGCGGGCGCCGCCGAGGCCGCGCCGCTTCTGCCCGAGCGAGGTGTGCCCGGCCTGGCCCGCAAGGCTTTGCCACCGCTGGGTACGGCCGGCCAGTGGGCCGCCGCCGTGACCGCGCCCGCCCTGGCCACGTACACCGCCGTGCTCCTGTCCGACACGGCCACCCCGAGCTGGCATGCCGCGTACCCCGACCTGCCCTTCCTCTTCGGTGGCAGCGCCCTGGCCAGCGGCGCCGCCGTGGGCCTCATCGCCGCGCCGACCACCCAGTCCGGCCCCGCCCGCCGCCTGGCCGTCGCCGGCGGCGCGCTGGAGCTGTACGCCGGCCACCGCGTCGAGGAGTCGCACGGCCTGCTCAGCGAGCCCTACCGCCAGGGCCGCGCGGGTCGCCTGCTCAAGGCGGCCCGCTGGCTGACCGCGGCCGGCATGGCCGGCGCCGTCCTGGGCCGCCGCAGCCGGACGATCTCCGCCCTGTCCGGCGCGGCCCTGCTGGCGGGTTCCCTGGCCACCCGCTTCGGCGTCTTCGAGGGCGGCGTGGTGTCGGCCAAGGACCCGCGCTACACGGTCATCCCGCAGAAGGAGCGACTGGCGGAGTCTGACGGCGGAGACCGCTCCTGACCAGGCTGCAGGCTCGCGTCCACATAGGCCGTGCGGCCCTCGGGCGAGCTGGTCAGCAGGGCGCGCGCGTGTGCCAGCAGCACGATCGGGTCATAGCAAGTCTGGTTGTGCACACACGAACGATCCCGTCCGTTTGCGTCGGGTTCCGTATTAGATCTTCGTGTGACGACTCTCTGACTAGATTCCGGCGCTGTCGGTCAGAACCACTCTGCGAACCCGAGGTCAACGCGTGGGCCATTCGCAACCTTCAACTGGATCGGACACCGCTTGTCCTGTCCAAGCCAAGGTGGCGGCGTCCAGTCCAACATGGCGGGATGATCTGGCGGTGTCCAGTTTAGTCGGCGGGTGCCTCTGCGCGATCGATGTCCGGTCTCGGGCCCAGACCGACACGGCCCCGGACAGCTCGCCGATCGCCATCAGTCCAGGCCTGGCGGTGAACGCGTCGCGGGGGCCGTCCCGCGTCGCGCTCGCAGGCGTTCGCGTAGGCTCCCGCAGCTGCACGGCAGAGCCCGGTGGGCATTCTCCTGTGCGATGTCCGCAGCGATGGCGGGGGTCTGGCCGCGGGGCCGGGTGAACTGGGGCGGCCTACTCAGGTGTGAGATGCGCTCGGTAGGCGCTCAGTTCGGCGGCGGCGTCGACCTGCTCAGTGCGCGCGACTAAGGCGACCGCAGTCGTGTCGGGGATGACTCCGGCCATGCAGAGAGTCTGGACGAGCTGGTGGTGCAGCCGTGCCAGCCCGATGCCGCTGACGATGAGCGGTCAGTTCGGTGATGGCGGGCGACATCGCGAACCCCCTTCTACTGGATAGCGGCCGGGCGCCCGGAGCGACCCTGCATTCGGGTTTGCTCACCCAAGGCCGTCCTTACTGCGGATCCGGTATACCAGCTCTCTGCTTCTGAGCTGCGAGATCTGCGGGTTTGGTCGGTCGCGGACGGGTGAAAACTGACCGGGCCTCCGTCGGCCACGCACGGTAAAGGCGGGGCTAATCCTCAGGCGGCGCTTTCTCGGCCGATGAGAGAAGTGCCGGGCGGGATCCGCCATGGTGTGGCGAAGGGGGCCGGGATGGGCTGGTTCGGTGGGCAGAACGCGGCGGGCCAGGCACTGGCGCAGGCCATAGCATCCGAGTCGCAGGAGAATACCGCCGCGATTATGAAGGTGTTGGACGCGCTGGCCGGCGCCGACACCACCGCAGGCGCGGCACAGGCCGCGTTGGACGCGGTCCGGGACAGTTTCGGCTGGGCGTACGGCTCGTACTGGCGGGTCAACGGCGCCGAGAAGGCGTTACGGTTCGTGACGGAGTCCGGTGACGCTGGCTCGGAGTTCCGGAAAGTGACCCGTTCCGCGTCGTTCGCCGAAGGTGTGGGGCTGGCCGGGCGGGCGTGGCGGGCCCGGGATCTGGTATTCGTCGCTGATCTCGGCGAACTCGCCGACTGTGTCCGGGCCCCGGTCGCGCAGCGAGCCGGGGTGAAGAGCGGTGTGTGTTTCCCGTTGTTCGAGGGCGGCGCCGTGGTCGCCACGATGGATTTCTTCGCCACCGAGACGTTGGATCCGTCGCCGCAGCGGCTGGACACGCTGCGCGCGGTCGGTCGGCTGGTGTCGCAGAGTCTGGAACGACTCGCGGACGGTGAGCGGCAGGCCGCGGCCACGGCCGACGCGGGCGCGGTGACCACCGTGCTGCGGGAGGTGTCGGCCGCTGCCTCGGCAGCGGACGCGGCCCGCCGGGCGTTGGACACCATCCGGCGGGAGTTCGGCTGGGCCTACGGCTCGTATTGGCAGGTCGAGCCCCGGGACAACGCGCTGCATTTCGTGGTGGAGTCCGGCACCGCGGGTGAGGAGTTCCGGCGGGTCACCGAGCAGGCCAGCTTCGCCGAAGGGGTTGGGCTGGCCGGCCGGGCTTGGCGTAAGAAGGACATGCTGTTCGTGCGGGATCTGGGGGAGCTGACGGATTGTGTCCGATCGCCCGCCGCGCAACGCGCCGGGGTGAAATCCGGGGTGGCGCTGCCGCTGATCGTGCGGGGTGCCGTGATCGGCACCATGGACTTCTTCACCACCGAGGTCCTCGACGAACTGTCCGCCGGCCGCGCCGACGCGCTGCGTAGCGCCGTGTTCCTGGTCGCCGAAGCGATGCAACGCATCGAGGAGACCAACCGGGTCAGTGCCGCCGGCGCGGAACTGGTCACCTCGATCGAGGAAGCCGAACGCAACGTCGTGCAGGCCACCACCGTCGCCGTCGAGGCACAGACCATGACCGTCAACGCGAACGCCTCCGTCCGGCGCCTCGAAGAGTCCAGCGGCAAGATCGGCGACGTCGTCAAGGTGATCACCGCTATCGCCGCACAGACCAATCTGCTCGCGCTCAACGCCACCATCGAAGCCGCTCGCGCCGGCGAACTCGGCAAAGGCTTCGCCGTGGTCGCCGGCGAGGTCAAAGAACTCGCCCAGAGCACCGCCCATGCCACCGACGACGTCGGCAACCTGGTCACCGCGATCCAAACCGACGCGGCCACCGTCGTCGAAGCCCTCGCCGGCATCGGCCAGATCGTCGACCGGATCAACGAGACCCAAACCATGATCAGCGGTGTACTCACCGAACAAGCCGCGGTTACCCGCGACATCGTCGGCGCATAAGGGGCCGGTCGCCCGTACCACGCCGAAGATCCACCGAATCCGTCGACCGGACCTGCACACCGGGATCGAAACCGTCCAGGTCTTCTTGGCGGTTCGTGAACGGCGCTCGCGTAATTCACTGGGGCGGATGCGGTGCTGACGTAATGTCCGCCCCTCGGTCCGGCAAGGCAGACTGGTCGTGCCCTGTGCCGGGTGCCTCAGAACCGGGCTGGCCGGTTGCCGAAGATCCGTTCAGCAGTGCTCAATGCCGGGTAGGCGCGCGAGTCGTTACCGGAGTAGACGCGCACCGGTACGGCGACCGGGCGATGATCGCTGGGTGGTCAGCAGGCCGGTCGGGGCGGTCGGGGCTTGCGCCACCTCGTGCACGTTCGGCGACGTCGGCAGCCCCGTACCGATGTCGAGGAATTGTCGGATGCCGGCCTCGGCGGCCAGGGACCGCACGGGCCGCCGCAGGAACGCCCTGTTCTGCAGCGGCGCGGTGGCGGCGTCGTCAGCCGGCCGCGTGTCCTCAGTAGCGGAACGCGGCCACCATTGTGCGCAGCCGGCCCGAGATGTCGGCAAGGTCCGCTGCCGTGGACTCGGTCGCCTGCGCCGTGTCGCGGGTGGCCGTGGTCACCTGCACGACCTCGGCCAGGTCGCCGCTGATCTGCGACGTGCCGCCCGCCGCGCGGTTGAGGTCGCCCGTCATGGTGCGGGTCGTCGCGCTCTGCTCCTCCACCGCCGAGGCGATGGTGTTCTGGTAGTCGTTGATCTTCCCGATGACCTCGCCGATGCCGGAGATGGCCTCGACCGCCGCCCGGGTGTCGTTCTGGATCACCTCGGTGCGCCGGCTGATCTCCTCAGTGGCCTTCGCCGTCTCCTGCGCCAGGTCCTTGACCTCCCCGGCGACCACGGCGAAGCCCTTGCCCGTCTCGCCGGCCCGCGCGGCCTCGATAGTGGCGTTGAGGGCCAGCAGGTTGGTCTGCTCCGCGATGGCGGTGATGGCCTTGACCACGCTGTCGATCTCGCCGGACGACGCGTCCAACTTGGTCATGAGCTGCCGGGCGTCCGCGGCGACCTCCACCGCGTTGGCGGCCACCTGCGCGGCCTCGGTCGCGCTCATGGCGATCTCCCGGATGGCCGCGCCCATCTCCTCGGCGCCCCCGGCCACGGCCTGCACGCCGGCGCTGACCTCGCCGGCCGCGGTGTCGATGGAGCTGACGCGGTTCGACGCCTGGTCGGTGCTGCCGCTGAGCGTGCGGCTCGCCTGCTGCAGCTCACCCGAGCGGTCGGCGAGCCCGGTGCTCATCGAGGCGAGGGACTGCATGGTGGTGCGCAACTGGGCTGCGGCGCGGTGCACCGAGCGGGACATCTCGCCGATCTCGTTCGACGCCTGGTCCGGCGGGCGCTCGGTGAGGTCGCCGTCGGCCATGGCCGAGACGACGTCGCGCAGGGCGTACAGCCGCCGGTTCAGCGACCGGCCCACCATCATCGCGAACGCGGCGGCCATGAGCACCCCGGCGACCAGCACGATGGCGATCACCGTCCGGGCCTCATCAGCCGCCGCGCGGGCGGCGGCCGCGCTCTCGGTCGCGCGCTGCTGGGAGACCTCGACCAGCGCGTCCAGGTCCTCGATGGCCTTGCCGATGGCCGGGTTCAGCGTGCTGGAGCGGAACTGCTGCCACTCCTCGATCTTGCCCGCGTTCTTGAGCGCGGACGACTGCTTGCGCAGGTCGAGGTAGGTCGTCCAGGTGGCCTGGAAGGACTCCATCGCCGCGCGCTCGGTGGCGCCGACCGGCAGGGTGCTGTACTCGCCCAGGCGGGTGGTGACCAGGTCGTAGGTGGCGGATGCCTCGTCGGCGTACGCGCTGGCCTTGGCCGGGTCGGTGGCCGTCAGGTTCGACAGGCTCGCCCAGCGCGCGTGCCAGATCAACTGCTGGACGTCCTTGACCGTCGCCAGCGGGCGCAGGGCCTCGCTGTAGATCGCCTCCGCCCGGCCCGCGGTCGCGTTGGTCCGCGTGATCCCGACCGTGCCGACGATCATCGCGACCAGCAGGGCGACCCCCGCCGACGCCAGCAGGCTGCTTCGCATACTCATGGACCGCATGACGGTGTCCCCTCGCGGTATCCGCACCTGGCCGAAGATCATGAGACCACCCCGGCCGGTCACCGCGGGCGAATTCGGCGAAGACCGCCGCGCACACCCGCGTCACCTGCTATGCGGGTGAGTTCCAAGTCGACGTTCGCCTGCCACGTGAGCTGGTCAGACATCCCTTGGCCGTTGGCGCAGAGGTGGTCGCACCGATGGCGTCCCAAACGGATTGATCGAGATCGGTAGGCTTCGGTGCAGGTGGGGTCCGTAGCGCAGGGGTAGTCGCGCCGCCCTGTCAAGGCGGAGGATGCCGGTTCGAGTCCGGTCGGGCCCCACCCTCACGGGGGCAGGGGTGGGACTGGTGGATGGGCTGCTGGCCGGGCTGTCCGGCGTCGAAGAGGCAATCACCCCGGGCGGCGTCCGGCTCCTCAGCGGCGAGGTTCCGCGCGGCCGGCATGACGAGGTGTGGCGCGACGTGCTCTCGGTGAGGTCGGTGACGTTGCCCGTAAACAGGTGCGCGGCGACCACTGGTCGTTCTGGTGGGACTGACGGAGCTCGGGTATCAGGTCGAGGTCGGGATCTCGGTCACCCTGCCTCCGGAGTGGTAGACGCGGAGGGTGGTCAGGTCGAAGCCGTCGTCGACCAGGTAGGCGTCGACGCAGCGGACCTTGCTGCGACCGCCCGCCGGGATCGGGCCGCCGGAACAGGACGGGTCGCGGCCGAAGAGGCCGGCGGAACGGCTGACGCACCACCCGGGGACGATCGGCCGGAACCAGCCGGTCTGCTGGGCCCCGCAGCCGGCCGCCAAGGTCGTCGCCTCGCGGGCGAAGTGGAAACCGATGGCCGGCGCCTCGCGGTCGTCGCGGCGGTTCTCGACCGTGATGTCGAGGTACAGGTACCGGCGGCCGGGGGCGGCCGGCGACGTCTTCAGATGTGCCTCCGACACGCGATAGGTCCAGCCGTCGGCCGAGGTCAGGGTGGTCTCGACGTCGAGCAGCGTGGTGTGGCCGCGGAGGTAGGCCCCGGACCATCCGCCCAGGGCCGCGACGACGACCAGCAGCACCGGCCCGGCCGCGGCCACGAACCGCCGCGGGCCGGGCCCGGTCGAGCCGAGGCTCCGGCTCAGGTCTCGCTTGAACCGCCGATGATGCTGGACGCCGGCCGCGACGCGCTGTGAAAGCAACGCCAGGGCGGCGGGGTCGTCGGGCCAGGCCCGCAACGACGCCAGCGCCGCGTGGGTCGCTGGGTCGTCCCGGGCCAGCCGGTCGAGGACGCCGAGCGTCCGTTCGGCGGTCCGGTCGGGTTTCGGGTCCGGCGTGCGGAACAGCGTGCGCCGGAAGTATCCGAGCACGATGTCGATCGCCGCCGTCGTGAGTGCGCGCTCCACCGTTGATCCACTCCCGTCGTTCGAGGAACACTCGAAACTGACGGACTCCGCGCCGCGCGGGTCACCCTTACGAGGACGGCGAACGGTTTACCGGGGGACGCGGCGGGAATGGGTGCGGTCATGGAAGAGGACGGTCTCACCCGGCTCGGCCGGTACATCGGGCCGGCGGCGCTGCCCGGTGACCGGGCCACGATCCGGCGGAGCGCCGAGATCCTGCTGGCGCCGGACGACCTGCTGGCCGACCTCGACCGGCTGCCGCCCGGCGCCACCTATCACTCGGTCGTCGAGATCTGGGACGCGGTCAGGAACGCGAACGCTTGACGATGTCGCGGACCTCGGGGGCGACCTCGGCCGCGAGCCGTTCGTAGGACCGCGCGTCGTCGCCGCCGAAGATGAAGCCGCTGATCCCGTGGTTCAGGGCCAGGTCGGCCAGCCGTTCGGCCGATCCGTCGAAGCGCATGAAGTTCATCAGCCGGCGTACGGCGGCGGGGGAGCGCCCCGCCTCGGTAGCCGCCTCGTCGATGTGGGCGTTCATGCCGGGCAGCGACGCCACGCCGTCCGGCAGGTAGTCCATCGACGGCAGCCACCCGTCGCCCAGCGCGCCGGTCAGCGCCAGCATCTTCGGCTTGTACGCGCCCACCCAGACACCGATGTCATGCGCCGGCTTGGGCCCGCGCTTCGCCCCGCTGACCTGGTAGTACGTGCCGTCGTGCTGCACCCGGTCGCGGGCCGAGGTGTCCCACAGGTCGCGGATGACGCCGATCCCCTCGGCCAGCGCCTCGATCGACTGCCCGGCGGTGAGCCGGCGGCCGCCCATCGCGACGATCGGGTCCCAGAAGGCGCCGGCCCCGATGCCCAGCTCGAACCGGCCGCCGCTGAGCAGGTCGAGCGACGCCGCGGCCCGGGCCAGCACGGCCGGCGGCCGCAGCGGCAGGTTGATCACGTTGCCGGTGATCCGGATCCGGGAGGTCCGCGCCGCGACGTACGACATCAGGGTCCAGGTGTCGAGGAACGTGGGCTGGTAGGGGTGATCCTGGAAGGTGACCAGGTCGAGCCCGGCCCGGTCGGCGGTCACGGCCAGCTCGACGGCCTGCCGGTCCTGGGCGGTCGGCGTCACGAACGCGCCGAACAGCAGATCGTGCCCGTAGTCGGTCATGAGTTCTCTCCTACCCAGAAGTTGTCGCGGAACAGATGTGTGGGGTCGTACCGCTGCTTCAGCGACCGCAGCCGGGCCAGCACGTCCGGCGGGAACGCGTCGTGCAGCCGCTCGGGCCGCGGGTCGGTCTCGAAACTGAGGTAGAGACCGTCGAAATGGCCGGCCAGGCGGTCCCAGACCTGGTCGAGCCCGTCGCGGTCGGCGCCGATCGCGGTGACCTGAAATTCGGGGGTACGGTGCGAGAACGCGGTTGCCTCCCGGGTGGTGTCGGCGATCGCCCCGCCCATGTGGCGAAGGGCGAAGAAGAACACCTTTCCGGTACGCAGCAGAGCCGCCGCGTCGCGCGCGAACTCGTCGGTCAGCACGGGCAGGAACCCGGACCGGGCCATCGGCTCACCCCGGCCGTGGTGACCGTCGGGGCCGACGTCGGCCGCCCCGGCCATGATGCCGGCGTATCGGGTCAGCACCACCTGCTGCTGGGCGAGCAGGCCGGTCCCGGCGAACGGGGTGAGCCGCTCGACCACCACGTCGGGGTCGGGGGAGTCGACCACCCCGTACAGCTGGATCACCGTTTGGCCCTGCCGGGGCGGACCGGCGATCAGGAACACCGTGGTGTCCCGCGGCGCCTCGCGGGCCACCTGCCCGTACTGCCGCAGCGACTGCTCGAGGTCGGGGCTGACCAGGGTGAGCTGGGCCCACCCGACCTCGTGCACCTCGCTCGCCTGGAACTCGAACGCGGTCGCGACACCGAAGTTCGCGCCGGCTCCGCGTACCCCCCAGAAAAGGTCTTGGTTGAGGGTCTCGTCGGCGCGGATCTGGGTGCCGTCGGCCAGCACGAGCTCGACGGCGACCAGGCTGTCGATGGTCAGGCCGTGCTCGCGGGAGAGGAAGCCGATGCCGCCCGCGGTGGCCAGCCCGCCGACCCCGACGCCGCCGTAGTCGCCCGAACCGATCGCCCAGTCGTACTTGTCGAGCTCGGCCGCCACCTGTTTCCAGGTCGCGCCGGGGCCGATCCGCACGAGCCGGGTCGCCTCGTCGAGCACCTCGATGTCGTTCATCCGGCTGACGTCGATGACCAGCCCGCCGTCGTTGGTGGAGCGGCCGCTGACGCCGTGCCCGCCGCTGCGCAGGCCGAGCGGCAGATCGGGGTGCCGTCTCGCGAAGCGGAGCGCGTCGGCCACCTCGTCCGGCGTGCGGGGCTGGAGGATCAGGCCCGGTGAACCGCCACGCATGTAGGTCGACCGGCGTCCGCGGAAGCCCGGATCGCCCGGTTCGATGGTCGCGTCGGCCAGCGACGCGGGGACGTCGTCGTAGGCGATGCCGGCCCGCCGCTTCGCCCGCACGGCCGCGGTTCGCCCGGTGCGGTCGCGTTCGGTGACCTGGATCCGGTCGATCTCGGACGCGGGCCTGACCTGGACGCCGGCCGGCGCCGAGGTGAGCACCCGGCCGCCGGCCAGGAAGCCCAGGCTCTCGACCGCCTTGGCCGCCATCGCCTCGGAGATCGCCGCCGGGTCGTGCTCGATCGCGATCGGGATCTGCCGGGTACGCCCGGCGAGCCAGGCCGCGGTCGTCCAGGGGTCGAGCCCCTGACCGTCATCGTCATCGTCGTCGTCCTGGAGGACGATCAGATCCAGCCCCCTGGCCTCGGCCCGCTCGGCCAGGGCGAGCAGCTCGTCCCGTCCGTGCCGGGCCAGGCTGAGGGCGATGCCCCACTCGACCGCCATGCGATCCTCCGGATACTCGATCGTCGTCTTGCTAGATAGTATTCCTAGCAGACGATCTGTCCAACAGATAGGATGGGGCGGTGAGCAACGCGACAGCGGACTTCGCCGCGGCCCTCGGGACCGTGCTGCGGACGTACGCGGAGATCTCCGGTCCTAAGCTGGTGAATTTCCCGCAGGGTGCGCGCGGCTACCAGACGCTGGTCGAGGTGGCCCAGGTCGAGCCGCCCAGTCAGGCCGTGCTGGCCGCGAAGCTGGGCATCGACCGCACGATGATGACCTACCTGATCGACGACCTGGTCGAGGCCGGGCTGGTCGAGCGCCGCCCCAACCCGGCCGACCGCCGCCAGCGGCGCATCGTGGCCACCGCGCGGGGGCTCGACGCGGTCGCCGAACTCTGCGAGCAGATGGCCGAGGCGGAGGAGGCGGCCATGGCCAACCTCGACGCCGAGGAGCGCGCGGTGTTCCGCCGCCTGCTCAGCAAGGCCGCCGGCACAGGGCCCGTACACACCGTCGAGGCCTGTTCGATCGTGGAAAGCGCGCTCGGAGCTAGGTGATCCGACGCTGGGTGAGCAGTCGCTCGAACCCGTCCAGCAGGCGCTGCAGACCGAACTCCATCAACCGGTCGAGAGCCAGGTCGGTCTCGGGCGCCTTGATGTGGTGGGCCAGCAGCGGGAAGCCGGCGTCGGTGACCGTCGCGGCCGCCCGGTCGCCCTGGCGGTCCAGCCACTCCTCGCCGCTGATCCCGGTCTCCTGCTCGGCCTGCGCCTCCGACTCCAGGTTCAGCGCGTGCCCCCGGACGTACCCGGCCAGCGTGACCGCGGCCAGCAGCATCTCGTCGGGCGAGAGGCCGTGCCCGTCGAGCACCCGCAGCGTCCACTCGCTGTGGGCCATCGCGTGCGGGGCCGGCTGCGGCCGGGTGAACGACAACGCCTGCGCCAGCCAAGGATGCCGGCAGTAGAGCGCCCACTGCTGCCGCGAGATCGCCTCGAGGTTCGCCCGCCAGCCGTCCGGCGACGGCGCCGGGGGCGGGCTGGTCGCGAACACCCGGTCCATCATCAGCAGCAGCAACTCCTCCTTGTCGCCGACGTGCCGGTAGAGCGACATGGTGGCCACCTTCGCCTCGCCGGCCAGCCGCCGCATCGACAGCCCCGCGAGCCCCTCGGCGTCGGCGATCCGGATGCCCGCCTCGATCACCAGGTCGCGCATCGACCGGCGCGGCGCCACCGCCGTGGTGCCCGGGATGCCGTGCGCCACCACGGTTCCACGGCCGGGCCGGGCGTCCACCAGGCCCCAGGACCGCAACTCGGCGATGACCTTGGTGGCGGTCGCCATGGCCACGCCGTACCGCCGGGTCAGCTCCCGGGTCGACGGCACGCGATCACCGGCGGCGAGATCACCCGACGCGATGCGGGCCGCGATCTCCCCGGCGATCCTCCGGTACGGCGGCTCCACGCGTTCTCCTTGCACTAGTGCGGTGCACTATCCCGCCACCAGAAACCGTGGTGTTAGCCCTACTTCGGGCCCTGGTGCATCTTCGTACGGTGTTCTCATGAATGCAGTCAGCATAGAAGACCTGCGCCGGGTGTACGACGGCGACGTGATCGCGGTGGACGGGGTGACCGCCCAGTTCGCGGCCGGCACGTTCACCGCGGTGATGGGACCCTCCGGCTCCGGCAAGAGCACCCTGTTGCAATGCGCGGCGGGACTGGACCGGCCGACCTCCGGACGCGTGCTGATCGGCGGCACCGAGCTGACCGCCACCCGGGAGGCGGCGATGACCCGGTTCCGGCGCGAGCGGGTCGGGTTCGTCTTCCAGGACTTCAACCTGATGCCGGCGCTGACCGTCACCCAGAACGTGACGCTGCCGCTGCGGCTGGCCGGGCGCCGGGTCCCGGCCGGCCGGGTCCACGACCTGCTGGCCGGGCTGGGCCTGGGCGACCGGCTCGGCCACGTGCCGGCCGAGCTGTCCGGCGGGCAGCGGCAGCGGGTGGCCATCGCCCGGGCGCTGATCGCCGAGCCCGACGTGGTGTTCGCCGACGAGCCGACCGGCGCGCTGGACCTGCGCGGCGCACGCGAGGTGCTCGACCTGCTGCGGGCGGCGGTGCGCGACTTCGGCCGTACGGTCGTGATGGTCACCCACGACCCGGTGGCCGCCGCGTACGCCGACGCCGTGCTCTTCCTCGCCGACGGCCGCGTCGTCGACCGGATGGACCAGCCCACCGCCTCAGCCGTGGCCGAGCGCCTCACCCTGGTGGGCGTCTCATGATCATCGTCGCCCTCGCGCTGAGCGGCCTGCGGCATCGCACCGGCGCGTTCGTCGCGACCTTCGTGTCCGCGACCCTCGGCGCCGCGATCCTGATGACCTTCGCCGCCCTGCTCGACACCGCGGCCGGCACCACCGACACGGTCAGCCGCGACGCCCTGATCCTGATGGCCTCGGTGGCCGGCGGCTGGTGTCTGCTGATCGTGGTGTTCGCGGTGTCGTCCACGATGTCCCTGTCGGTGCGGCAGCGCTCGCCCGAGATGGGCGTCCTGCGCCGGGCCGGCGCCACCCCCGGCCAGCTCACCCGCATGATCGTCGGCGAGGCGGTGCTGGTCGCGCTGATCGCCGCCGCGGTCGCCGTGCCGATCGGCCTGGCCCTGGGCCGGGTGCTGCTCGACCTGCTCGCCGACACCGGGCAGGTCACCGCGTCGGTCGGATACGCCTTCGGCCCGATCGCCCTCGGCCTGGGTTTCGGGGTCACGGTCCTGGGCTCGGTCCTCGGGGCGCTGCTGGCCGCCCGCCGCCGGCCTTCCCCCGCCCGGTCAGCCCGCGGGCGGGGCCGCGTCATCGCCGCCGTGGTCCTCCTGGCCGCCGGCGTGACCTGCGGCGTGCTGACCGCGACCGTGATGAAGGGTCAGGGCGCCGCGGCCATGCAGACGGCCGGCCAGGCGTCCATCTGGTCCGCGGCCGGCCTGGCCCTGCTGGCGCCGTGGCTGCTGCGGCTGACCGCCCGGGCCGTTCCCCGGCTCAGCGCCTCGGGCGACCTGGCCGTCATCAACGTCCGGCAGCAGGCCGCGACCCTGTCCGGGGCGGTCATGCCGGTGATCATCTTCGTCGGCATCAGCACCGCCACGGTGGCCATGCAGGCGATCGAGGACACGGCGTCGGCGGGCCGGGTGCGGCCCGGCCTCGAGAAGAGCATCCAGACCCTGAACTATGTGGTCGTCGGCATGATCGCCCTGTTCGTCGCGATCATGCTGGTCAACACGGTGCTGGCCGTCACCGCCGGTCGCCGCGGCGAGTTCGCCCGCCAACGCCTGGCCGGCGCCACCCCCGGACAGACCCTGACCATGGTCGCCGCCGAGAGCGCCCTGCTGACCGTGACCGGCGTGGGTTCCGGCCTGCTCGCCTCGGTGGTGACGATCCTGCCGTACGGCTACGCCCGCGCCGGCGACTGGACCCCACCGGTGCCCGCCTGGCCGTTCCCGCTGATCGCCGCGATCGCGGTGCTCCTGACCTTAGCGGCGACGCTGGGCGCGACCCGCCGCGCGATCCGGGGCCGCGCGATCACCGCGGTGGCCTGATCGCGAGGCGGGTCCGGACCGGAGCAGAGTCAGGGGCGTGGGTCCGCCCGGATGCCGGCCTGGTTCGACCGCCACCTGACCAGCTGAGCCAACCGCCCTCAGACGCTAGAGTGCCGCCCTGTGATCCTCGACAGTGGAATTCCGCACAGCGCCCGGATCTGGAACTACTGGTTGCAGGGCACGGACAACTTCGAGTCCGACCGGGTGGCCGGCGAGCAGATCCTGGCCGTGGTTCCTGACCTGGTGACCTCGGCCCGGGCCGACCGGGAGTTCCTGGCCCGGGCGGTCACCTTCCTGGCCGGCGAGGCGCGTGTCCGGCAGTTCCTCGACATCGGCAGCGGGCTGCCCACCGCGAACAACACCCACGAGGTGGCCCAACGGGTGGTCCCGGGCGCGCGGGTCGTCTACGTGGACAGCGACCCGCTCGTGCTCACCCAGGCCCGTGCCTTGCTGACCAGCACCGGCGAGGGCGCCTCGGACTACGTCGAGGCCGACCTGCGCGATCCGGGGACGATCCTGACCGCCGCGAGCCGGACGCTGGACCTCGGGGAGCCGGTCGCGATCATGCTGCTCGGCGTCCTGAACTTCATCATCGGCGACGACGAGGCGCGGGCCGTTCTGCGGCGGCTGATCGACGCCGTGCCGGCCGGCAGCTACCTGGTCGTCTCGCACCCGACCACCGAGGTGCACGGCGAGGCGATGAGCGAGGCGGTACGCCTGTGGAACTCGACCGGCGGCGCCGAGATGCGGCTGCGCGACCGGGCCGGCGTGGAGGCGTTCTTCGCCGGGCTCGACCTGCTCGACCCGGGCGTGGTCACCTGTTCCCGGTGGCGCGCCGACGGCGTCGCCGTGTCGCACTACGCCGGGGTGGCGCGCGTCGTCACCGGGTAGCGGTCCCGGGGAAGCTGACGGTCACGGTGAGGCCGCCGGACGGGAGCGGCGACGCGGTCACCGTGCCGCCGTGGGCGCGGGCCACCGCCCGGACGATCGACAGGCCCAGGCCGGTGCCGGTGGATGAGCCCACCCGGTCGGTGAGGCGCTGGAACGGCTCGAACAAACGCGGCACCTCGTACGCCGCGATCACCGGGCCGGTGTTGGTCACGGTCAGCGTGCCCGGCGTGCAGGTCACCGACACCGAGCCGCCGGGAACGTTGTAGGCGACCGCGTTCTCGACCAGGTTCTGCACCATGCGTTCGAGCAGCACGGGGTCGCCGGTGATCGGGGCCGGCGCGGTCGACACGTCGGTGACCTCGTGGATCGCCGCGACGTGGGTGACGACGTCGGCCAGGTCGAGCGGGACCGGGTCGGCCAGCTCCTGGTCGCCGCGGGCGAGCAGCAGCAGGCCGTCGATCAGGCGCTCGTGCCGGGCGTTGATCACGAGCAGGGTCTCGCCGAGCCGGCGTACGTCGGGGGAGGGGTCGGGGTGGGTGAGCGCGACCTCGATCAGCGTGCGGTTGATCGCGAGCGGGGTCCGCAGCTCGTGCGAGGCGTTGGCGGCGAACCGGCGCTGCGCCGCGAACGCCGCGTCGAGCCGGGCCAGCATGTCGTCGAAGGTGTCGGCGAGGCGGCGGAGCTCGTCGCGGGGTCCGGTCATGCCGATGCGTTCGTGCAGGTTGCGGTCGGCGACCCGGCGCGCGGCGGCGGTGATCTCGTTCAGCGGGCGCAGCGTACGCCCGGCCGCGAACCAGGCCAGGCACACGCCGGCCACCGCGACCCCGCCCAGCGCCAGGCCACCCTGCTGGAGCAGCGACTTCAGGGTCGCCGAGCGGAAGTCGACCTGGATCTTCCGGGCCACCTCGGCGCTCTTCATCAGATCGACCTGCTGGGCCGTGGTCAGCTGCGGCACCTCGCCCCGCCGAAGCGCGACGTCGTCCAGCGGCACGGAGTCGCCCGACGCCGGGTAGGCCGGAGCGCCCGCCCGGGTCGCCGGGATCTCGGCGATGGCCAGCACCGCCGTCTGGCTGACCGGCTGCCGGTTCAGCGCCTGGGCCAGGAGCAGGTAGGTGATCGTCAGCAGTATCGCCCCGGCCAGCATGAACAGGCCTCCGTAGAGGACGGTCAGGCGCAGGCGGACGGTCCAGCGGTGGCTCATCGGATCTGGTACCCCACTCCGGTGATCGTCTCGACCACCTGCGGTGGCCCGAGCTTGCGGCGGAGCGTCATCACGACGACCCGGACGACGTTGGTGAACGGGTCGGTGTTCTCGTCCCAGGCGCGTTCCAGCAGCTGCTCGGTGCTGACCACGGCGCCGGCGGCCCGCAGCAGCTCCTCGAGCACGGCGAACTCCTTGCGCGACAGGCCGACGACCCGCCCGTCCCGGAAGACCTCGCGGTGGGCCGGGTCGAGCCGGATCCCGGCGCGTTCCAGCACCGGTGGCGCGGCCGGCCGGGCCCGGCGGCCGAGGGCCCGCACCCGGGCCACCAGTTCGGCGAACGCGAACGGTTTGGCCAGGTAGTCGTCGGCGCCCAGGCCCAGGCCGTGCACCCGGTCGGTGAGCTCACCGGCGGCGGTGAGCATCAGGATGCGTACCTCGCCACCGGCCACCGCCCGGCACACGTCGTCGCCGTGCACGCGGGGCAGGTCACGGTCGAGCACCAGCACGTCGTACTCGTTGACGGCCAGCCGCTGCAGCGCCGCGTCGCCGTCGTGGACCGTGTCCACGGCCAGGGCCTGGAGGCGGAGGCCCTCGGCGATCGCCTCCGCCATCACGACCTCGTCCTCGGCGATCAGTACCCGCATCGGGACATGGTTACCGGTCGAGCAGTAAGAAAGCTGTAAGCGCCGGCGCTGATGATGATCTTACGGGCGACCCGGTGTGCTGGGCGGCATGAAGCGATTCGTTGTGCCCCTGCTGCTGGTGACCTTCGCGCTCGGGGGTTGTTCCGGAACCGAGGACCGAGCCGCGCCCGCCCCGTCGGCGTCGGCCGACCAGGTGACGCAGATGCGGGCGTACGCGAAATGCATGCGCGCCAACGGCGTCGACATGCCCGACCCGACCGGCGAGGGCATGCCCGGCCTGCCCGCGATGAAGGTCGGCTCGCCCGAGATGAAGACGATCGAGGCCGCCTCGGAGAAGTGCCGTGACCTGCTCCCGGTCGGCGCGGCCGGCGACCCGCCGAAGCCGTCGGCGGAAGAGCTGGAGAAGTCTCGCGCGCAGGCCAAATGCTTCCGGGAGAACGGGCTGCCCAACTTCCCCGACCCCGACCCGGAGACCGGCGCGGTGCCGATGGACCCGAGTGTTCCGCTGAGCCGGGACAAGATGCTGGCGGCCACCAAGAAGTGCGGCGGCACCATGCCGGCCATCCAGGTGGGCTGATGGGCCGCCGAACCGTCATCGGGGTGACCACGGCCGTGGTCGCGCTGGCCGGAGCGGGCACGGCGGCGGTCGTGCTGCGCCATCCCGGCCCGGCGACCGGTACCTCACCCGGACCAGCGGCCACCACGACGGTCGAGCGCGAGACGTTGTCGGGTTCGGTCACGGTCGACGGCGAGCTCGGGTACGGCGAGGAGGTGCCGATCGCCGCCAAGGCCCCCGGCACGGTCACCTGGCTCCCCAAGGCCGGCGCGACCGTCAAGCGCGGCGGCACCGTGCTGCGCGCCGACAACCTTCCGGTCGTCCTGCTCTACGGGCCGCTGCCGATGTACCGCGAGCTGCGTCCGGGTCTCGAGGGCCCGGACGTGGCCCTGCTGGAACGCAACCTGCGCGACCTCGGCTACGACGGCTTCACGGCCGACGACGAGTACACCGCGCTGACCGCCAAGGCCGTGCGGCGGTGGCAGAAGGATCTGGGCCGGAAGGAGACCGGGGTGGTCGACCCGTCGTGGCTGGTGGTGGCCGACGACGCGATCCGGGTGGCCGCTCTCAAGGTGCGCCCGGGAGCGCCGGCCACCGGCGAGGTGCTGACGTACACCCGGGCCGGGTCGGTGGTCACGGTCAAACTGGAGGCGGACCAGGCCGGTTGGGCGCAGGCCGGCGTCAAGGTCACGGTCACGCTGCCCAACGGCAAGGAGACGCCCGGCACCGTGACGTCGATCGGCGCGAAGGCCGAGCCGAAGGATCCGGGGGAGGAGCCCACGGTCCCGGTCACCGTCGCGCTGGATGACGGCGCCCCGCTCGGCAAGCTGCGCGAAGGGCCGGTCACCGCGACGTACGTCAGCGAGCGCCGCAAGAACGTGCTCACCGTGCCCGTCGCCGCGCTGGTCGCGCTGGCCGAGGGCGGCTACGGGCTGGAGGTGGTCGAGGGCGGCGGGACCCGGTTCCTGCCGGTCGAGGTGGGGTTGTTCGCCGACGGCAAGGTCGAGGTACGCGGGGCCGGCCTGGCCGAGGGCATGACGGTGGGGATGCCGGCGTGATCACGATGAGCAACGTCCACAAGGTCTATCCGGGCGGGGTGACCGCCCTGGACGACGTGTCGCTGTCGGTCGAGGCGGGCGAGATGCTGGCCGTGGTCGGGCCGTCCGGCTCCGGCAAGTCGACGATGCTGCACCTGCTCGGGGCGCTCGACCGCCCGTCGGCCGGCGCGGTGCGCATCGCCGGGCACGACATCGCCACGCTCAAGGACCGGGCGCTGTCCACCCTCCGCGCCCGTACCATCGGCTTCGTCTTCCAGCAGTTCCACCTGGCCGCTGGGGTGTCCGCCCTGGACAACGTGGCCGACGGCCTGCTCTACACCGGCGTGCGCCGCGGCGAGCGCCGGGACCGCGCCCGGGTCGCGCTGGACCAGGTCGGCCTCGGGCACCGCGCCCGGCACCGGCCGCACGAGATGTCCGGCGGCGAGCGGCAACGGGTCGCGATCGCCCGCGCGGTGGTCGCCGCCCCGGCCCTGCTGCTCGCCGACGAGCCGACCGGCAACCTGGACTCCGCCTCCGGCACGGCGGTCATGGGCCTGCTGCGCGACCTGCATCGCGCCGGCACGACCACGGTCGTGATCACCCACGACCGAGACCTCGCGGCCGCCCTGCCCCGGCGCATCGCGCTGCGCGACGGAAAGCTGGTGAGCTGATGCGGCCGGCACGCCTGGCCGCGGCCGACATCCTCCGCCTCGGCGCCGCCGGCCTGCGGGCCCGCCCGATGCGCATGGTGCTCTCGGCGGCCGGGATCGCGATCGGCATCGCGGCGATGCTCGCGGTCGTCGGCATCTCGGCCTCCAGCCGGGCCGACCTGGACCGGTCCCTGGCCGCCCTGGGCACCAACCTGCTCACCGTGACGCCCGGCGAGACCTTCGGTGGCGACGCGGCGGTCCTGCCGCCCGAGTCGCCCGCGATGGCCGGCCGGATCGCCGCGGTGCGGTCGGTCAGCGCCACCGGCAAGCTGGACGCCAAGGTCTACCGCAACGAGTACATCCCGGTGGCCGAGTCCAGCAGCGTCACCGTGCTGGCCGCCCGCCCCGACCTGCTCGCCACCCTGGAGGCGCGGCTGGCCCGCGGCCGCTGGCTCACCACCACCAAACCCGGCTCGCCCGCGGTGGTGCTCGGCGCCGGCGCGGCCGAGCGGCTCGGCGTCCACGCCCCCGGCCAACGGCTGTGGCTGGGCGGCCAGTGGTTCTCGGTGGTGGGCATCCTCGCCGCCGCGCCGCTGGCCCCCGAGCTCGACTCGGCCGCGCTGGTCGACTGGTCGACCGCCACCACCCGGCTCGGCTTCGACGGCCACCCGACCATGCTCTACACGCGGTCCGACGAGGCGGCCGTCGAGCAGGTCCGCCGCCTGCTCGGCCCCACCGTCAACCCGGCCGCCCCCAACGAGGTGAAGGTGTCCCGCCCGTCCGACGCGCTGGCCGCCGCCCGGGCCACCGACTCGGCCCTGAACGGCCTGCTGCTCGGCCTGGGCGCGGTGGCCCTGCTGGTGGGCGGCGTGGGTGTGGCCAACACGATGGTCATCTCGGTCCTGGAACGGCGTGGCGAGATCGGCCTGCGCCGCGCCCTGGGCGCCACCGGCGCGCACATCGGCCAGCAGTTCCTGACCGAGTCCCTGCTGCTCTCCACGGTCGGCGGCCTGGCCGGCGCGGCGACCGGCGCCCTGGTCACCGCGGGCTGGTCGTGGTGGCGCTCCTGGCCGGTGGCCCTGCCGCCGTGGGCCCTGGGCGGCGGCCTGGCCGCGACCATCCTGGTCGGCGTGGTCGCCGGGCTCTACCCGGCCGCGCGAGCGGCCCGGCTGGCCCCGACCGAGGCGCTGGCCCGGTAACTCGGCTGCGGGCGGCCCGGCCCGCTCCTAGGTCCTGTCTCAAATTCGCTTCCGGGGCAAAACGACTGGGATTGAATTTGCGACAGGACCTAGGCTCCGGTGATGACGTCTCAGCTGTCCGCCTTCTGTTTCGGCGCGCATGACCCGGAACGCCTCGAACGGTTCTGGACCGTGGTTCTCGGCCGCGACCCGGCCGGCCCGCCCTTCCCGGTCCGGTTCCGGCCGTCGGCGGCCGAGAAGGCCGGCCACAACCGCATGCACTTCGACCTGACCAGCACGTCGCCGGACGATCAGGAGGCGATCGTGGACCGGGCGATCAAGGCCGGCGCCCGGCACATCGATGTGGGCCAGCTCCCCGAGGAGAAGCACGTGGTGCTGGCCGACCCCGAGGGCAACGAGTTCGACGTCATCGAACCGGGCAACAACTTCCTGGCCGGCACCGGGTTCATCGGGGCGGTGGCCTGCGACGGGACGCGGGAGGTGGGGCTCTTCTGGAGCGCGGCGCTGAGCTGGCCGCTGGTCTGGGATCAGGACCAGGAGACCGCGATCCAGTCGCCTGAGGGCGGCACGAAGATCTCGTGGGGCGGGCCGCCCCTCAACCCGAAGAGCGGGCGCGAGCCGCGCTTCGAGCTGGTGGCGTCGGCCGCGGAGGTCGAGCGGCTCGTCTCGCTCGGCGCGACCCGGCTCGACGACACCACGATGACCGACCCGGACGGCAACGAGTTCTCGGTCACGGTGGAGTGACTCAGCCATCCGGTTGAGGGGACGGCTCAGCCGCCGGACCGGTAGCCGGGTCGATGTGCGGGCGCGCTCCGGCCGCGAGGCTGAGGGGCATGAATCTGAGCCGACGCACGGTCCTGGCCGCAACGGGAGCGTTGGCGGCGGGCATCCCGCCGGCCAAGCTCCGCACCACACCGCCGGCGGTCGCGATCCGGCCGGGCGACCGGCGATACGAGAACCTGTTGCGCGGCAACAACTTCAGGTTCGCGGGGCGGCCGGACGAGATCCGCGTGGCCACGAACGCCGACCAGGTGGTGGGGGCGGTGTCGGACGCGGTGCGTGGCGACAAGCGGATCGCCGTACGCAGCGGTGGTCATTGTTTCGAGAATCTGACCGCCGGCCCCGACGTCCGGATGCTCCTCGACCTCGGGCCGATGAACGGGGTCGGCTACGACGAGCGGCGGCGAGCGTTCTTCGTGGAGCCCGGCGCCACGCTCGGCGAGGTGTACCGGGCGCTGTTCAAGGGGTGGGGCGTGACCGTCCCGGGCGGCGGCTGCCCCGGGGTCGGTGCGGGCGGGCACATCGTGGGCGGGGGATACGGGCCGCTGTCCCGGCGCTACGGCTCGGTGGTCGATCACCTCCACGGCGTCGAGGTCGTGGTGGCCGACCGGGACGGCCGGGCCCGCAGGGTGGTCGCCACCCGCGAGCCGGACGACCCGAACCGCGACCTGTGGTGGGCGCACACCGGTGGGGGCGGCGGTAATTTCGGCGTGGTCACCCGCTATTGGCTGCGCTCCGAGAACATGGAGAGCGAACTGCCGCCGTCGCCGCAGAACATGCTCCAGCACGTGCTCTTCTGGTCGTGGGAACAGCTCACCGAGACCTCGTTCACCGGGCTGCTGCGCAACTTCGGCGCTTGGCACGAACGCCACAGCGCGCCCGGCTCCGCGTACCAGGGAGTCTACGGGATCTTGCAGCCCTCGCACCGCTCCGGCGGGACGGTCATGCTGGTCGTGCAGGCCGACGCCGACCTGCCGGGCATCGCCGGCCGGATGAGCGAGTTCATCGCCGCGGTGACCGCCGGCACCGGCCTGACGCCGGTCTTCGAGCAGCGCGACACGCTGTCCTGGCTGCACCGGATGACCTGGCCGGGCAGCGGCGAGGCGGGCGACGTGGTGACCCGGCGTTACAAGATCAAGGCCGGCTACCTGACGCGCGGCTACACCGAGGCGCAGCTCGCCACGATCTACCGGCACCTGACCAACGACAGCGGCGGACCACAGGCGGGGATGCTGCTCATCGGGTACGGCGGTCAGGTCGGCGCGGTACGCGCCCCGGCGACCGCCATCGCGCAGCGGGACGCGGTGATGAAGGTGGTCTACCAGACGGTCTGGGCGAACGAGGCCGACGACGCGACCAGTCTGGCCTGGGTGCGGGAGTTCTACCGCGACGTGTACGCCACCAGCGGAGGCGTGCCGCCGGACGGTTCGTACATCAACTACGCCGACGCCGACCTGGCCGACCCGGCCTGGAACACCTCGGGCATCCCGGCCCAGCGGCTCTACCACGGCGACAACTACCCGCGGCTGCGCCGGATCAAGGCCACGTGGGATCCGCGGGGCGTCTTCCGGCACGCGCTGTCCATAGAGTGATGTCCGTGACGATCGGTGCCTACGCCCTCCTGGCGGTGCTGACCGGGGTCACCGCGCATGTCCACGGTGTCTCGTGGGAGCTGGTCCTCTGTGGCCTGCCGGCCGTGCTGCTGCCGCTGCGGCGACCGGTGTTCCTGGCCGCGCTCGTCCTGACCACCGGCGTTCTGGTGGTCCCGGCCGCGTGGTTCGGGTTCTTCACGCCGGTGCTCTATGTCCGAGCGTTCAAGCTGCGGCGGCCGATCGCGGTGGGCGCGGTGGCGGTGGTGGCGGCCACCGCCCAGACGTACGGCGTGGACCGCACCACGCTGCTCGGCGTACTCATCTGGGTCGCCGTGATCGCCGGGAACGCCGGCCCGATGTGCGCGTTCGCCTGGTACGAGCGGCGCCTGGAACGATCCAAGGCCGAGAACGCCGCGCTCCAGGAGCAACTGGTCGTGCGGGCCCGCAACGCCGGTGTGCAGGAGGAACGCCGGCGCCTGGCCCGGGAGATCCACGACACCCTGGCCCAGGGCCTGACCGGCATCGTCACCCAGTTGCGGGCGGCCGAGCACCTCGATGACGACCCCGGGCAGCGCCGCCGGCACACCACTGCCGCGATCGACCTGGCCCGGGAGAGCCTGACCGAGGCGCGGCGGTCGGTGGACGCGCTGCGCCCGGAGCCGCTGACCTCGGCGCGCCTGGGCGAGGCGGTGTCCGGGGTCGCCGAGCGGTGGTCGGCCCGGCACGACATCCCGGTCCAGGTCACCACGACGGGTACGCCGTTCGCGCTGGGCGCCGAGGTCGAGACGGCCCTGCTGCGCATCGTGCAGGAGGCGCTGGCCAACGTGGCCAGACACGCGCGGGCGACCCGGGTCGGCGTGACCCTGTCGTTCCTGGAGGCGGAGATGGCGCTGGACGTGCGGGACGACGGCGTGGGCTTCGAGCCGGCCAGGCGGTCCGGCGGCTACGGCCTGACGGCCATGCGGGAGCGGATCGCCGGTGTGGCCGGCACGCTGGCGGTCGAGTCCGAGCCGGGCGCCGGCACGGGCATCTCGGCCCGGGTGCCCACGTGAGCCCGGTCAAGCTGCTCATCGTCGACGATCACCCGGTCGTGCGGGACGGCCTGAGCAGCATGTTCGCCCGTGACCCGGGGTTCGAGGTGCTGGGCGAGGCGTCCGACGGGGCCGAGGCGGTGCGCCTCTTCGACGAGCTGCGACCCGACGTGGTTCTGATGGACCTCCGGATGCCCGGCATGGACGGCGTGCAGGCCATCGCGAACCTCGAGGATGCCCGGGTCTTGGTGCTGACCACGTACGACACGGACAGCGACGTGCTGCCCGCGATCGAGGCCGGCGCCATCGGCTACGTGCTCAAGGACGCGCCCCGCGACGAGTTGCTGCGTGCCGTCCGGGCCGCCGCCCGCGGCGAGTCGGTGCTGGCGCCGTCGGTGGCCGCGCTGCTGATGAACCGGGTCCGGAAGCCCGCGCCCGGCCCGCTCAGCCGGCGCGAGCTGGAGGTGCTGGAGCTGGTGGCGGCCGGCGCCTCGAACAAGTCGGCCGCGGCGCGGCTCTTCCTCACCGAGGCGACGATCAAGTCCCACCTGCTCAACATCTATGCCAAGTTGAACGTCAACGATCGAGCCGCCGCGGTCACCGAGGCCTTCCACCGCGGGTTGCTGACCCCGCGATCGCGGTGAACGGGGTCGCCGACCCGGCGGGCATCGGCTACGGTCCCCGGCCGTGAAGCTTATTCGTACCGCATCACTGGCATGTGTCGCCGTGACCGCGTTCGGCCTGGCCGCCTGTGGCGACGAGACGCCGGCCGGCGCCCCGAGCTCCGCGCCGTCGGGCCCCGCGCCCGCCACCTCGTCCCTGGTCACCTCGGCCCCTCCGGCCGCGACCGGCGGCGCGGCGAAGAGCGACAAGGAACGGTGCGAGACGGCGCAGAAGGCCGGGGTGAAGTTCAAGGACGACCTGCTCGCCGGGATCAAGTCGGGCGAGGCCCAGACCTCGGCCAGCTACCGGAAGTACCTCGAGGACTTCGCCGGCGGGCTGACCGAGGCGTCGGGCGGCGGCGACAGCAAGGTCGCCAAGGATCTCCAGGTCATGGGTACGGAGCTCAAGAAGGCCTCGGCCGCCGCCGACCCGGCCAAGGCGGCCGACGGCGATGCCCTGACCAAGGCGGCGAGCGATGTCGAAGCCGCGTGCAAGGCGGCCGGCGCGGAGCTCAAGTTCGGCGAATAGTCGAATTTCCGACTTTCCGAGCAGCTGTCCGACGAGGACACTGGGCGGCATGGCTACGACCGTGAGCGCCCTCGCCGGACCCCGACCGCTTCCCCTCGTGGGCAACCTGGCCGAGTTCGTCCGGGGCCAGGTTTCCCACCGGGTGCTCGACCGGTGGGCCGACGAGTTCGGGCCGACCTTCCGGTTCCGCCTCGGCGGCAGCGACGTCATCGGCACCGCCGACCCGGCGATCGTGGACGTGGCGCTGCGCAAGCGTCCGGATGCCTTCCGGCGTAGCGCGCGGGTGTCCGACGTGATCGACGAGATCGCCGCGCACGGCGTGTTCACCGCCGAGGACGACAAGTGGCGCCGCCTGCGCAAGGTCGCCGCGCAGTCGTTGAACGTGGCCTACCTGCGGCAGTACTTCACCACGATCACCATGGTCACCGAGCGCCTGCTGAGGCAGTGGGAGACCGCCGCCGGGAGCGGTGAGTCCATCGACGTGCTCGACCGGATGATGCGCTACACCCTCGACGTGACGTCCGGGCTGGCGATGGGCCACGACCTGAACGCGCTGGAGAACACCGGCGAGGGCCTGCACAGCCGGGTCCCGATGCTGTTCCCCGCGTTCTCCCGGCGCATCAACGCGGCTTTCCCGTACTGGCGCTACGTCAAGTTGCCGCAGGACCGGCGGCTCGACGGCACGGTCGGCGAGATCGAGGCGATCGTCAAGGAGCGCTTCGCGGAGGCGAGGGTACGGGTGGCCGCGGGCGAACCGCCGTCGAACTTCCTCGAGGCGCTGGTGAAGCCGATCGAGAACGAGCCCGGGATCACCGACGACGAGGTCTTCGGGAACGTGCTGACCATGCTGCTGGCCGGGGAGGACACCACCTCGTCGACCGCGGCGTGGGCGCTGCACTATCTGGCCGAGAACCCGGACGTCCACGAGAAGGTCCGGGCCGAGGCCGACGAGGTGCTCGGTGACCAGCGGCTGCCCACCGACCCGGGCACGGTGGGCCGGCTGAAGTACGCCGAGGCGGTGGTCAACGAGGTGCTGCGGCTGCGTCCGGTCGCGCCGTACCTCGGTGTCGAGACCAAACACGACATGACGCTCGGCGACCTGTTCCTCGCCGAAGGCACCACGCTCTTTCTGCTGACCTCGTACGGCGCTCGGCGTGACACCGCCCGCTTCCCCGACCCGGACCAGTTCCGCCCCTCGCGCTGGCTGGACGGCGCCGTGAAGACCGAGGCGCTGCCGTTCGCGCCGTTCGGCAACGGGCCGCGCTTCTGCCCCGGCCGCAACCTGGCCATGATCGAGGCGTCGATCGTGACCTCGGTGCTCGCCCGCGCCTTCGACTTCATCCCGGACCACACGGCCGGCCCGGTCGAGGAACGGATGGCCTTCACGGTGTTCCCGGCCAACCTCCACCTCCGGGTACGCGCACGCGCCTGACCCCGCCGGGCAGCATCGACCGCCGATCGGGGCAGAAGGGTGGAACCGTGCGGCCTCCGATGGGGACACTGGGTGACATGCCCGAGAGCGTGAGCACCCTTCCCGGACCCAAGCCTCTCCCGTTCGTCGGGAATGTGCCGGAGCTCAGCCGGGGCCAGAAACAACACCGGGTGCTGGAGCGGTGGACCGACGAGTTCGGGCTGACCTTCCGCGTCCGCCTGGGCGGCAACACCGTGATCGTCACGGCCGACCCGGCGCACGCCGATGTGATCCTGCGCCGCCGCCCGGACGCCTTCCAGCGCAACCGGCGCAACTCCGAGATCATCGACGAGATCATCCTGCCGGGCGTGTTCACCGCCGAGGGTGACCGCTGGCGGCGGCTCCGCAAGGTGGCCACCCAGTCGTTGAACGTCGCGTACCTGCGGCAGTACTTCGCCACGATCACCATGGTCACCGAGCGGCTGCTGCGCCAATGGGGGAACATGGCCGCGTCCGGTGAGCGGATCGACGTGCTCGACCGGATGATGCGCTACACCCTCGACGTGACGTCCGGGCTGGCCATGGGCTACGACCTGAACTCGCTGGAAGCCACCGGCGAGGGCCTGCACAGCCGGATCCCGATGATCTTCCCGGCCTTCACCCGGCGCATCAACTCGCCCGTCCCGTACTGGCGGCGCAGCCATGATCGAGGCGGCCATGGTGACGTCGGTGCTGGGCCGCGCGTTCGACCTGGCGCCCGACCGCTCGGGCCCGCCGGTGACCGAGCGCGCGGCCTTCGCCACCTTCCCGGCCAACCTCTACCTGCGCGCCCGCCCGCGGGCCTGACGCGTCACCTGCCCTTCAGCGCGCCCCAGCCGTGGTGGCGCTCGACGATCAGGTGGGTGCTGACCCGGGGGCTGGTCCGGTTCGGGTAGGGGGCGCCGCCGTAGTGCTGTGACAGCCGGTCGATGTCGCGCAGGCCCTCGTCGTCGCGGAACGGCTCGACCCGGCCCTGCAGGCTGACGTGGGTGTACCAGTCGTCGGCCAGCACGGTCAGCGAGACGCGCGGGTCGTTCTCCATGTGCTTGATCCGGGCCCGGGACGCGTCGAGCCCGAGCAGGATCCGGCCGTCGTCCTCCAGCAGGTACCAGGTGGCGACGGTCACCGGCCGGCCGTCGGCCGCGAGGGTGGCCATCACCGCGGGGTTCGGCTTCCGGAGGAACTCGAGGATCTCAGCGGGCAGCGGAGTGATCGACATCCGGCCAGCCTCTCACAGGCACGGCGGCGTGTAGCGGTGGACCCGGAGGCCACGGAAGTCGAGCTCGTTGGCGGTCTTGCCGACGAAGACCAGGCCCCGGGCCTCGCCGCGGGCGGTGGCGAACGGGTGGGCGGGCTCACCCAGTTCGGGCACCGACGTCCAGGCGCCGGGACGCAGGCTGAAGAACCGGGCCGCCACGCGCCCGTGGGTGGACGGGATCGCGGTGGCCCACTGGGCGCCGCCGCTCCAGTGCGAGGCCGGGCGGAGCTGAACCCACAGATCGTCGGTCGCGCTGTACGTCAGCCAGAACCCGGCCGACCGCGACAGGTCGGCCTGCGCCTCGAACTGGTTGCCCAGCCAGAGGACGGCCACGTGCCACTCCTCGTTGAGGAAGGTGATCCGGGCGGCGTAGTCACGGCCGTGGTGGATGGGCACCAGCATGCTGCCGGTGGCCGGGACGGTGGTGCCCTCGCCGGCGGCCAGCCACTGCTGGTAACGGTCGATCGACGGGGTCGCACACTCGCGCGACCCGGTGTTCGCGGCGTTCGCCGGGGCAGGGATCAGGGTCACCAGGGCGACGGCCGCCGCCACGATCAATCTACGCATAGATCGATACTTTACGATGTGGGCCCTAGTAGTTCCCCGCGCTCTGGAAGTGGGACCACGCGCCGCAGGGTGATTTGTAGCGCTTCTTGACGTACCCCAGGCCCCATTTGATCTGGGTCGCCGGGTTGGTGCGCCAGTCCGAGGCGATCGACCCCATCTTGCTGCCGGGCAGGGCCTGCGGGATGCCGTACGCGCCGCTGCCCTTGTTCTCGGCCTTGTGGTTCCAGCCGCTCTCGTGCTTCCACAGCTTCTCGAGGCACGGGAACTGGTCGATCGCGAAGCCGCCGGCGAGCATCAGCGCGCAGCCGGTCTTGCGGTTGCCGCTGTACTCCGTGCAGGAGGACGGGATCGGCCCGGAGTAGGGGACCGTGCCGTTGGTGGGCTTCGGCGGCGTCTTCTTCTTCTCCTTGGCCTTCTTCTCGACGGCCCGGGCCCGGCGCGCGGAGTCCTTCGCCGCGGCGGCGGCCCGGACCGCGGCCTGGCTCTCGGCCTGACGCTCCCAGGCCCGGGCGGCGGCGACCTGATTCTGCCGGGCGTTCAGCAGCTGCGCCTCGTCCTCGCCGGCCTGCAGCACGAGCCGCGAGTGGGCGCTCTGCCGCTGGTCGGAGCGCACCCCGGCGAGGTGGACCCCGCCGACCACACCGGCCACCAGCAGGCCGACCGAGACGACCCGCACACCGACCGCGTTGAACAGCCTCACATCGATCCCTTCGCCGTGGCCGACAAAGTATCAACGAGCGTGGGGCGGAAGGAAAACCGGTCAGCCGGTGAGGTGCCGGCGCAGGGCCGCGGCCACCTCGCCGGCCGCGGCGACCTGCTCATCGGTGAGCGCGGTCACGAACAGTTCGCGGATGGCCCGCAGGTGGGGCGCCGTGGCGGCGTGGAAGGCCCGGTCGCCGGCCGGCTCCAGGCTGATCCAGGAGCCCCGGCTGTCGGCATCGCAGTGTTCCCGGCGGATCAGGCCGCGCCGTTCCATGCGGCCCAGGTGGTGGGAGAGGCGGCTGCGTTCCCAGCCGATGGCCGCGGCCAGGTCGGAGGAGCGGTAGCGCCGGTCCGCCGCCTCGCTCAGCGCCAGCAGCACGGTGTAGTCGCCCATGGACAGGCCGGTGTCCTCCTGCAGGCGCGCCGCCACCGCCGTCCGCAGCAGCTCCGTCGCCTCGATGAACTCCCGCCACATGGCCAGCTCGTGGCGGGAGGGCAGCCGTCGCGTCCCGGGCATAACCGTGCCTCCCTCGGTGTTTGACGTGTCAATTACATCATGCTTTAGTTGACGTGTCAGCCAGTGGAGGGCAGGAACCATGAGCAGCAACCTCGTGATGGGTCTCGACACCTTCGGCGACGTGCCGGTGGGCGACTCGGGAGAGCCCGTCTCGCAGGCCGCCGCGATCCGTCAGGTGATCGAGGAGGCCGTCCTCGCCGACCAGACCGGCGTCGACGGGATCGCGCTGGGCGAACACCACCGCCCGGAATACTCGATCTCCAGCCCCGAGACGGTCCTCGCCGGCATCGCCGGGCGTACCCAGCGCATCAGACTGGCCTCGGGCGTGACCGTGCTGAGCTCGGACGACCCGGTGCGGGTGTTCCAGCGGTTCGCCACCGTCGACGCGATCTCGAACGGGCGGGCCGAGGCCATCCTCGGACGCGGGTCGTTCACCGAGTCGTTCCCCCTGTTCGGGTACGACCTGAGCGACTACGACGTGCTCTTCGAGGAGAAGCTCGACCTGTTCGTCAAGCTGCTCGACGAGAAGCCGGTGACCTGGAGCGGCACCACCCGCGCGGCGCTCGACGACATCGAGGTGTTCCCGAAGACCGAGTCCGGCCGGCTGACCACCTGGGTCGGCGTCGGCGGCTCACCGCAGTCGGTGGTGCGCACCGCCCAGCACGGGCTGCGGCTCATGCTGGCCATCATCGGCGGGCAGGCCGCGCGCTTCGCCCCGTACGTCGACCTCTACCGCCGGGCCACCGAACAGCTCGAGACGCAGGCGTACCCGGTCGGCATGCACTCGCCCGGCTTCGTCGCCGACACCGACGAGCAGGCCAAGGAGATCTTCTGGCCGGCCTACAAGGAGCAGATGGACCGCATCGGCAAGCTGCGCGGCTGGCCGCCGATGAGCCGGATCGCGTTCAACAACGAGGTCGCGGACGGTTCGCTCTACGTGGGCTCGCCCGAGACGGTGGCCCGCCGCATCGCCGCCTCGGTCAATGCGGTCGACGTCGGCCGCTTCGACCTGATCTACACGGTCGGCCCCCAGCCGATCAGCGCCCGGACCCGCGCGGTCGAGCTGTACGGCTCGAAGGTGATCCCGATGGTCCGCGACATCCTGGCGGGCTGACCCATGACCACGGTGGGCATCCTCGGCGCCGGCAAGGTCGGCACCGTGCTGGCCCGGCTCGCCGTCGCCGCCGGCTATCAGGTGCTGATCGCCGGCTCCGGCGACCCGGCCCGGATCGCGCTGATCGTCGACGTCCTCACGCCCGGCGCCAAGGCCGTCACCGCGGCCGAGGCGGCCGCGGGCGCCGACATCGTCGTGCTGGCCCTGCCGCTGGGCAAGCACCAGGCCGTCCCGGTCGAGCAGCTGCGCGGCAAGCTGGTGGTGGACGCGATGAACTACTGGTGGGAGATCGACGGCGTCCGCGACGACCTCACCGACCCGCGGACCTCGTCCAGCGAGATCGTGCAGGCCTTCCTGCCGGAATCGCGGGTGGTGAAGGGCTTCAACCACATGGGCTACCACGATCTCGAAGCGGGGGCGCGGCCGCCGGGCGCGCCCGACCGTAGGGCGATCGCGCTGGCCGGCCCCGCTTCGGAGCTGGCGACGGTGGCGGCCTTCGTCGACGCGCTCGGCTTCGACCCGGTCCAGGCCGGGCCGTTGGCCGAGGGGGTACGCCTGCAGCCCGGCGCCGAGACGTTCGGCGCGAACACCGACGCCGCGTCGCTCCGCGAGATGATCGACCGCCACCCCGAGTCGGAGCACGGCCGCCAGGTCGCCGAGGGGCGCGCCGCCCGCTAGCGAGCCGTCCAGCCGTTGAGCCGGCAGGTCTTGGTGAAGGCGTCGGCGTGCACCCGCCACTGCCGGTTGTCGTCGGTGTCGCGGCCGAGCGCGGGCGCGGCGTCGGCGACGGCGTCGTTCTCGGTGTCCTTGATCGACAGCGCGACCTTGTCGGCCAGCTGGAGCCGGCTCGCCGAGGAGGTCGCGTCGCGGCGGCCGGCCTCGAAGTCGTCGCAGGCCTGCTTGGCCCCGGCGTCGAGGGGCTGCGCCTGCTCCTGGGCGCCGCCCGCGCCGCTCCAGCCCCGGGCCAGCAGCGCGAACCCCACCACGACGACGGCGGCCACGATGATGAGTGAGCGCCTGTCCAGCTTGAACTTCACAGGCTCCAACCTACGCGGCCGTCTTTTCCGCCCACAATGTGGAAAATCACCTACCCACTGGTAGCCGTGGCCAGCAGAATTGTCCCGTGACCGACTCCCGCATGGTGAGACCAGCCGTCCGTCCGCTCGACGCTGCCGTGCGTCCGCCCGGCTCCAAGAGCATCACCAACCGGGCGGTGCTGTGCGCGGCGCTGGCCCCCGGCGTGTCCACGCTGGGCGGGGCGCTGTTCGCGGACGACACCCGGGCCATGATGGACGCCGCCGTGGCGCTGGGCGCCGTCGTCGACGCTTCTCCGGACGCGCGCACGATCACGGTGCGCGGGGGCGCCGGCCCGGTCGCCGGTGCGGTGATCGACGCGCGGCAGTCGGGCACGACCTCGCGGTTCGTGCTGCCCGCGGCGGCGCTGTTCGGCTCCCGCACGGTCGTCGACGGCTCGGCGCAGCTGCGGGCCCGGCCGTTCGGCCCCGTCCTCGAGGCGCTGCGGCAGGCCGGCGCCAAGGTCGAGGAGCTGGGCGAGCCCGGCTACCTGCCCGCGGCGGTCAGCGGCCCGATGCGCGGCGGCGTGGTGCACGTCAGCGGGAATGTCTCCAGCCAGTTCCTCTCCGGGCTGCTGATGGCCGGGCCGCTCATGCACGACGGGCTCGAGGTGGCGCTGACCTCGGAACTCGTGTCGGTGCCGTACGTCGAGATCACCAAGGCGGTGATGGGCGCGTTCGGCGTACCCGTCGAGGGGTTGACGGTCGAGCCCGGCGCCTACCGGGCGCGCGCCTACGACATCGAGCCCGACGCCAGCGCGGCCTCCTACCTGCTGGGCGCGGCGGCCGTCGCCGGTGGGCGGGTCACGGTGGCCGGGCTGGGTGCGAACAGCGTGCAGGGCGACGTACGCTTCGCCGACGTGCTCGCGCGGATGGGCGCCACGGTGTCCCGGAGCGCGGACTCGATCACCGTCGAGTCGGCCGGCGCCCTGCACGGCATCGACGTCGACATGGCCGACATCTCGGACACCGCGCAGACGCTGGCCGCGGTGGCCGTCTTCGCCTCCTCGCCGACCCGGGTGCGGGGCATCGGCTTCATCCGCCGCAAGGAGACCGACCGCATCGCCGCCATGGTCACCGAACTGCGCCGCGCCGGCATCGACGCGACCGAGGACGAGGACGGCTTCACGATCAACCCGGGTACGCCCCGGCCGGTGGCCTTCGAGACCTACGACGACCACCGCATGGCGATGAGCCTGGCCCTGCTGGGCCTGCGCGTCCCCGGCATCGAGATCCGCGACCCCGGCTGCGTGGCCAAGACCTACCCGGACTTCTTCACCGACCTGGACACGCTCGTGGACGGTCAGGCGGCGCCGGCCTCCTGAAGGCGCGGTGAACCTTTGGCGCGGGGCGACGCTACTCACCCGGTGATGGGTACGGACGAGGTGGACGCGGCGCTGCTCGGGCTGGTGGCCCGGGGGGACAGTGCCGCGCTGACGCGGCTGTACGAGGCGCACTCGGGGCGGCTGTTCGGATATCTGCTGCGGCTGGCCGGGGACCGCGGGGTGGCCGAGGAGATCCTGCAGGACACGATGCTCGCGGTGTGGCGGTCGGCCGGTAGTTACGCGGGCGGGGCGCGGGTGACCACGTGGCTGTTCGGGGTGGCTCGGCGGCAGGCGCACAATCGGCTGCGGAACGTTGCTCCGCCCGTACCCGCCGAGGCTGTTGATCGGCCCGATGGGACGCCGGGACCGGACGAGCTGGCGATCGCCGCGGCCGGGGGGACGCCGGTGGCCGAGGCGATCGGGCGGCTGCCGGACCATCAGCGGGACGTGATCGGGCTGGTGTTCGTGGCGGGGCTGCCGCTCGCCGACGCGGCCGAGGTCCTCGGTGTTCCGGTGGGGACGGTCAAGAGCCGCCTGCACCACGCGCGGGCCAGGCTGGCCCAGTTGCTCAGTCGCCAGGGAGTTCCGGAATGAACGAGCGGTTGATGGAGTACGCGGCCGGCACGCTCACGCCGGCCGAGCGGGCGACGGTCGACGCGCACCTGGCCGGCTGCGACGGCTGCCGGGCCGACCTGGCCGCCTGGGCCGGCATCGCCGCCGCCGCCGACCCGGACGTGACCCCGCCGGGCCCGGCCCTGATCCGCCGCGTGCTGGCGCGCAGCGTGCTGTCACCCGTCGTCCCGCCGGCACGTGGTGGATCAGGGCCGAATATTGATCTGGTCCGGGCCGAGCTGCGGCTGCTCCGGGTCCGGGTGCTGGTCGCGTCGGCGTTCGTCATGGCGCTCGGCGTGGTCCTGGCCGTGGTGCAGGGCGGCGGGGCCGGTGACGTGCTGGCCCTGGTGGCGCCGGTGGTCGCCGCGGCCGGCGTCAGCGGGGTGTACGGGCCGCGGCACGACCCGGCCTTCGAGGTGGTGGCGGCGACGCCGACGGCGCAGCGGCTGATCCTGCTGATCCGGCTCACCCTGGTCTTCGGGTACGACCTGATCCTGGCCCTGGCCGCGTCGGCCGTCGTGGCGCTGCTGGGCGGCTCGGTGGCCGGGATCTGGGCCCTGGTCGTGGCCTGGCTGGGCCCGATGGCCCTGCTGTCGGCCCTGTCCCTGCTGCTGGTGGTGTGGTTCGGCCCGGACCTCGCGATCGGGGCCGCGCTGACCCTGTGGTCGCTGCGGGCGCTGTCCGGCAGCGTGCTCGCCCAGGCCGGCTGGCTGGTCGACCTGACCGGCGTGGTGTGGTCGACCAACCTGGTCACCGGCCTCGTGGCGGGTGTGCTGACGGTGGCCGCGGTGATCGTGGCCGGTCGCGGTGAACCCGTGCGGCACTCGCGCGCTACCTACCTGACGTGAGACCACTCGCTCTGTGGCGGCATGAGATCCGCCGGGCCGGCCGGGCCCCCGTCCTCGGCCCACCGCTGCTGGCCGGCGCCCTCGTCGTCATCACCTGGGCCGACCATCCACTGCGGAACCTGTTCGTCTTCCTGGAGCTGGGCCTGCCACTGACCGCCGGGCTGGGCGCCGCCGCGCTGGCCGGGCGGGACCCGGCGGCCGAGCTGCAGTTCACGATGCCGACGGCGTACCGGTCGACGCTGATGCGCCGGCTGGCCGTGATCGCCGCGTGGACGGCGCTGGTGGCCGTCGCCATCTCGGCGGTTCTCCTGGTGGCGGACGGCTGGCCGGGAACCCGCGGGCCGGTCGCCGGCCAGCTCACCTGGCTGGCGCCGGGACTGTGGCTGGGCGCGTTCGGGCTGCTGGCCGGGGCGGCGCTGCGGATCCCGGCCGCCGCGAGCGGGATCGTCGCCGTGCTGTGGCTGGTCGAGCAGCTGTTCGGCGGGGCCTTCCAGCAGCACTTCGTCATGAAACAGCTGTTCCTGTTCGCCACCACCCAGGGCGCGGCGCCGGAGGAGTGGGCGGTCAACCGGCTCACCCTGATCGGCACCGCGGTGGTGCTCGGGGCCGGCGGGTGGCTGTTGTCGGGGCGTTCCTACCAAGAGGAGTCCGAGTGATCACGGCCGCGCGGTACGAGCTGCGGATGATGCTGCGGAAGCGATCGCTGTGGGTCAGCCTGGGCGTGATCGTCGTGCTGCTCGCGGCGGTCGGGTCACAGCAGGTGCGCGAGGTGATCCGGCAGGACGACCCCAAGGGCACCATGCTCTCGGGCGCGCTGCTGGTCAACATCTTCCTGCCGGTCGCGTACGGGTGCCTGCTCGCCGACCGCCTCGTCCGCGACCACCGGCTGGGCGTGGCGGCGATCCTGGACGCCACCCCGGCGTCCCCGGTGGCCCGGCTGACCGGCAAGTACCTCGGGGTGTGCGCCGCCGTCACCGCGCCGGTCGCGCTGGCCTACTTCGGCTTCGCCGTGGCGTACGCGATCGCCTCGGGCCGTTTCGCCGCCCTGGGCTGGGCCCTCGCCGCCTTCGCCCTCGTGCTCCTGCCGGCGGTGCTGTTCGTCGGGGCGTTCGCGCTGGCCGTCCCGCTCGTCGTGCCGGCGCCGCTGTTCCGCGTGCTGTTCGTCGGGTACTGGTTCTGGGGCAACTCGATCACCCCGGACACCATGCCGACCCTGGCCCACAGCATCGTCACGCCGATCGGCAGCTACCCGATGCAGGAGCTGCTCGGCTTCCGGATCCGCGGCGGCGAGACGATCGCCGGCCCGGTGCCCGGCGCCGCCCTGAACTTCCTGCGCCCCGAGGCCACCCCGGTCACCGCCTGGCTGTCCATCGGTGTGCTGCTGGTCCTGGCCGCGCTCGCGCTGGCCGCCGCCTCCGTCCGTCCTCGTCGCTAGGAGCCTCCGTTGCGCATCGACATCGATCGTCTGACCAAGCGGTACCGGGGCGGGGTGACCGCGCTCGACGGGCTGAGCCTGGAGGTGCCGACCGGCATGTTCGGCCTGCTCGGCGCGAACGGCGCCGGCAAGACCACGCTGATGCGGATCCTGGCCGGTCTGCTGCGGCCGACCGGAGGTTCGGTACGGGTGGGTGAGCACGACGTGACCACCCGGGCCGGGCGGGCCGCGGTGCGGCGGGTGCTCGGCTACCTGCCGCAGGAGCTGGGCGTCTACCCGGACCTGAGCGCCCGCGAGTTCCTCGACTACGTGGCCCTGCTCAAGGGCATCGACGACCGGACCGAGCGGCGGCGCCGGGTCGGCGAGGTGCTCGAGATCGTGGCGCTGGCCGGCGACGCCGGCCGCAAGCTGAAGGGCTACTCCGGGGGCATGCGCCGGCGGGTCGGCATCGCGCAGGCGCTGCTCGCCGGCCCCCGGCTGCTCATCGTGGACGAGCCCACGGCCGGCCTCGACCCGGAGGAGCGGATCCGCTTCCGGACCCTGCTGGCCCAGCTCGCCGGGGACCGCACCGTGCTGCTGAGCACCCACATCGTCGACGACGTCGCCCAGACCTGCCGCGAGCTGGCCGTCCTGGCCTCGGGCGCCCTGGTCTTCCGGGGCACCGTCGAGGAGCTGACCTCGCGGGCCTCGGACCGCGTCTGGTCGGTGATCACGGCCGGCCCGGCGCCGACCGGCGGCACGATCGTCTCGGCGGTGCCGCACGCGGCCGGGATGCGTTATCGCGTCGTGGCCCCGGTGTCCCCGGCCGCCGGCGCCGAGACGGTGGAGCCCAACCTGGAGGACGGTTACCTGGCTCTCGTGAAGTAGCGGCCACACCCTGGCACCTATGGCTGCGATCTTTGTTTCCGTCAGCGAGAAACGAGATCGGAGTCGTCATGAGCATCACCACCACCACGCACCTCAACTTCCGGGGCAACGCCCGCGAGGCGCTGGAGTTCTACCAGTCCGTGTTCGGTGGCCAGATCATGGTCATCGCGTACGGCGACTTCGGCCTGCCCCAGGACGCGCCGGACGCCGACAAGGTCGTCTGGGGTCAGGTGGCGGCCGACAACGGCTTCCGGGTGATGGCCTACGACGTGCCCGGCCAGGCCGGCCCCGCGCCCGCGCCGGCGTCGCCGACCAGCCGCGAGAACGGCGTGACGCTGACCGGTTCGCCGTTCTTCCTGTCGGTGCGCGGCGACTCGGTCGAGGAGGTCGGCGGCTACTGGGAGAAGCTGGCCAAGGACGCCACCATCGTCGAGCCCTACGGCCCGGCCCGGTGGGCGCCCGCGTTCGGCCTGCTGACCGACCGGTTCGGCGTCACCTGGATCCTCGACGTGGCGGCGCCGTACAGCGTGGCCTGAGGACAGCGCGGCCTGACAACAGCGCCGTCTGAGGACAGCGCGGCGGGCCGGCGGGGCTCTCGAACCGCCGGCCCGCCGCGGGTTCCGGGGGCTGTCCTAGCCGATCAGCAGCGGGTCGGCCCGCCACTCCTCGGCCGGCCAGCGCTTCTGGTCGATGTCACCGATGGCCTCGCCGAAGCCGCCCACATGGTCGGCGAACTCGGCCGCGGTCGGCAGGCTCCGCTCGTCGAGGTCGTACGGCGCGCTGCGCAGGCGGTCACGTAGCTGCCGCTCGGCCCACAGGGCGGTGTAGGCGTGCATCGGGGACCGGCTGGCGGCGCCGCTGGTCACCATGGCCATCATCGTCCAGCAGACCAGGTCGCCGACCACGGACGCGTGGACGTGCCGGGCCGCGGCGTCGCCGGGCGGGTCGGCGATCAGCTGCGCGACCTGGCCGGCCAGCTCCCGTACCTCGGCTCCGGGCCGGAGCCGATCGACCAGGGCCAGGAAGCCGGCCGGGTTCCGGCGCATCACGGTGCCGAGGTAGACCGTGATCGCCTCGGTGGAGCCCTCGAAGATGCGGAACAGCCGGAAGTCGCGGAAGTGCTGACCGACGGTGTTGGTGTCGAGGAAGCCTCGCGCCGCCATCACCTGGAGAGCCGAGTCGACCGCGCTCCAGGCCAGTTCACACCCGAGGATCTTCGCGCAGAAGTACCAGGCGTCGGGGACGTCCTCACCCGCGTCGCGCCACGCCGCGATGCGGGCGAGCAGCTCCTCGACCGCCTGGACGGCGGCGCCGGCCTCGGCCAGGATCTGCCGGATGCGGCCGTTCTCGGCCATCGAGCCGGTGGCGATCGTACGACCGGTGGCGAAGCGCTGGGCCAGCTCGAGCGACCGCATCGCCGCGCCGAGCGTGCTCGCGGCCAGCACCACCCGGCCGGCCATGAACGCCGTCTTGGCGATGGCCGCCCCGGATCCCTCGTCGCCCAGCCGGGCCGAGGCCGGCACCCGCAGGTCGGCGAAGGCCAGGTCGTACTGCGGGAGGGCGCGCAGGCCCAGCGTCAGCATCTCCGGCCCGACCTGGAAGCCGGGCGTGCGGCTGTCGACCAGGAAACCGGTGATGCCCAGGGGCTGGCCGTGCTCGTCGTGGAGTTTCGCGAAGACGTTCACGTACCGCGCGTCGCCGCCCAGCGAGATCCACTTCTTGGCGCCGTTGATGGTGTAGCCGCCGTCCGGGTTCCGGCGGGCCGACGTGTCCATCCCGCGGACGTGCGAGCCGATGCCCGGCTCGCTGATCGCGCTCGTGGTCAGCGCCCGCCCGGTGGCCAGGCGCGGCAGCACGTCCTGCTTCACCGCCTCGTTCGCGGCCAGCACGATCGGCGGGGTGCCCAGCGTGTTCTGCACGACGCAGAGCACCGCGAGATTGGCGTCGATCGCGCCCAGCTGGGTGAAGACCCGGTTCATGTCCGAGTGGGACAGTTCCTGGCCCTGGTAGCTCCGGGGGATCTGAAGACCCAGCAGACCGACCTCGGCGAAGTCCGAGACCAGTGCCGGCGGTAGCGAGCGACGCTCATCCATCAGCCGGGAATTGAGGAACTTCCGCGCGTACTCGCGCAGGAAGCCCAGCATTCGCTTCGCCGGATCCTCAGTGTCCATACTTTGCTCCTGTCGACGTGCGTGATGGGACATCGATCTGGTGCACGGACGGCGGGCGGGCGAGGCGGGCCACCACCCCGCCTCGCCCTCTACCCACCAACCGGATTAAAGCTCTCGGGAATTGATCTGGTTCATCAGATCGGCGGCCAGCGACTTGATGGTCTCCAGCCCGGCGCGGCCCCAGGGCCGCGGTTCCACGTCGACCACGCAGATCGTGCCCAGGGCGGTGCCGGTGCGGTCGATCAGCGGCGCGCCCAGGTACGAGCGGATGCCGATCTCGTCGACCACCGGGTTGCCGGCGAACCGGGGGTAGTCGCAGACGTCGTCCAGCACCAGGGCCTTGCGCCGCACCACGACATGCGGGCAGTAGCCGTGCTCCCGGTCCATGCTCCGGGGCAGCTCGGCGGCCGGTGGGGCGCCGGGCGGCGCGGCGGCGACGTGCAGCCCGGCGAAGTACTGCCGGTCCTCGCCGATGAAGTTCACGAACGAGTACGGCGCGTTGGCCACCTCGCTGAGCCGGCGCGCGAACTCGTCGAACTCGGGAACCGGCGCGTCACCCAGGCCCAGCTGCCTCAGGCGGCGCATCCGGGTGGGCACCTCCGAGTCGATCGGGGTCAGGGGGTTGTGGGCGGAGAACTCGTAACTCATGCCGATGCTCCGTTGTGAGGGACGGTGTCGCGTGCGATCTGGCTGTCCAGAAGGTGTTTGGTGAGGCTGATCAGCACGCCGTGGGCGGACTTGCGGTCGCGGGCGTCGCAGAAGATCACCGGGGTCTCCGGTTTGAGGTCGAGGGCGCCGCGGACGTCGTCCGGCTCGTACCGGTAGTCGAGGTCGAACTCGTTCACCGCCACCAGGAAGGCGATGCCCCGCGACTCGAAGAAGTCCACCGCCGCGAAGCAGTCCTCCAGCCGCCGGGTGTCGGCCAGCACCACCGCGCCCATCGCGCCGTTGCACAGCTCGTCCCACATGAACCAGAACCGTTCCTGCCCGGGCGTGCCGAACAGGTACAGCACGTACTCGCTGCTGATCGTGATGCGGCCGAAGTCCATGGCCACGGTGGTGGTGGACTTGCGCTCGACCCCGGACAGGTCGTCGGTGCCGATGCTCGCGGTGGTGAGGATTTCCTCCGTACGCAGCGGCGCGATCTCGCTGACCGAGCCCACGAACGTCGTCTTGCCGACGCCGAAACCGCCGGCGATCAGCAGCTTGAGCGCGGACGGGAAGATGTCAGAGCCGTCGTTGTAGGGCATCGAGGATGGTCTCCAGTACCGCCGGGTTGGTGGGATCGGCAATCGGGTCGGGCGCTCGGGTGTCCACGGCCCCGCAGTCGACGAGGTCGCAGAGCAGGATCTTGGTGACCACCGCCGGCAGCCGCAGCCGGGCCGCGATCTCGGCCACCGAGGTGGGTTGGCCGCACAGCCCCAGCGCCAGCGAATGGTCCGGGCCGAGCTGGTTGTGCGCGGGCCGCCCGGTCGCCATGACCAAGGAGAGCAGCTCCATCCGCAGCGTCGGCTCGGTCCGGCCGTTGCTCACGGTGTACGGCCGGATCAGCCGGCCCGCGGCATCGTCGAACCAGTGCTCGTCGTCGGTGCTCGGCATGCTCAACGGCCGGGTACGACGACCGGGAAGTCAGCCTCGTGGCGGGTGGGCGTGGATAGGTACGGCCGGACGCTCTTGACCAGCTGCGCCATCTCGTAGCCGAGCACGCCCGGGTCGGCCTGCTTGCCGGCGATGACCGCCAGCACCGCCCCCGAGCCGGCCGCCGAGACGAACAGCAGCGATTCGTCCAGCTCGGCCACCACCTGGCGCACCACCTCGCTGCCGCCGAACCGGACGCCGGCGCTGCGGGCCAGCGAGAACATGCCGGAAGCGACCGCGGACAGGTGGTCCGCGCCGTCGGTGTCGAGCCCGTGGGCGGCCTTGCGTAGTCCGTCGGACGAGAGGAGCAGGGCGCTGCGGGTGTCCGGGACGCGATCGACGAGCCCGGACAGGAGCCAGACGAGGTCCTGGGCGGGGCGCATCGGATCAGTGCTCGACATAGGGGCCGAACCCTTCCTTGTGTGGTGATGGTGCGCTGGTCAGCCGTGGTGATCGGGGCGTGGCTGGTCGGCCTCGCCCATCGAGACGCCGTTCATGAACGACCCCATCAGGCCGGTGTCGTGCTCACCCACCGGGTCCTGCGGCGGTTTGGGCGGGCCGAGCTGGAGTTGCGGGGCCATGTGGGTCTGGCCGCGGCGCCGGGGCAGGGGCGGGCGCCCGTCGGTGGCCGCCGGCGGCGCGGGGACCGGCTGGCTGTGGCTGTGACCGTTCCCGTTGCCGCTCCCGTTCCCGTTCCCGTTCGCGCTTCCGTTCGCGCTCCCGTTGATCACCCGCGGCCGGTTCGTCGGGGTGCTGGCCTGGAACGCCGGCCAGCTCCCGTGCTGGGCGAACTCGATGGTGTGCTGGGCCAGGCTGTCCGGCCGGACGCGGCGCTCGGGGCGCTCCGTGCGCTCGGGCTCGGCGGCCGAGGCGATCAGCACCTGGGGCAGGATGACGACGGCCTGCGTACCGCCGTAGATGTTGTTCTGGAGGCGCACCAGGATGCCGTGCTGCCGGGCGATCATGGAGACCACGAAGAGCCCGATCCGGCCGTCGCGCAGCAGGTCGTCGAGGTTGATGTCCTCCGGGTTGGCCAGCAGCTGGTTGAGCCGGTCCTGGTCGGTGCGCTGGATGCCGAGGCCGCGGTCCTCGACCTCGATGGCCACGCCGGCCGCCACCAGCTCGACCCGGATCACCACGTTGGTCTGCGGCGGCGCGAACATGGTCGCGTTCTCGATCAGCTCGGCGACCAGGTGGATCACGCTGGCCACGGCGTGGCCGGGCACCGTGCCCTCGATCGGCGGCACCAGCTTGACCCGGGAGTAGTGCTCCACCTCGGCGATCGCCGAGCGCAGCACCTCGGTCAGGGCGACCGGGCGGCTCCACTGCCGCCGGGAGACCGACCCGCCGAGGACGGCCAGGTTCTCGGCGTGCCGGCGGATGCGGGTCGCCAGGTGGTCGACCTGGAACAGGCCCTTGAGCAGGTCGGGGTCCTCGACCTCGTTCTCCAGCGCGTCGAGCAGCTTGATCTCGCGGTGCACCAGCGACTGGAGCCGCCGGGACAGGTTGACGAAGACCTCGACCTGGCGACCGGCCGCCTGCGACTCGGACTTCGCGGCCAGCACCGGGCGGACCTCGGCCTCGTGCAGCGACTTCTCCAGCCGGTCCAGTTCGGACCGGGCCTCGCTCAGCTCGGCGTGCGCGCCGGCCAGCGCCGAGTTCGTCTCGACGGCGGTCGCCCGCAGCTCGGCCGATCGCTGGCCGGCCTTGCGGGTCAGCCGGACCGCGACCGCCGCCGCGATCACGATGGCGGCGATCGCCACCAGGTAGGGCACGACGAAGGTGGGCTGGAGCCCGTTCCGCCCGCGCAGGTAGCCGATCGTCACGGCGAAGAGGGTGACCGTGGCGATCGACGGCAGCGTGATCAGCCAGATCAGCTGGCCGGGAAGGGCGTCGTGTTCCGAGGCCGGAGCCATCGGCGGATGTGGTTTGTCGGGCATGGCCGTCCTCGGTCGCGGTGACAAATTGTCCGGTGTGGAGGCACGCTCACTTTAGTGAATGACCATGGAATGTCCAGCGTGACCATCTTCCCGGACATCTTCCGGCTGGTTTGCCGGGCAACGCAGTGAGCGGGCGGTCACTCCGCGATCAGGCCGCAGCCGACGCGCCGCTCTCCCTCCGGATCGCCGGAAACGCTTGTTGAGCAGCGAATCCGGCGCTGGTACGCGGGCGCGCCGGTGGATGGCCCCCGGTGCCGGGCGGGCGATCAAGGGGGGCCGGCGATAAACCGGATTAGGGGCTTAGGGGATTGCCGGCGCGAGCTGCTAGGGGACCCCGGAAACGTTATTCCCAGATGGAGAGACAATGGCGGCGAGCTATCGGACCGGCACGTCGATGGTGAACGTGCTGCCCCGGCCGAGGCGGCTGGTGGCCGTGATGTCGCCGCCGTGGGCCCGGGCCAGCCGGCGGGCGATCGACAGGCCCAGGCCGCTGCCGCCGGTGGCGCGGCTGCGGGAGCCGTCCGCGCGCCAGAAGCGGTCGAACACCTTCGGCAGGTCCCCGGGCGCGATCCCCGGCCCGGTGTCGGTCACCGCGATGGTCAGGCGGTCGCCGGTGACCTCGGCGTGGATGGTCACCCGGCCGTCCGGCGGGGTGTGGCGCAGGGCGTTGGAGACCAGGTTGCCGACCATCTGGCGCATGCGGACCGGGTCGACGTACGCCATCAGGTCGGGGTCGGCGATCACCTCGGCCTCGGGCCGCCCCAGCAGCAGTTCGCGGATATAGCTGTGCTCACGGTGGATGCGCAAACTGCCCGCGTCGGCGGCGGCGATGTCGCGCAGGTCGTCGACCACGTGGTGCAGCTGGATCGCCTCCTCGACGAGCAGGCCGACCGCCTCGGCGTCCAGCTCGACCGCGCCGTCCCGGGCGGTCTCCAGCCAGGTGCGGATGTTGGTCAGCGGGGTACGCAGCTCGTGCGCGATGTCGTTGACCATGGCCGTGCGCTGCTCCTCCAGGGCCTCCCGCCGGGCCGACAGGTCGTTCAGCGCCGTCGCCAGGTGGCCGATCTCGTCGCGGGTGGTCACCGACACCCGGCCCTGCCGGTCGGTGGGCTGCCGGGCCGCCTCGGTCAGCAGCCGCAGCGGGCGGACCAGGCGCCGGCCGACCAGCACGGTCGCGATCACCGCCAGCACGAGCACGATGCCGGTGGTGCCGGCGATCCGCAGCTGGTTGACCGGGGACAGGTCGACCGAGGGGGCGGGCGCGGCCCGGCCGGTGACGAAGAGCAGGGCCGGCGGGGCGACGTACGGACGCAACTGCTCGCGGCGGCTGTCACCGACGCAGCGGTCGAGCTCCTGCTGGGAATCGGGGTTCGGGGCGCGCGCGTACCGCACCCCGAACAGCGGGGTGAGCGTCAGGTCCTCGCCGGTGCACCGCTGGACCAGACGGGTCAGGTCGGCCAGCGGCTTGCGCTCCGAGCCGGTCGGCGTCGCGCTCTCGTCCGCACAGCCGGTCCCGGTCGCCGGGTCGGCGCTGATCCGGCGGACCACCGGCCGGCCGCTCGGGGTGTCGACGACCTCGGCCGCCACCCGGTCCGAACGCAGGCAGTCCACATAGCTCACCGCGGCCTTCTGCAGGGTCCGGCGCTCGTCCTCGGTCAGCCGGTACGGCCCGACCGCCCGCGCGTCGATCCGGCCGCCGGTGTTGCGGGCGATCCCCGGGTCGAGGAACAGCGGGTCGACGGTCGCGGTGGGCACGTCGGAGACCACCGCGGCGTCCAGCGCGTCGACCGGCGAACCGGCGATCCGGCGCCGGTCGGGGGTGGTCAGCGCGATCCGGGCGCCGGTCAGGTCGGCCAGCCGCTCGACCTTGGCCTGGGCGCCGTCCCAGCTGTCGTGGGTGGCGGCGTACTCGATCAGCGCGTCGTAGATGTCGGTGTCGGCGGAGAGCGTGCGGCTCTGCTCCTGGGTGACCGCCTGCTTGGTGAGCTGCATGGTCAGCCAGGCGGTGGCGGCGATCGCGCAGACGGCGATCAGCAGCGAGGTGGCCAGCAGCCGGGCGATCAGGCTGTGTCTCATCCGGCCGCCAGTTTGTAGCCGACGCCGTACACGGTGAGCAGGTGCACCGGGCGGCGCGGGTTCGGCTCGATCTTGCGGCGCAGGTTGGACACGTGGGTGTCGATGGCGCGCTCGGCCGACTCCTTGTCGTAGCCGCTGGTCGCCTGGAGCAGGGCGGCCCGGCTGAACACCCGCTCGGGCCGGCGCATCATCGTGGTCAGGATCGCGAACTCGTCCGGCGTGCAGTCGATCGGCCGGTCGTCCACGGTCACCTCGCGACGGGGCCGGTCGACCGCGATCGGGCCGAGCCGCAGCACGTCGTTCTCCTGGCCGTCGCGCTGATGCCGGCGCAGCAGCGCCTGGATCCGGGCGAGCAGCTCCCGCGGCCGGTACGGCTTGGTCAGGTAGTCGTCGGCGCCGCGGCCCAGGCCGGCCAGCAGGTCGTCCTCGCCGGCCCGGGCGGTCAGCATCAGCACCGGCACGGCCGACTCCCGCCGCAGCACCTCGCACAGGTCGAGCCCGTTCATCCCCGGCATCATCACGTCGAGCAGCAGCAGGTCCGGTGCCAGGCGCCGGGTGCGGTCGAGCGCGGTCGGGCCGTCATGGGTGATCGTCGTGCGGTAACCGGCCGACTCCAGATAGCGACGGAGGATCTCGGCGTGCGTGCGGTCGTCCTCGGCGACCAGTACGTGAGCTGCCACGGCGCCGACTATAGGACCGCCGCGGAGGAATCCGGCCGTCCCGACAAGTTCCTGTAGATCGTCCGCCACGATCGTCGCCATGCCAGCCAAGCCCCGTCTCGTCGCCGCCACGCTCACCGGATTCGTGGTGCTCGCGGCGGCCGGCGTGGTGGTCTGGGCGCGCGGCACGGAGGGCCCTCCCGTACCGCGCGCCGCCACCATCGCCGTGCAGACCGTCGAGGTCGCCCGCACGGACCTGTCGACCAGCCGCACCCTGCACGGATCGCTGGGCTACGGCACGCCGCGGGTGGTCAAGGGCGGGCGCGCCGGCGTGGTCACCTCGCTGCCGCGCGCCGGTCAGGTGGTCAAGCGCGGCGCGACGATGTTCCAGGTGAACGACGACCCGGTGCCGCTGTTCTACGGCAGCCCGCCGCTGTACCGGACCCTGTCGGCGGGCGTCGTCGGTCGTGACGTCGCGATGGTGCGCAAGAACCTCAGAGGCCTCGGGTACGCCACGGGCCTCCAGCCGCGCCCCGGATCCGTGGTGACCCTGCCCGCCGAGCCGCCGCCGGCCGGTGAACCCGCCCCGCCACCCCGGCGGGTGACCGTCCGGGCGGGCGAGGCCGTTCTCACCGCAACCCTGATCAAGGCGATCAAGCGGTGGCAGAGCGACATCGGGCTGCCGGTCGACGGGGTGCTGGAGGTCGGCGATCTGGTGGTGATGCCGGAATCCGTACGCGTCGAATCGGTCTCCGCCGTCGTGGGTGACAACGCCGACGGGCCCCTGCTGGCTGTGACCCGCACCTCGAAGGTGGTGTCGTCCCAGGTCGACGCCCCGGAAGCGGCCTCGCTGAAGACCGGCGCCAAGGTCACCCTGCGGATGCCGGACGGCGCTTCGGCCCCGGGCACGATCGGCGCGGTGGCGTCCGTCGCGGCCACCCCGGACGGCCAGCAGCCGGGCGCCCCGCAGCAGGTCGCGGTGACGATCCAGCCCGGGAAGGCGGTCACCCTCGACGGCGGCGACGTCGAGATCACCGTCACCGGCGAGACCCGGTCGGACGTGCTGGCCGTGCCGGTCACCGCCCTGCTCGCCCTGCGCGAGGGCGGCTACGCCGTCCAGCGGCCGGACAACACGCTGCTGCCGGTGGAGACCGGACTGTTCGCGATGGGCCTGGTCGAGGTCACCGGCGACGGGCTGACCGAGGGCCTCGCGGTGGTGACCACCTCATGAGCCGGGTGGTCTCGCTGCGGGACGCCGGGAAGGTCTATCCCGGCGGTGTGGTCGCGCTCGACCGGGTCAGCCTGGACATCGAGCGCGGCGAGCTGACCGCGATCGTCGGGCCGTCCGGCTCCGGCAAGTCGACGCTGCTGAGCATCATGGGCACCCTCGACCGGCCCAGCCACGGGTCGGTCGAGGTGGCCGGCCACGACGTGGCGACGCTGGGCGACCGCCGGCTGTCCGCGCTGCGCGGGCGCTGGCTGGGCTTCGTGTTCCAGCAGTTCCACCTGACCGACGGGCTGACCGCGGCCGAGAACGTCGCCACCGGCCTGCTCTACGCCGGGGTGCCACGCCGGCGCCGCCGCGCCCTGGCCGAGGCCGCGCTCGACCGGGTCGGCCTCGCGCACCGCATCACCCACCGCCCGCACGAGCTCTCCGGCGGCGAGCGGCAGCGGGTGGCCATCGCCCGCGCGATCGTCAACGAGCCCGCGCTGCTGCTGGCCGACGAGCCGACCGGCGCCCTGGACACCGCCAACGGCCAGGCCGTGCTCGAGCTGTTCCACCGGCTGCACGCCGAGGGGGCGACGATCGCGGTCATCACCCACGACCGGGAGATCGCCGCCCGCCTGCCGCGCCGCGTCGAGATGCGCGACGGCCGCATCGTGGAGACGGCCGGTGATCGGCGATGACCGACATCCGCCCGGTCCGGCTGGCGCCGCTCGACCTGCTGTCGCTGGGCACCATCGGGCTGCGGATCCGGCGGATGCGGGCGGTGCTGTCCGCCCTCGGGATCGCCGTCGGCATCGCCACCATGGTCGCGGTCACCAGCATCCCGGCGTCCAGCGAGCGGGCGCTGATGGACGAGCTGGCCGCGCTCGGCCCCAACCTGCTCCAGGTGATGCCGGCGCCGGACCGGGAGGTCGACCGGGCCGCCCTGCCCGCCGCCTCGGTCGCCATGGTGTCCCGGATCGGGCCGGTGACCAGCGTCTCGGCGGTGGCCAACCTGAACACCGTGGCCCGCCGTTCGAACCTGACCGACCCCCGGGACGGCTCCGGGCTGACCGTGCTGGCCGGCCGCCCCGACCTGCTCGACGCGCTCGAAGGACACCTGCTGTCCGGGCGCTTCCTGGACGGCGGGAAGTTCCCGACGGTGGTGCTCGGCTCGGTGGCGGCGGCGCGGCTGGGCATTCCCGCCGTACCCGTCAACGGTCCTCCCCGCCAGATCGCCGTGGCCGACTCGTGGTTCAGCGTGGTCGGGGTCCTCGCGCCCACGCCGCTGTCGCCCGAGATCGACCGCTCGGTGCTGGTGAGCTGGGAGGCGGCCCGCGGCGTGCTGGGCTTCGACGGCCGGCCGACCGTGCTCTACCTGCGGGCGCGCGAGTCGGCCATCGAATCGGTACGCGCCGTGCTGCCGGCCACGGTCAACCCCGAGGAGCCGAGCAAGGTGCTGGTCACGCTGCCGTCCGACGCGCTCGCGGCCAAGCGCGCGACCGAACGCTCGTTCTCCCTGCTGTTCGTCGGCCTGGCCCTGGTCGCGCTGCTGGTCGGCGGCATCGGGGTGGCCAACACGATGGTCATCTCGGTGCTCGAACGGCGCTCCGAGATCGGGCTGCGCCGGGCGCTGGGCGCGAGCCGCGGCCAGATCCGCGTGCAGTTCCTGACCGAGTCGGTGGTGCTCTCGGCCCTGGGCGGCGTCACCGGCGCCCTGCTCGGGGTGGCCGGCACCGCGGTCTACGCCACCCGTCAGCACTGGCCGGTCGTGATCCCGGCCGGCGCCCTGGCCGCCGCCCTCGGCGGCGCCGTCCTGGTCGGCGTCATCGCCGGCGTCTACCCGTCGATCCGCGCGGCCCGGCTGACCCCGACCGCCGCGCTTGCCTCGGCCTGATCAACTGTCCCTGGGAAGGAACCCACGATGAAGGTACGCATCACCGGCGCCGTTCTGGCCGTCGCTCTCCTGCTCACCGGCTGCTCCGGTGGCGCCGACGACTCGTCCTCGGACGACGTCGCGTCGGTGGTGAGCATCAAGCCGCCGCAGCCCTCGTCGTCGTCCGCGCCCTCGTCGTCGTCCGAGCGCCCGCTGATCCGCACCGACACGTCGGACGACGAGAAGGAGCGCCTCATGCAGCTGTGGCTGAGCTGCCTGGACAAGAACGGCGCCGGCACCGCCGACAAGCGGAAGCTGGCCGCCGACTCGACCGGCGGGGCAGCGAAGGCGAACGTCGACCCCGCCTTCGAGGCCAGGTACAAGCAGGCCGAGAAGCTGTGCGCGAACAAGGAGCCCGAGCAGGTCTGGGAGCGGGCCAAGCGCCTCGACCCGGCGTACGCCGACAAGCTCCGCGACTGGGTCACCTGCACCCGGTCGCAGGGCATCGACGCCTGGGAGAGCGACGGCTACCTGACCTTCGAGAGCCTGCCGCCGGAGAACCAGATGAAGAAGGTCGACGCCTGCCAGGACAAGGCGTTCGGGCGGGGCTGACCATCCTTGCGGCCGGGGGATAGCGTGGTCGGCGTGATGGCACAGGCGCTCTGGCTGCTGCTGGGCCCGGTGCTGCCCGGAACCTCCGACTCGGCCGCCCAGTTCGTGCTGAGCCTGGCCGTCGTCGCCGCCGCGCTGCTGGTGGTGGTCGCGGCCGCCGGGGTCAGCCTGCCGAGTTCCCGTACGGTCGGCGTCGCCTCCTGCCTGCGCACCCGCGCCGTCGCCCGCCCGCCGCGTCTGAGCGACCCCGACGCGGCCGGTCGTCCGCGCCCCCGAGCCCCGACCGAGTACCCGGCGGCCGCCCGTTGCCGATAGGTGCGCAGAGCAGCTCTGCGCACCTATCGGCAACACGCCGGCCGCCTCCGCGTCCATCTCGCCTTTTGTGGAACGCAGGGGTACTCCCATGTCCTTTTTCACGCACTTTGCCCACTCGATCATCGACCTGCTGGCCGCCTTCTCCACACCCGCGCTGGCCATCGTCCTGTTCACCGTCGCCGTCCGGCTGCTGATCAGCCCGCTCACCTACTGGCAGGTCCGCGGCGAGCGCCGCCGGGCCACGCTCGCCCCGCAACTGGCCGCGCTGCGGGACAAGCACAAGAACGACCCGATGGGGCTGGCCACCGCCCAGCTCGAACTGCAGCGAGCACACGGGATCAGCCCGCTCGGCCCGCTGCTCCCGGCGATCGCGCAGGCGCCGTTCTTCATGCTGATGTACCGGGTCAGCAGCGACGGGCTGATCGCCGGGTCGCTGTTCGGCCACCCGCTGACCGCGCACGTCACCGCGGCCGTGCCGGTGTTCGCCGTGCTGATCGCCCTGTCGGCGGCCCTGGCCTGGTGGTCGTCGCGGCGGATGCGCCGGCTCAACCCGGAGACGCCGGCCTGGATGACCTGGCTGCCCTACCTGAGCGTCCCGGCCCTCCTGATCATGCCGCTGGCCGCCGGCCTCTACCTGGTGACGTCGGCGGCGTGGACGGCCCTGGAACACGCCGTCCTCCGCCGCCCGCGACCGGCACCCACCGGCGCCGACCCCCAGCCGCTCCCGGTCACGGCCGAGGCCCGGCGGAACGTCACGGCCGGGGCCCGGCGGAAGGTCGGCGCCGGCCGCCGGACGTCAAGATCACGCCGCCGGTGATCCAGCCCGGGTCGGGTCGATCGATCCCCCAGCTGGGGGAGGGCGGGCAGGCGCACGAGGGTGACGATCGCACGGCCGCCGATCCCTAGCGTCGACGGCATGAAGAAACTAGCCGCGGTCCTGGCGATCGCGCTCTCCCTGACCGGGGGAGCGGCGGCCTACGCATCCACGAGTCCGGCGCCGGAACCCTGCTCAGACCTGCCCGGCGCGCGATGCGGCAGCGTCACCGTCCCGCTCGACCGGGCGAACCCCAGGGCCGGGACCACGACCGTGGCGTACGTGCTGGTGCCCCGCCGCGAGCAGGACAAGCCGTCGCTCGGCACGATCGTGCCCAACCCCGGCGGCCCGGGTACGTCGACGATCGACCTGACCGGCAAGGATTTCGCGGCGGCCCTCGACCCGATCCTCGACCGGCGTGACCTGCTGCTGATCGACCCGCGCGGGGTCGGCCGCTCGGATCCGCTGAGCTGCCCGGCGCTGGCCGGACCGGACCCGGTGTTCCAGGGGCTGGAGGCGCAGCGGCGGGCCATCGGCGACTGCGGGCGGCAGCTGGGCGCCAAGGCCCGCTACTACGGGACCGCCGCGGTGGCGGATGACGTCGACGACGTACGCGAGTCGCTCGGTCTTGATCGTCTCGATCTGCTCGGGGTGTCCTACGGGACCTATCTGATGCCGGTGTACGCGCAGCGGCATCCGCGGCACGTGCGGTCGATCACGCTGGCCGGCGCGTACGCGGTCAACGGCGAGACCAGCGAGGCGGTGGCCGCGACGGCGCTGCGGCGGGCGATCACGCTGGTCTGCGCCCGTACCGGAGCCTGCGAAGGAAAGACCGTCCTGCGTGACCTCGGCGAGCTCGCCACGCGGCTGCGCAAGGATCCCACCACGGTCGACGTCGAGTACGGGACCAAGACGCATCGGGTCGTGCTCGACGAGTGGGCGCTCGCGGGGGCGGTCGGGAAGATGTACTCGGTGAAGCCCAACGAGACGGCGCAGCTGGGACTCGCGCGGGCCGTGGCCGAGGCCCGGCGCGGGAACCTCGAACCGATCCGGGACGTGGTCCGGGCCCACCTCGTCACCGAGGCGGAAACGGTGGAGATCGGCCCGCAAGGGGTGTCGATCCCGCTGAGCTGGGCCACCAGCTGCCACGACTACCCACGCGTATTCGACTACGGCGACCGCCCGGCCGAGCGGCGGCGCGACTACGAGCGGCACGTGGCGCGGCTCGACCCTCGGGACTTCGCGCCATTCTCGCCGCGGGCCTGGGTCACCCGCACCGCCTTCGACACCGGCGCCTGCCTGCGCTGGCCGGACGACCCGACCGCGAAGCCGCCGTTCGCCCCCGGCGCCCGCCTGCCCGACGTGCCGGTGCTGGTGCTCAGCGGTGACCTGGACGCGAACACCCCGACCGCGTCCGGGCGCGCGGCGGCCGCCCAGTTCCGGCACGCGCGGGTGGTCGAGGTGACCGGCGCCGGGCACACGCCGGTGCAGATGCCCGAGGGCCTGCGGCTCGCGCTGGAGTTCATCGTGGATCCGGGCCGGCGGTGAGCCCGACCCGGTGAGCCAGCACGACGGCGTGCACCCGGTCGCGCAGGTTCAGCTTGGTGAGGATGCGTGACACGTGGGACTTGACCGTCTCCCGGCCGATGAACAGCGCCGCCGCGATCTCCGGATTGGAAAGACCGGCGGCGACCAGCCGGAGCACGTCGGCCTCGCGCTCGGTCAGCGCCGCCAGGACGTCCGCCGTCGCGCGGTCGTCCTGGCGGAGGCGAGCGCCGAAGTGACCGATCAGGTTCCGGGTGACCTCGGGCGCCAGCAGGGCGTGGCCGGCCGCGACCGTGCGTACCCCCTCGATCATGGTCTCGGCCGGGGTGTCCTTGAGCAGGAAGCCGCTGGCGCCGGCCCGGATCGCCTCGAACACGTACTCGTCGAGGTTGAACGTGGTCACCACCAGCACCCGCGGGCCGTCCGGGGGCGCGTCCGGTCCGGCCAGCCGCCGGGTGGCCTCGATGCCGTCCAGCAGCGGCATCCGGATGTCCATGATCACCACGTCCGGGCGGAGCCGGCGGGCCCGCTCGACCGCTTCGGCGCCGTCGGCGGCCGTACCGACCACCTCGAAGTCGGGCTGTGAGGACAGGATCGTCACGTAGCCCGCCCGCACCAGATCCTGATCGTCGGCGACCAGCAGCCTAATCGTCACAGCGTCGCCCGCACCACGAAGGCGCCGCCGGCGTCCCGGTGAACGTCGAGGTCACCGCCGACGAGGCGCACCCGCCGCCGGAGCCCGTCCAGGCCGCGGCCCGGAGCCCAGCCCGGCGCGGACGGCCCCGCGGTGCTCACCTCGACCGACGAGGGCGTGGCCCGCACCACGGTCGCCCGGCCCGGCGCGTGCTTCAGCGCGTTGGTCAGAGCCTCCTGCACCACCCGGTAGGCGACCGCCGAGTCGATCTCACCCTCGGTCACCAGCTCGATCGGCTGCCCGGCCAGCCGGGTCTGCTCGACCAGCTCCACGATCCGGCCGGTCGACGGGGTCCGCGGCGCCTCGCCGGTCGGGCTCAGCACGTTCAGCAACTGCCGCAGGTCGGTCAGCGCGCGGCGGCCGGTGTCACCGATCGCCCGCAGGCCGGACCGGTCGCCGGCGGGCACGAACCGCGCCGCGTCGGCCTGCATGATCATCGCCGTGACGTGATGGGTCACCACGTCGTGCAGCTCGCGGGCCAGATGCTCGCGCTCGTCCCGCAACCGCGACTCCATCTCGTGCCGCTGCTGCTCCTCGCGCCGCAGCACCTCGCCCCGGGCCCAGCTCCCACCCAGCCAGCAGGCCGCCGGGATGGCGAAGTAGTAGACGTACTCGATCACCGGGGGCGCCCCCAGCAGCACGAACGCGGCGCACAGCCCGGCGTACCCGACAACCCACGCACCAACCGTGACCCACCGATGCCGTCGCTGCCGCGCACCCGCCGTGAACAGCGTGAGGTAGAGCGCGACGCTGGCGAAGGTGGGTCGAAAACCCATCAGCTGGTACGCCGAGAAAGCCGCCGACACGAGCGTCAGGCCGAGCACCGGGTAGCGCGTCCGGACGGCGAGCGGGAGCCCCTGCGCGACGACGAGCGCCGCCGCGAGCAGGTCGAACGGCCGCTGGGGCGTGTCCCAGCCCAGGATGGTGCCCTTGTCGCGCACCCACGGGGTGAAGGAGAGCCCGACCACCACCGCGGCGATCAAGGAGTCGCGCGACCACCGCACGGGGGAACCATACTTGGTCATGACCAACGTTCCTACCGTTGCCGTCGCCGACGGCGTGCAGATGCCGATGATCGGGCTCGGAACCTACGGGCTGCGGGGCGAGAAGGGGTATGCGGCCCTGCGCAGCGCGATCGACCTCGGATACCGCCACTTCGACACCGCGACCAGCTACGGCAACGAGGCCGAGGTCGGCCGCGCGGTCCGCGACTCGGGCGCCGAGGTCTTCATCACCACCAAACTGCCGCCCGAGCGGGCCCACGAGCCGTCCGTGGTGCTCGACGAGAGCCTCCGCGCGCTGGGCGTCGACCACATCGATCTCTGGCTGATCCACTGGCCGCCGAACCGGACCGCCTCCCCGCCGACCTGGCGGGCGCTGGTCGACGCGGTCGCATCGGGCCGGGTGCGCGCGGCCGGCGTGAGCAACTACAGCGTCGCCCAGCTGGACGAACTCGTCGAGGCCACCGGCGTCACCCCCGCGGTCAACCAGGTGCCCTGGTCGCCGTCCCAGCACGACCCGGCCTACCTGGCCGCCCAGCAGGAGCGCGGCGTGACCGTGGAGGGCTACAGCCCGATCAAGCGCAGCAACCTCCGCGACAAGACGCTGCGCGGGATCGCCGAGGCGCGTGGCGTCACCCCGGCCGAGGTGGTCCTGGCCTGGCACCTGGCCCACGACATCGTGGTGATCCCGAAATCCGCCAACAACGACCGCCTGCGCACCAACCTGGCCGCCGCCGAGCTGACGCTGACCCCCGACGAGGTCGCCGCCATCGACCGCTGACCCCGTCCCCTCCCTGCCCACCGCTCGCCCCGGCCCTCACATCCCCGCCCGCCGGTACTTTGCTCTGCGCACATATACGTACCCCCCCGCCCCGCCTCAGGGACGTGGATCGCGTGTCGCCGTCTGCGGTCGCAAGCCGGCTGCCGGCCGTCCTTGCCCGGTGGAACCGGCGTTCGTCCGGTGTTCGCCCAGGTCAAGCCTGGGGTGCAGATAGGTGCGCAGAGCGGGAACGAGGCGGTGCCGTTCTGGCGGATCACCCGCAGTGACCAGGCCGGCGGGAAGATTCGGCGGGCCGGGTGCGAAGTCGCAGGTGGGCGAGGGGGTGAGTATGAGTGCGCAGAGCAAACGGGGCGGGGGAGGACTGGCGGGTGGGTGGGGAGGTCACGGAGGGTGTGTTTGGAGGCCGCGGCGGCGCCGCTGCCGAGAGGAGGCGTTGCGCTGGCTCTGGTAGGCCTGGGGCTGAACCCGGGCAAAAGGTTCAGGGTGCGGTGAACTCCGGGGCGAATCAGCCGTTATGCACGTCGTGAAGAGAACAGCAATCGTCGCGGCCGCGGTCGTCGGCGCCACGGTCTTGATGGGTACGCCGGCCCAGGCCACCCCGCCCGGCCCGGGTGTCGTCGGCACGATCAAGTGGCAGACCACGATCGGGCCGACCGACTACATCCTGCGTGAGATCACCATTCCGGCGGGCCAGGCGACGGGCTGGCACTACCACGACGGCAGCCTCTACGGCCGGGTGAAGCAGGGCACGCTCAGCCACTTCGACGCGACCTGCGAGTCGGACGGCGTGTACCCGCGCGGCAGCCACATCCAGGAGCCGAGCGGCCCGGGCAACGTCCACATCGGTGTGAACAAGGGCCGGACCCCAGTGGTGCTGGAGGTCCTCTACGTGCTGCCGACCGGCTCGCCGTTCTCCGAGGACGCGCCGAACCCCGGCTGCGACTTCCAGTAGCGACCATGTCCGGCCTCGACCCCGCCGCCCAGTTCGACCAGCTGGGCGGCGTGTACGACATCTTCTCGACCTCGCCGTTCCGCCGGCAACTCGAGTTCCCGACCGTGTTCGCCACCCTCGGGGACGTGGCCGGCCTGGACGTGCTCGACCTCGGCTGCGGCAGTGGCAGCTACACGCGGATGCTCAAGCAGCGCGGCGCCGCGCGGGTGGTCGGTCTCGACGCCACCGAGGGCATGGTCGAGCACGCGCGGTCGGTCGAGGCGTCGTCCCCGCTCGGCGTCTCGTACGTGGCCGGCGCGTTGCCCGCCGACCTGGACGGCGCCTTCGACATCGTGCTGGCCGTGTACGTCCTGCCGTACGCGGAGGATCTGGACCGGCTCACCGACATCTGCCGGACGGCGGCGCGGGCGCTGCGTCCCGGCGGGCGGCTGGTGACTCTGCCGTCCAACCCGGCCCTGCGGCGCGAACCGGACTACTACGAGCGGTACGGGTTCCGGACGTACGGCGCCACCCGCGGCACCGAACCGGAGCCGGTCACGCTCGACCTGTGCTACGCCGGCCTGGACGAGACCGTGTCGGCCTGGGTCTGGTCGCGGGCGGCGATCGACGCGGCCCTGTCCGGGGCCGGGTTCGCCGACGTCATCTGGGCGGGCCCGGTGGTGACGGCGGCCGGGGTGCAGGAGGCGGGCGGAGCGTTCTGGCAGCCCTATCTGGACTGTCCGCACGCGTTGACCGTGAGTGCCCGGCTGTCCCTTGACCGCGGACGTCATTGAGCGGACCGTGGGAGGGTGCCTGGACGAGTGCGCCGCCCGGATCCCCTGTCCACACACGAGCCTGCCGAGGAGGCGGGGCGCCGGCCGGCCCCGTCCGGCGGGCTGGCGATGTTGCAGCAGACCGCGGGCAACCGGGCCGTCGCCGCGCTGGTCGCGCAGCGGGCGCCGGCCGCCGCGCAGGCGCCGGTTGCCGGCCCGCAGGCGCCCGCACCCTGGTGGCCGCAGGGGCCGACGGTCGCGCGTAAGCAGAATTCCACGCCGCTCGCCCAGTACGTGGCCTGGGTCAAGGAGGTCGAGGCCGCGTACCCGGGCAAGGCCGAGGTGATCCACCGGCTGCGGCGCCTCTACTACAGCAACTTCGTCGCCGGCGCCCCGGGCGGCGCCAAGGGCATGAACCCGTCGGGTACGGCGGGCCCGAAGTTCGACAAGGCGATCGACGGTGACGACGCCGTGGTTCCGATGACCAGCCCGCCGGTGAGTCAGGCCGCGCTCAACGGGCTGTTCGCGACCGACAACGTCGTGACCCCGGCCGGCGAGACCCTCGACCCGGCCCACTTCCTGCCCGCGCTCGACCTCGCGCTGCAGGGGGCGTCGACCCTCGGCGGCGGGCTCCAGGAGGTCAGCGGCGCGCCGCTCACCGGCGTCTTCACCTGGACCGGCGACCTGGCCTCGTGGTTCGTCGACTGGTCGGACCACAAGAAGAAGAACCCGGCCGCGAACGACATCGCCCTGCTCAACGCCCGGATGAACAGCAAGGTCTCGATGGAGGACCTGCTGTCCGACATGGACGCCCAGATCATGGTCAAGTCCGAGGTCGCCGTCAACGACCACTGGCAGGACGGCGGATCGCCCGACTTCCCGGGCACGATGGTCCGCGACCGCTCGCTCAACCGGCCGCTGTCCGACATTCTGCAGAGCTTCTACGGTACGCCCGCGGGGCAGCCGGCCAGGCCGAACGTCCCGAACCGCTTCGCCCGTTTCGTCCAGGCGGCCGTGCCGGCGATCCCGTACCGGATCCCCGACCCGACGAAGCCGCACGAGGTCCGGCTGGCCGCCGACGCCCGCAAGGCGATCCACGCCGCGCTCTACGCCGCGGCCGAGGCCCTGTTCGAGGGCAGCAACATCATCACCCGACCGGGCACCCCGGACGCGCTCGACGACTACCCGCACATCCTGACCGAGATCACCCGGCGGTTCCACGAGTACCTGGAGAAGGGCCTGGCCAACGGCAGCGCGCCCTGGCCGTAGGAGGGCCTGTCCATCGATCGGTGGACAGGGCGGCTCGGCGGGTCGGTCGTCCCGCGCGACCCCCTCGGGCGGCGAGCATCGAAGCATGACACACGGAATTCGCGACCTGATCCGTTCGCTCGCCTGGGACCTCGGCCTGCCGGTGGTCACCTACTACGCGCTGCACGCGCTCGGCGCCGGGGACACCACCGCGCTGCTGGCCGGGACGCTGGCCGCCGGGGCGCGGCTGGCCTGGGTCGCCGTGCGGGCCCGCGCGCTGAGCCCGTTCTCGGCTTTGATGGCCGCCGTGTTCGGCGTCGGGCTGCTGTTCACGTTCCTCACCGGCGACCCGCGCTGGATGCTGGTCAAGCACTCGGCGATGGCGGCGATCATCGGCCTGGTGTTCGTCGGCACGGCGCTGTGGGGCCGGCCGCTGACCCTGGCCGCGCAGCAGAGCATGCGGCCGGGGCAGGCGGCCGAGCTGACCGAGGCGTACGAGTCGAATCCGCGGGTCCGCCACGGCTACCGGGTCACCTCGCTGGTCTGGGGTGGCGGCCTGCTGGCCGAGGCCGTGGTCCGGGTGGCGCTGGTCTACACGCTGCCGATCTCGGTCATGGTCGGGATCTCCACGCTGCTGACCGTGGTCACCTTCGGCGCCCTGTTCGCCTGGACCGCCCGTTACGTCGCCACCAGCCGGAAGAAGGCCGAGATGGCCCTCGCGGCCTGAGCTTTCCGGAGGCGGCAGGACTCGATCTTCGGCTCGGCGCGTGGGAGATTCGTAGGGTGGCGTACATCGCGGATCCTCGACCTCATCACGGCGCGCTGCCGGCCCGATCCTGGTTGCGCTCGAACGCCCCGGCCCTGTCGCTGAACGGGCCTTGGCGCTTCCGGCTGTCACCGACGGCGACCGCGCCGGAGGACTTCGCGGCCGAGGCGTTCGACGACGCCGGCTGGGACGACCTGCCGGTTCCCGCGCACTGGGTGCTGCACGGCGACGGCGCGTACGGCCGGCCGATCTACACCAACGTCCAGTACCCGTTCCCGATCGACCCGCCGCACGTGCCGGACGAGAACCCCACCGGCGACTACCGCCGCCAGGTCGACGTGCCCGCCGACCTGGCCGGGTGCGAGCGGGTGGTGCTGCGGTTCGACGGTGTCGAGTCGATGTTCCGGGTGTGGGTGAACGGCGACGAGGTCGGGACCGCGAGTGGAAGCCGGCTCGCGCACGAGTTCGACGTGACTGGGTCGCTGCGCGCCGGGGCCAACGTCGTCGCGGTACGTGTGCACCAGTGGTCGGCCGGGAGCTACCTGGAGGACCAGGACCAGTGGTGGCTGCCGGGCATCTTCCGGGACGTCACGCTGATCGGGCGCCCGGCCGGGGGTATCGAGGATGTGTGGCTGCGCACCTCGTACACGGACGGGCGGGGTCTTGTTCTTCCCGAAGTCACCGCGGACGCTCCCGTCACCCTGCGCATCCCGGCGCTGAACATCGAGCAGGTCGTCGTCGCGGGCGAACCCGTCGACGTGGGTGAGGTCGCGCCGTGGTCGGCCGAGGAACCCATGCTCTACGACGCCACGGTGTCCACTGCGGCCGAGACCGTCACGCTGCGGCTCGGCTTCCGGACGGTCGAGATCCGCGGCGACCAGTTCCTGGTCAACGGCCGCCGGGTGGTCTTCCACGGCATGAACCGGCACGAGACCCACCCGGAGCGCGGCCGGGTGTTCGACGAGGAGCACGCCCGCGAGGACCTGGCCCGGATGAAGCGGTTCAACGTCAACGCGATCCGGACCAGCCACTACCCGCCGCACCCGCGCCTGCTCGACCTGGCCGACGAGCTCGGCTTCTGGGTGATCCTCGAGTGCGACCTCGAGACGCACGGCTTCGAGAAGCTCGGCTGGCACGGCAACCCGAGCGACGACCCGGCCTGGCGTGAGGCCTACCTCGACCGCGTCGAGCGCACGGTGGAACGGGACAAGAACCACCCCAGCATCGTGATCTGGTCGCTCGGCAACGAGTCCGGCACCGGCGCCAACCTGGCCGCCATGTCGGCCTGGGTGCATGCCCGCGACGCCGGCCGGCCGGTGCACTACGAGGGCGACTACACCGGCGACTACACCGACCTCTACTCGCGGATGTACCCGCCGGTGACCGAGACCGAGCAGATCGGGACCGACGGGTCGCGTACGCCGCTGCTCGGCTGCACCCCGGCGCAGGGCGCCCGGCAGCGCACCAAGCCGTTCCTGCTCTGCGAGTACGCGCACGCCATGGGCAACGGGCCGGGCGCGCTCGACCAGTACGAGGACCTGGTGCACCGGCATCCGCGGCTGCACGGCGGGTTCGTGTGGGAGTGGCGTGACCACGGCATCCGCACGTCGACGCCGGACGGCCGGCCGTTCTACGGGTACGGCGGGGACTTCGGCGAGGTCGTCCACGACGGCAACTTCGTGATGGACGGGATGGTGCTCAGCGACGACGTCCCGACGCCCGGCCTGCACGAGTTCAAGGCCGTGGTGCAGCCGCTCCGCCTCACCTTCGACGGCGCCGACGTGGTGATCGACAACCTGCGGCACTCGGCCGACACGTCCGACCTGCGCTTCGTCCGGCGGGACTCGTCCGCCCTGGCGGTGCCACCGATCCCGCCGGGCGGCAGCGTGCGGGTGGCCGTCGACGCTGATCCCGCCGCGTGGCTGACCATCGACGCCGTCCTCGCCGCCGCGACGGCCTGGGCGCCCGAGGGCCACGTCGTCGCCACCGCGCAGCGCCCCGCTTCCGAAGCTCCGGTCGCGCCCGCCCGCGTCTCCTCCGGGTGGCGTCCGTTCGAGTTCGAGAACGGTTCGCTGGTACGCCTGGCCGGCCGCCCCGCCACCGGGCCGCGGCTGGAGCTGTTCCGCGCGCCGACCGACAACGACGAGGGCCTGTCCGACCGGATCGAGGACAGCGACGAGAGCCGTCCCGACGTGTCCAGCGCCGACGTGTGGCGGCGTGCCGGGCTCGACCGGCTGACCACCCGGCGGGTCTCGGTCGAGCGTTCCGGCGACGCGCTGCGCACGGTCGACCGGGTCGCCGCGGCCGATTCCGCGCTGTCGGTGCTGATGGAGACGATCTGGTCGGCCGACGGCTCCGTGCGGGTCGAGATCCTCCCGTCGAGCGGCTGGCCCACGGTGTGGCCCCGGATCGGCGTCCGCTTCGACCTGCCCGGCGACGTGGACGGCGCCTCGTGGTTCGGGCTCGGCCCGCACGAGTCGTATCCGGACAGCATGCGCGCCGCCCAGGTGGGCCACTACCGCGCCACGATCGACGAGCTCTCGGTCGCCTACGCCCGCCCGCAGGAGACCGGCCACCGCTCGCAGGTCCGAAGTCTGACCCTGACCAGCGGCGACGACGCCTGGCTGACCCTCACCACGATCCCGGACACGCGCGGGCGGCGGCCCGGCTTCACGCTGAGCCGGCACACCCCCCAGCAGATCGCGCGAGCCGCGCACCCCCACGAGCTGCCGCCCTCGACGACCAGCTACCTGTTCATCGACGCGGCCCAGCACGGCCTCGGCTCGCGCGCCTGCGGCCCGGACGTGTGGCCCGGCTTCGCCCTGCGCCCCGAGGCCCGCACGATCCGCCTGCGGTTCAGCCCAGGGGCGGCGTGAGCTGCCGGCCGCCGATCACGGCCAGCAGCCGGAGCTGCTCCACGGCCTCGCTGCCGGGTGGCGCGGTGAAGAACTGCAGGCGTTGCCGGCCGTCCTCGCTGAACAGGTTCTGACAGTGGATGTCGACCACACCCAGCTCGGGGTGGGTGATCCGCTTGCGTTCGCCCCGGCGTACGGCGACGTCGCCGCTGTCCCACAGGGCGGCGAACTCTCGACTGACCCGGCGCAGCCGGGCCACCATCTCGGTGGACCGGGCGTCGTGATCGCGGTGGGCCACCGCCGCCCGCAGGTCGGCGGCCAGCACCCGGGAGTGGTGCGGGTGGTCCTCGGCCGGATAGATCGCCCGGCGGCCCGGCTCGGTGAACCACCGCTCGACGAAGCTCGCCGCGTCGGGCGGGCCGAGCAGGGCGGTCGCGAGGGGGTTCTGCACGAGCGTCTCGTGCAGGTCGGTGATGATCCGGGCCGGCGTGGTGCCGAGCCGGTCGAGCAGCGCGAGCATGGCCGGCGCCACGTGGGCGGCCGTCCCGTGGCCGGCCGGCGCGCTCCGGCCGGCCAGGCGGAAGAGGTGGTCCCGCTCGTCGGCGTCCAGCCGCAGCGCCCGGGCCAGCGCGGCCAGCATCTGCGCCGACGGCTGGGCGCCGCGGCCACGCTCCAGCTCGATGTAGTAGTCGACCGACGCCCCGGCCAGCTGGGCCACCTCGTCCCGGCGCAGGCCCGGCACACGCCGCCGTGGTCCGGCCGGCAGACCCACCTCGGCCGGGCTGATCCGGGCCCGCCGCGAGCGGAGGAAGCCGCCGAGTTCGTCGAGGTTCACCAGCTCAGTGTGCCGCCCGCGGGCCCGGCCACCCAGGGGTTGCCGACCCCCGGGTAGCCGGCCACTGGTCGGGCCCGGCCGCCGTCGGCAGGCTCGTACCCATGCCATTCGCGAATTTGAAGGTTCCCGCCGGCCTGCTCGACGCCGCGCAGAAGGAACAGCTCATCACCAGGGTCACCGATCTCTACGCCGAGACCTTCGGGGACGCCGTCCGGGCCAACACCATGGTGCTGGTCGACGAGGTCGCCGACGGTGGGTGGGGCATCCGGGGCGAGGTCCTCACCCTCGCCAAGCTCCGGGCCTGATCGGCCGCCCTCACCGGCTGAAGGCGGTGCCGATCATCAGCAGGTAGCCGACCGCGCTGAGCGGCACCGCCCAGGCCAGGGCCAGGGCCCGGTCCCGCCAGGCCGGGGCGACCAGCACGGTGACGCCGAGGGCCAGCAGGACCAGCACCACGACGTAGGCGAGGTCGCCGGGCCGCAGGATCGCCTCGGCCACCAGCACGGCGGCGGGCAGGCCGAGGGCCGGGAGCCGCAGCCGTCCGGGTGAGCGGGCCAGCACGCCGCCCGCGCCGAAGACGACCCCGGCGACCACCCCGAGCCCCATCCACAGGAAGGAGGTGACCGCCCAGATGTTCGACCAGTCGTCCCCCTGGATCAGCGCCGCCGCGACGTAGTAGGCGGGCACGGCCACGACCAGCATGACCACCGCGCCGGCGATCGACGGGCCCATCGGCCGGCGTCGCGACCAGGTCAGCAGGAACGCCGCCACCGCCCACACCGCGATCGAGTTGCCGAGCCCGCCGAACGGGAACGGCACGAACTTGATCCAGACGAAGTCGAGGAACCCGAGCAGCAGCCCCGCGACCGGCGCGACAATCACCATGGAGATCATCTTGCGGCCCGCGCGCAAGCCGCCTCAGGAGAACCCGATCAGGCGGGCACCTCCCGGTCGATCGGGGACGGGATGCGGGCGAGGAAGGCGCGGCAGGCGTCGACGTCGAGCTCGTCGCAGCGCCACGCCACGTAGCCGTCCGGGCGGATGACGTACAGCGCCTGCGCGGTTCCGGTCCGCAGGCCGTACGCGTCGAAGACCTGGACCGCGTCGACCAGCTCGACCCGCTCGTCGGCGCGGCAGGCGACGCGGGCGACGATGTGTGCGGGAAGGCCGGCCAGCTCGGCGGTGAGCCGGGTGACGGCCGCGTCGTCGAGCGGCTGGCGGGACAACGCGATCACCCGCAGCCGGTAGCCGGCCAGCAGGTCGAACATCTGGCGGCCGGTGCGGATCCGGGCGTCCGGCGCGCGCTGCCCGGCCCACGGACCGTCCAGCGAGTGGAGAAGCTCGTTGACCGCGTACGGGCCGGGCCGGTACGCCAAGCCGATCTGTGACAGCCGGCGGAACGCCTTGCGGTGCGGCAGCGGCGCCGCCGACATCCGGCCGATCAGGAACGGGCCGGCCCGGTCGCGCAGGCGGGCCCGCCAGCCGTGCAGGCCGGCGGCCACCCGGAAGAGCCGGTCGGTGAACCGGAGCAGGTCGACGCCGACCGGGTGCCGCTCGTCGTGGTAGCTGTCCAGCAGGTCGTCGCCGGCGCCGCGCAGGGCGGCCGCGAGCTTCCAGGCCAGGTTGGCCGCGTCCTGCAGGCCGGTGTTCATGCCTTGGCCGCCGGCGGGGGAGTGGATGTGCGCGGCGTCGCCGACCAGGAAGCCACGACCGGCCCGGTAGCGGCCGGCCTGGCGCAGATGCGCCTGGTAGCGGGTGGTCCACACCGGCTCGGACAGCGTCACCGGCACGTTCATCGCCTCGCGCAAGGCCTGCTCGATCGCCTCGAGGGTGTCCTCGCCGCCGTGGTCGGTGGTCATCACCCGGGACCGGTTCGCGCCGTCCAGCGGCAGGAACAGGCCGATGCGCTCGCCGTTCATGAAGATGCGGAAGCTGGTGTGGTCGAACGGCCACTCCACCCGGCAGTCGGCGAGCAGGAAACGCTGGGCGTACCCCTCGCCGGTGAAGCCGAGGCCGAGCTGCTTGCGGACCACGCTGTGCGAGCCGTCCGCCCCGACGATGTAGCGGCAGGTCAGGTCGCCCGTGCTGAGCCGGGCCCGGACGCCGGTGGCGGTCTGTTCGAACGAGTCGAGCCGCGTGTTCCGCTCCACGGTCAGCCCGTGCCGCGCCAGGTCGGCCAGCAGGATCTGCTCGACCTCGCTCTGCGGCGCCATCAGGATGAACTGGTACGGGGTGTCCGCGGCGCGGGCCCGGTCGAAGTCGAGCCCGCCGGCGTACCGGCCCCTCAGGTGGAACTTGATGCCGGTGTCGATCACGCCGTGGGTGAGCAGCTCGTCGGCCAGTCCCAGTGAGCGGAACAGCTCGATGGTGCGGGCCTGCACGGCGAACGCGCGCGACTCGGTGGAGGGCCCGGCGTTGGCGTCGATGATGCGTACGGGCACGCCCTGCCGCAGCAGCAGCGCCGCGGTCATCAGCCCGCTGGGCCCGGCGCCGACCACCAGCACCTCGCCGTCCTGCTGTTCACCGGCCGGTGGCCGGGTGTCCGGGTGGCGGACGCCGAGGCGGGGCAAGGGCTTTCCGCGCAGACGCGCCCACGCCCGCCGGCCGAACGCCAGCGTCAGCGTGATCAGGGCGAGGACGACCAGACCCATGCGATCACCCCGGCAGTTCGCTGGACATACGCAGGAACTGCTGGCGCAGCGGGCCCTCGACCAGCGGCCGCATGGCACGGATGAAATCCTGCGTGTACGGCTGGGCGACGTGCCGTTCCAGGTCCTTCCTGGACCGGAACATCTCGTAGATGACGAACAGCCGCCGGTCGGCCCGATCCCGATGCACGTGGAACTCGATCGCGCCCTCCTCGGCGCGCAGCGGCTCCACCAGCGCCAGGATCAGCGCCTCGACCTCGTTCTCGAGGCCCGGCTTCGCGCGGGCGAAACCCAGATGGGTGTACGGGCCGGTCTCGTCCGCGTCCGGCTCCGGTAGTTCAGGTCGGTCCACCATCACGTCAGTGTCGGGCCGGCGACCCGTCCGGCACGATGCCGAGTCCCGCTGAGCGGTACCGGTTACCGATAGCGGAAGGCGCCGACCAGGGACCGCAGCTCGGCCGAGGCTCGGCTCAGCGTCTCGGCGGTGGCGCTGGTGCTGGCCGCCGCGGTGGTGGTGCGCTGGGCGGTGCCGGCCACCCCGCCGATGCTCGCGGCGATCTCACCGGCGCCGACCGCGGTCTCGCCCACGTTGCGGCTCAGCTCGCTGGTCGTGGCGGTCTGCTCCTCGATGGCCGACGCGATGGTCAGCTGCGCGTGGTTGATCTCGCCGACCACCTCGCTGATCTGATCGATGGCCCGGACCGCCGCCTCGCTGCCCGACCGGATCGCCTCCACCTGCCGGGCGATCGACTCGGTGGCCGACGCGGTCTGCTGGGCCAGGTCCTTCACCTCACCCGCGACGACGGCGAAACCCTTGCCGGCGTCGCCGGCGCGGGCCGCCTCGATGGTCGCGTTCAGGGCCAGCAGGTTGGTCTGCGCGGCGATGGCGGTGATCAGCTGCACGACCGACTGGATCTCGTCCGAGGCGGCGCCCAGCCGGCCGATCGTCTGCCCGGCCTCGGCCGACGCCCGGACGCTGCTCTCCACCGTCGCGGACGCCTGGCCGGCGCTGCGGGCGATCTCGCCGATCGACGCGTTCATCTGCTCGGCCGCCGCGGCCATCGTCGACACGATCGCCGAGACCTCCTCGGCGCTGCTGCTCACCTGCCCGGCCTGGACGCTGGTCTGCTCGGCGCCGTCGGCGAGGTCGGCGCTGACCGTACGCAGCTGGTCGGCCGCCGCCGAGACCTCCTCGGCCCGCGCGCCCACGTCCCCGACCAGCTTCTGCATCCGGTCGGCGAAGCGGTTGAAACCGGCGGCGGCGTCCGCGACCTCGTCCCGGGCCCGGTCGGTGATCCGCTGGGTCAGGTCGCCGTCGCCGTCCGCGATCTCGGCCAGCCGCCGGTTGAGGGCGCCGAGCGGCCGGACCACCGACCGGGCCAGCAGGACGGCCAGCGCGACGCCGATCAGCAGCGCGGTCAGCCCGGCGACGACGATGATCGTGACCGAGCGGCCGGCCGCCGCCTCGGCCTCGGCCACCGCCGCCTCGGCCTCGGTGTCGATCGCCCCGACGACCGCCTCGATCTCTCGCGCGATGTCGTTGAACAGCACGATCTCGTCGCCCATGACCAGGTCGCCGGCGGTCTGGCGGCCCGCCGGCGTGCCCGCGCGGTAGCCGTCGGCGATCTGCTGGTCGAGGCTCATGAACCGCTCGAACGTGGCCCGGGCGGCGGTGACGCCCCGCCGCTCGGCCTCGGTGAGCCGGCCGTGCTGCTCCAGGTCGGTGAGCTCGGCCCGGAAGGCCGCGGCCGAGGTGAGGAAGGCCTTGCGGCTGGTGGCCGAGTCGGTGGTCGCGTCCTTGATGCCGCGTACGGCGTCGAAGGCGTACGCGGTCTGCCAGCCGTTGAAGTCGGCGGCCCGGAACTTGACCTGCCCGGCCAGCCGGGTCGTCTCCCGGTAGTCGCCGACCGTCGCCGTGGCCCGCCGCAGCGCGAAGATCGCCGCGACGCCGACCGCCCCGATGCCACCGAGCAGCACGAGCAGGATGAGCATGGTCGCGGTCAGGCGGGCGCTGATTCGGAGCCTTCGCACGCCTTGATTGTGCCGAATTAACCGGCTATTAACAGCCGGTTCCGCGGGTCCGGTGTGACTCCGGCGACAGCCAGTGCCGCTGACTGGCTCTCCCGCCCCCGGCGGCCCGATGGAAAACTCGATCGCGTGGACATCTCCTGGAACGCCGAGCCCGGCTATCTGAACACGGCGAGCTTCGGGCTCCCGCCGCAACCCGGCTGGGACGCGCTGCAGGAAGCGCTGGCCGAGTGGCGGGCCGGCGCGATCAGCTGGGAAGGGTGGGGCGCGGCGACCGAGGCGGCCCGGGCCGCCTTCGCCCGCATCGTCGGCGTGCCGGTGGCCGATGTCACGGTCGGCTCACAGGTGTCCCAGGTGCTCGCGCCGGTCGCCGCCGGGCTGCCGGACGGCGCCCGGGTGGTGGTGCCCGACATCGAGTTCACCTCCAACCTCTTCCCGTGGCTGGTGCAGGGCGACCGGCTCGAGGTGACCACGGTGCCGGTCGACCGGCTGGTCGACACCGTCGCCCGCGGCTGCGACGTGGTGGCCTTCTCACTGGTGCAGTCGGCGACCGGCGAGGTCGCCGACTACGCGGGCATCGTGGCGGCGGCCCGGTCGGTCGAGGCGATGGTGGTCGTCGACGCCTCGCAGGGGTGCGGGTGGCTGCCGTTCGACGCGTCCCTGGCCGACGTGGTGGCGGTCGGTGGTTACAAGTGGCTGATGAACCCGCGCGGCACGGCCTACGCCTACCTGAACCCGGCGGTACGCGAAACGCTCCGTCCGATCGCCGCGGGCTGGTACGCGGGGGCCGACGTGCACAACTCGTACTACGGCCCCGAGATGCGCCTGGCCACCGACGCGCGCCGGTTCGACGTCTCGCCGGCCTGGTTCAGCTGGGTCGGCGCCGCCCCCGCGCTCGCCGCCGTCGAGCAGATCGGCGTCCAGAACATCCACGACCACAACGTGGCCCTGGCCAACCGCTTCCTGGCCGGGCTCGGGCGCGAGCCCGGCACCAGCGCCATCGTCACGGTCGACGCCCCCGGCGCGGCAGACCGCCTGACCGCCGCCGGCGTCCGGGCCGCGGTGCGGGCCGGCCGCGTCCGCGCGTCCTTCCACATCTACTCCACCGAGGCCGACGTGGATCTCGCCGTGGCGGCCCTGACCGGCTGATCGCCGTGCGAGGCTGGGCCGGTGTCCCGCCCGCGCCTCGCGTGGCTCGCCGTGCTGCTCGGCGCGGCCCTCGTCCTCTGGGTGCCACGCTCGTCTTCCTGACCGCCGCGGCCGAGGCCACCCAGCAGGTCTCCCTCTGAGAGCCGATGTCGCGGCGGGGCTGTGTGGGTGGCGGGACGATGTGGGATCGCGCAAGAGGGTGAGTGGGCACGGGCGTGGAGGCGTAGCCGGAGGCGAGCCGACCCTCGGCGGGAGCTGCGGTCCGAACCACCCTCCCAGCTACGACCTCCAGCTCTTGATCCTTCGACCCTGCGACGGGCCCCCAGTCCCGCCTAGAGAGCCGGCTTGCGGTCGAGGGCGACGAAGCGCAGGCCGCGCGCCTTGAGGGCCGGGATCACCGTGGACAGCGCGGTGTAGGTCTGTGAGCGATCGCCGCCGCCGTCGTGGCAGAGCAGGATCTGGCCGGGCTTGGCGGCCATCAGCCGGCGCCGGATGTGGGCGACGCCCGGCTTGGCCCAGTCGCGGGGGTCGTCGCTCCAGTCCAGCGCGATCAGGCCCTGCTTGGCCGACGCGCCGAGCAGGGCCGGCGACCAGTCCCCGCCGGGCGACCGGAACAGCGTGGTGTCCAGGCCCGTCACGTCGTGGATCTTCTCCTGGGCCCGGCTCAGCTCGCGCCGCATCACCCGGCCGCTCTTGGTGCCCAGGTGGGTGGGGTGGCTCCAGGTGTGGTTGGCCAGGTGGTGGCCGTCGCGGACCACGTCCTTGGCGACCGTCTCGTGGCCGAGGACCTGGTTGCCGATCATGCAGAAGGTCGCGGGCACGTGGTGCTTGGCCAGCAGCCCCAGGATCTTCGGCGTCCAGACCGGATGTGGCCCGTCGTCGATGGTCAGCGCGATGACGTCGGACGGGAAGGCCGGGCCGCCGACCGAGCGGTGGTAGTCGGCGATCGTGTTGACCGGCTTCTTGAGCACCGGCATGGCGGGCGTCCGCGGCTTGGCCGGCCCCGGGGAACGCCGGGGCGGGGCCGACGGCCGGGGCTTCGTGGTGGCGCGGGCCCGCACCTCGGGCGGGGTGGCGGCCGAGGCCGACCCGCCCAGGGCGAACGCTCCCGCCGCGACGGCGCCGGCCCCGAGCAGCCGCCGCCGCGTCATCCTTGCCCGCTCGTCCACGCCGCCGAGCACCCGCCGGGCCGCTTCCACCCGCCCGTCAGCAGCGTCGAGGAGCCGCCGGACAACCCGCGCACCATCGTCGTCACTCACGAGGGGGCAAGCTACCAAAGGGCTCCAAATGCCCCGGCCCGTTCGGGGTTATTGCGACATCAACGACGATCGGTCACTCGCCCGGCGCCGATCCCGCGATCTCCTCGTAGTCGTCGGAGTTCTTCTCCAGGAAGCCCTCGGCGGCCTGGGGCCGGCCGAGGTGGAAGCCCTGGCCGAGGCGGTAGCCCAGGTGGCTGAGCAGGTCCTTCTGCGCCGCGGTCTCGATGCCCTCGGCGACCACGGTGAGGTCCAGGCGCTGGAACAGGCCCAGCAGATGCCGCAGCACCCCGAGCGCCGAGCGGGTGCCCGAGGCGAGGTCGCCGATGAATCGCCGGTCGAGTTTGGCGCAGGTGATCGGCAGCCGGGTGAGGGCGCCGACGTTGGCGAACCCGGTGCCGAAGTCGTCGAGGGCGATGCCGACACCCAGGCGGGCCACGTCCCGCAGGACGTGTTCGTAGCGTTCGACGGCCGCGCTCTCGGTGATCTCCAGCTGCAGGCTGTCGGCGGGCAGACCGGTCGACCGGAGGACGCCCGCGATGGTCGCGGTCAGACCCGGATCGGCCAGCTGGTGCGGCGAGACGTTGACGCTCATCAGCAGCGGCGCGCCGGCCGCCCGCCACGCGACCGCCTGCCGGCAGGCCTGCTCCAGGACGGCGGCGCCGAGGCGGTGGATCGTCCCGTTCTGCTCGGCCGGCGCGATGAACTCGTGCGGCCCGAGCAGCCGGTCGCCCCGCTGCCACCGGGCCAGGGCCTCGGCGCCGACCACGCGACCGGTGCCCAGGTCGACGATCGGCTGGTAGTGGCACACGAACTCGCCGCCGGCCAGGGCGTCCGGGATGGCCGCGGCGGTGTTCCGGCGGCGGAGGTCGGCGGCGGCCCGGTCCGGGTCGAAGACGGCCCGCTCGGTCCCGTCCTGCCGCGCCCAGCCCAGGGCGTGGCGGGCGTTCCGGATCCACCGGCGCGGGTCGGTGCCGGCCGCCGCCCCCTCGAACAGCCCGTCGACGATCGGGAGGGGGCCGGTGACCGCACGCCGCGCCTGGTCGGCCGCCTTGACCAGATCGTCCAGCGACCCGGTGGCGGTGACGACGGCGAACAGGTCGTCGCCCAGATGCGCCGCGAAGTGACCGTGTTCGGCCGCGAGCCGGTCCAGCCGCGCCCCGATGCCCGCCAGCAGGTCGTCGAGGGCGTCACCGTGCGCGTCGGACAGCCGGCCGAAGTCGCCGATGCTGAGCAGGCACACCCCGAGCCGCCCCGAGGCGCCGGCCGCGGCGATCCGCTCGGCGAGGTGGGCGTGCAGGAAGGCGCGGTTCGGCAGGTGCGAGTACGGATCGTGCAGCTGCTGGTGGCGCAGGCGCTCCTGCTGCTCGGCGAAGACCTTCCGCCAGTGCAGCTTCTCGGCCCCGTTCAGCGTCTCGGCGGCGCGGACCGCGGCCGTGCGTTGCGCGCTGCTGGCGCCCGCGGCGAGCTGACCCAGCACGCCCGGGATACCGTCCCGGGCCGCTTCCGGGACCAGCCGGGGCAGCCACTCCGCGAGCAACGTGACCGTGGCGCCGATCGCCGCCGGCGACCCCATCCGCAGCTCGACCAGCCGCACCCCGACCGCGTGCCCCGCCGCCGGATCGGGGTCCGCCGCCCGCAGAATCGCCAGCACCTCGTGCAGCAGACGTTCGAGGTCGGCCCGGGTGCGCGCGCGGCCCGCGGGCAGGAACCCCACGGCGGCGACCGCGGCCGTCCACCGGCGGGCGGTCTCCGAGACGTCGGCCGACGGCAATGATGTGGCATCGCGGTCGGCCATGGCGGCGGTCCCTTCGGTCGGCCGCCTCACGGGCCGAGGGGGCGAGGACATCCGACCATGATGGATAGGAGGACGCCACCGCAGCCCCGGACGCCCGGATCGGCGTTCATCGCCCCGGCAGCCAGCGGCCGACGTGCGCCTTCGCGGCCCCCGCCGCGCCCCGGCGGGTGACCGTTTGGGCACCATCAGTAAATTGCGGCAGGTCATGTCACCCCGAGTGGGTGACAGGGCCCGGGGCCGGTCAGCGCTTTCGTGCCACCGCGCCCAGCCCCGTCGGCGTCCGCGGATCGTCGGCGTCCTCCGGATCCGCGAACCAGTCGGACACCGCCGTCACGCCCGGCTCGAGGATCTCGAACCCCGGCCCGATCATCGCCGCGACCTCCTCGGCCGACCGGATCGTCGCCGGGGTGGGCGTGTTCTCGTACAGCTTCACCACCCGCGCCTGCTCCTCCTGCCCCGCCGGCGTCGGATCGTGTCCCAGATGCGACAGCACCAGGTAGCTGTCCTTGACCAGCGCGTCACCGATCTTCGCGATGATCTCGGCGGGCTTGGCGGCGTCCGGCACGAAGTGCCACACCGCGACGGTCAGCACCGCCAGCGGCTGGGCGAAGTCGAGCAGGTCGAGCACGTCCGGGTGGTAGATGACCGACTCGGGCCGGCGCAGATCACCCTCGATCACCCGGGCCCGCGGATTGCCCCGCAGCAGGCTGCGACTCTGCTCGACCGCGATCGGGTCGATGTCGACGTACATCACCTTCGCCTCGGGGTTGGCCTCCTGGGCCACCTCGTGCACGTTGCCGATCGTCGGGATCCCGGACCCGATGTCGAGGAACTGGGTGACTCCCGCGCTCGTGAGCCACCGGACCGCCCGCCCGAGAAACGCCCGGTTGGCCCGAGCCAGCACTTCCGCGCTGGGCATCAGCTTCTTGGCCCGCTCCCAGAACTCCCGATCCACCTCGAGGTGATGATCACCGCCAAGCGCATAGTCATAGATCCGCGCCGCATGCGGGACGGTGATGTCCACGTTGCCAGGCACCCAATCAGGCTTCGTCACCGCGACCCCCGGATATCTCACTCAATCGGGCAGTGCCGATCATCCTATGTGTCCGCTCCCCGTATCCCGCGCTTCATCGCAACCGCGTGCACCACGAGCGAAACGCCCACTATAGTCACGAGACTAGATGTCATCCAGGCCACAAGGTCAAGAGCTTGATGTCGTGCGTGGGTGGTGCTGACCGTCGCTCCCGGCGCCGAGGCCGGGCGCGCGGCTCCAAGGCCGTGACCGGCCAGAACAGAGCCGCACACCCTTCATTCTGCGCGAGTGGTCACCCTCCGGGCGCTCCGCGCCCAAACCCCTCGCGGTGGCCTGGCCCTTGCGGCGGCCCGGCCTTGCGACCGCCCTGCCCTTGCCCTGGGAGCGGCTGCCTCTGCTGACGCCCGGCCGCTTCGACCGCCCTGCTCCCTGCGGCCGCTTTGGCGTCCCGTGCCCTCGCCCCCTCTGCGACCGCCTCACGCCTCACCCCTCCGTGGGTCCTTTGCTCTGAGCGCATATAGGCACCACTCAGATGCGGGCAACATCCGGATACCGCCACCATCGAACTGGTGCCTATACGCGCTCAGAGCAAAGGAGCGCGCGAGCAAGAGAGCGGGCCGAAACTCGAGGGCAGGACTTCGGTTGGGATTGCGGTCGGAACGCGGAGGGTGATGAGGCGCCGGTGATGCCGGCGCGGCTCGGCGGGCGGTGGGCGGTGCGTGGTGTGTGGAGCGGCGGGTGGTGGGCAGCAGGCAGTGGGTGGAGCGCGGTGGGCGGAGCGCCACGCGCCCGCGCCTCGCAACCCGCGACCCGCGACCGCGCCCCGCGCCTCGCAACCCGCGACCCGCGACCGCGCCCCGCGCCTCGCAACCCGCGCCCCGCGCCTCGCAACCCGCGCCCCGCGCCTCGCAACCCGCGACCGCGCCTCGCGGCCTGCGCTCGGGTGGGCGGTGGGCAGAGCGCGGTGGTGTGGTTGGAAAGATGGGGCGGCGGGGATCGTCAAGGGCGCTACTCGCGAGTAGCGTGACGTTGGCGGGGTAAGTAAGCAGTCCTCCGAGCGAGGAGGTAGAGCCGTGACCACCAACGTCTCCGAGAAGCAGGCCCGGCAGGTGGCGGAGGCCGCCCGCGAGGCCGAGTGGCGTAAGCCCAGCTTCGGCAAGGAACTCTTTCTCGGCCGGTTCCGGCTCGACCTGATCGACCCCTGGCCGTCGGCCGAAGCGCGGCCCGACGCCGAGGACTTCCTGGGGCGGCTGCGTGATTATGCCCGCGACGAGATCGACGGCGCTCAGATCGAGCGGGACGCCCGGATCCCGGATGAGGTCTTTCACGGTCTGGCGCGGCTGGGCGCCTTCGGGATGAAGATCGATCGGGAGTACGGCGGGCTCGGCCTCTCGAATCTGCACTACTGCAAGGCGCTGACGCTGGTCGGGTCGGCCAACCCGTCGATCGGGGCGTTGCTGTCGGCGCATCAGTCGATCGGCGTACCGCAGCCTCTCAAGATTTTCGGCACTCCCGAGCAGAAGAAGAAGTTCCTGCCCCGGCTGGCCGGCGGCGAGGTGTCCGCGTTCCTGCTGACCGAGCCCGATGTCGGCTCCGATCCGGCCCGGCTGGGCACCGTCGCGGAGCCGGTCGAGGGTGGCTTCCGGCTCAACGGTGTGAAGCTGTGGGCGACCAACGGCACCGTGGCGACGCTGCTGGTGGTGATGGCCCGGGTGCCGGGGAAGGGGATCACCGCGTTCGTGGTGGAGGGTGACGCCGAGGGCATCACGGTGGAGCGGCGCAACGAGTTTCTCGGGCTGCGCGGGCTGGAGAACAGCGTCACCCGGTTTCATGACGTGTTCGTGCCGTCGGAGAATGTGATCGGCGGGCTGGGCAAGGGGCTCAAGATCGCGCTGACCACGCTGAACACGGGGCGGCTGTCGTTGCCGGCGATGTGTGTGGGCGCGGGCAAGTGGTCGCTCAATGTCGCCCGGGAGTGGTCGGCCGACCGGGTTCAGTGGGGGCGTCCGGTCGGGCAGCACGAGGCGGTCGCGAAGAAGTTGTCGTTCATCGCGGCGACGACCTACGCGATGGAGTCCATGTTGGACCTGTGCTGCCTGATCGCCGACGACGACCGCAACGATATCCGCATCGAGGCCGCCCTGGTGAAGCTGTTCGCCAGCGAGATGGCCTGGCAGGTGGCGGACGAGCTGATCCAGATCCGGGGCGGCCGGGGCTTCGAGAAGGCCGACTCGCTGGAGGCGCGCGGCGAGCGGTCCGCCGAGGCCGAGCAGATCCTGCGCGACCTGCGGATCAACCGCATCTTCGAGGGCTCCACCGAGATCATGCACCTGCTCATCGCCCGCGAGGCGGTGGACGCGCACCTGTCGGTGGCCGGCGACATCATCGACCCCGAGGCCGGCCTCGGCCGCAAGGCCCGCGCGGGGGCCCGGGCCGGGGCGTTCTATGCGAAGTGGCTGCCCACGCTGGCGGTGGGGCGCGGTCAGGCCCCCAACGGGTACGCCGAGTTCGGCCCGCTGGCCGGCCACCTGCGGTACGTCGAGCGCGCCGCCCGTAAGCAGGCCCGGTCGACGTTCTACGCGATGTCCCGCTGGCAGGGCAAGATGGAGCGCAAGCAGGGCTTCCTGGGCCGCATCGTGGACATCGGGGCCGAGCTGTTCGCGATGTCGGCGGTGTGCGTACGCGCCCGGGCCGAGCGCGACCTGCACCCGGAGGGCCTGGAACTGGCCGACGCCTTCTGCCGCCAGGCCCGCCTGCGCGCCGACGCGCTGTTCGCGGCCCTGTGGGACAACACCGACGACATCGACGTGCGGGTCGCCAAGCGTGCCATGGCCGGCCGCTACGCGTTCGTCGAGGACGGCATCATCACCCATCCGAGCGAGCACGCCTGGGTCGCGGCCTGGGAGCCCGGCCCGGCCACGGTGAAAGACGTCCGCCGCCGCATCCCGCCCGCCCAGGAAAAAGACGCGCCCTAGCTCGGGCGGGCCAGGGGAGGCGCGCCCTAGCTGGGGTTGGGCCAGGGGAGGCGCGCCCTAGCTGGGGTTGGGCCAGGGGAGGCGCGCCCTAGCTGCAATGCCGGGTAGTTAAGCGCGGCGATGGTTCGTCAAGTGGGCGTGTTGGTGGTGAGGTAGGCAGCGGGACTCCGGTAGAGAGGTACGTCCGCCAAAGACATGCCTTACCGCCGGGAGTCCCGCTGTTGGTTCAGTCTGTCATTACGCGTGTGGTTCGGGTCGCGGCCGGCCCGTTCGCGCCGGGTCATCTGGGTGAGCTGACTCAGCAGGTGCCGTTCGAGATGATCGATACGGTCCTGGCCCAGACCTGCTGTGTTCAGCGTCGGGTTCGGGATCTGCCCTCGCGGGTGGTGGTGTATCTGCTGCTCGGTGGTTGTTTGTTCGCCGGGCTCGGGTATCGGCAGGTGTGGCAGCGTCTGGTCGCTGGTCTCGAAGGGCTGGCGGTTGCGGATCCGAGCGAGGCCGCGTTTTCCCAGGCCCGCCGACGTCTTGGCCCGCAGCCGTTGCGGGCGTTGTTCGATCTGCTGCGGGGCCCGGCGGCGAGTATGGCGGGACCGGTGCGCTGGCGGGGTCTGCTGGTCTGCGCGATCGACGGCACGACGTTGTTCGTCGCTGACAGCGCGGCGAACCTGGCCCGGTTCAGTAAACAGCGCGGGGGCCGCACCGGTGGGTCGAGCTATCCGATGGTGCGGCTGGTCACGATCATGGCGTGTGGCACCCGGTCGGTGATGGACGCCGTGTTCGGGCCGATCACCTCCGGTGAGACCACCTATGCCAAGGACCTCCTCGCCCGGTTACCCGCTGGTGTTCTGCTGCTGGCCGACCGCAACTTCGCCGCCGGACACCTACTGAAGATCGTGACCGACTGTCAGGCGCATCTACTGGTCCGGGCCAAAACCGGTCGCGGCGCCCCGAAACTGCCGGTGCTGCACCGGTGTCCCGATGGTTCCTACCGGTCGGTGTTCGGCGGCCAAAGCGTCCGGGTCATCGACGCCGAGATCCGCATCGCCACCAAGACCGGCACGGTCGCCGGCGTCTACCGGCTGATCACCACCCTGCTCGACACGGACACCTATCCCGCCACCGCGATCTTGCGGCTGTATCACGAACGATGGGAGATCGAGACCGCCTACCTGGAGATCAAATCCAGCATCCTCGGCGGCCGGGTGCTACGCGCCCGGACCCCGGCCGGCGTCGATCAAGAAATCCACGCCCTGTTGGTCACTTATCAGATCCTGCGCACCGCGATGACCGACGCGACCAACAGCGAACCAGGAGTGGACCCCGATCGAGCAAGCTTCTCCATCGCCCTGCACGCCGCCCGTGACCAGGTCGTCCACGCCACCGGCGTCATCGCCGACACCGTCATCGACCTGGTCGGCAAGATCGGCCGCCTCGTCCTGGACGATCTACTGCCCGAACGGCGTCTACGCGTCAACGCCCGCACCGTCAAACGAGCCATCTCCAAATACAACGCCCGCGGCCCGAATATCGACCGCCGCACCTACACGGCCACCATCAGCCTCAACATCCTCGCTGGACCCGCCTTGACGACCAGCCTGGACCCTTAACTACCCGGCATTGGCCCTAGCTGGGGTTGGGCCAGGGGAGGCGCACCCTAGCTCGGGCGGGCCAGGGGAGTGTCGTCGAGGGCGTCGCGGAGGTCGATCAGGGAGTCGAAGACCCGGGCGGCGCCGGCCTCGGTGAGTTCCTCGACCGAGAAGCCGCCCGTGCGGACGGCCAGGGTCGGCACGCCGAGTTTGCCGGCGGCGACGCAGTCCCAGGTCGAGTCGCCGATCATGACGCCGGTGGCGCCGTCGACCCGGCCGAGCGCCGACCGGACCAGGTCGGGCTCGGGCTTGCTGTGGTCGGCGTCCTCGGAGGTGGTCCAGGCGTCGGCGACCGAGCGGCCGTCGATCAGGTCGAGGTAGTGCTCGACGTGCGGCTTCTTGCCGGAGGAGGCGAGCACGACGCGGAAGCCACGGGACTTGACCTCGGCCAGCAGGTCTCGCGCGCCGTCGAACGGGCGTACCTCGTCGATCATCTTGTCGAACTCGGTCTTCCAGGCGTCCTCGAGGGCGTCGCCGTGCCGGTCCCGCGCGGCCTGGCCGGCCACGGCGGGGATGAGCTGGTCACCGCCCATGCCGATGGCGCGGTGGATGCGCCATAGGGGGCGGGTGATGTCGAACCGCCGGAACGCCCGGTACCAGGCGATGGCGTGGTGGTAGTTGGTGTCGATGAGGGTGCCGTCGACGTCGAAGATCGCGGTATCGGCCACGCGGCAGGCGTACCCGCCGGGTGGGTTTTCTAACGCGTTTGACCGGTGGCGGCGGGGGCATTTCGGGTGGCATGACTGACGAGCAGCGCAAGGCGGAGCAGGAGATCGGGCGCGGGGAGTACGGCGCGGGCGCGTTCGACGAGCCGAGCACCTATCGGCCGGAGAAGGGCGACGACGACCCCGGCCTGTCCAGCACGCTGGCCGCCGGCACCGACACCGAGCAGCTCCGCGACGGCGGGCCGCACGAGACGCCCGGCGTGGCCACCACGACCGGCGGGACGGCGGGCCCGAACAGCTTCCCGCGGCGTCCCCGCACCGGCCCCGGCGTCGCCAACCCGACCCCGGGCGACGCGACCACCGGCGACTGGGAGCCGCCGGCCGACGAGCCGATTCGCTAGGCCTCCCAGCCCGCGATCACATCGTCGAGGTCGGCCACGACGGGTGGCTGAGGTGACGCGGCGGGAGTGCGGCTGAAGCGCGGGGCGGGCGCCGGCCGCACCTCGCCGCCGACCTCGACGAATGTTCCGCGCGCCCGGTTGTGCGGGTGCGCGGGCGCTTCGGCCGGCGACAGGACCGGCGTCACGCAGGCGTCGCGGCCGGCGAAGATCAAGGACCATTCGTCCCGGGTACGCTCCGCGAACCGCGCCGCGATCCGCTGTCGCAACATCGGCCAGCCCCCCGGATCATGCTGCGCGGGCAGATCGTCGTCGCCGTCGAGGCCCAGCCCGGCGAGCAGTTCCGCGTAGAACGGCGGCTCCAGCGCCCCGACGGCCATGAACCCGCCGCCGGCCGTGGCGTACGTGTCGTAGAACGGCGCCGTCCCGTCGAGCAGGCCGGCGGCGGGGAACTCGTGCACGAACGTGGTGAGCAGCGCCGACCCGTCCACCATGGCCGCGTCGATCACCTGCCCGGCGCCCGACCGTCCGCGTTCCAGCAGGGCGGCGAGCACCCCCACGGCCAGCACCATCCCGCCGCCGGCGAAGTCGGCGAGCAGGTTGAGCGGGGCGTGCGGCCGTTCCCCTTCAGGCTGGAGCGGGGCCAGGGCGCCGGCCAGCGCGAGGTAGTCGATGTCGTGCCCGGCGCGCGCCGCCAGCGGACCGTCCTGCCCCCAGCCGGTCAGCCGCGCGTACACCAGCCTGGGGTTGCGCCGCCGGCAGACGTCGGGGCCGCAGCCGAGCCGCTCGGCGACCCCCGGCCGGTAGCCCTCGACCAGCACGTCGGCGTGGTCGGCCAGGCTGAGCAGCCCGTCGATGCCGGCCGGCGTCTTGAGATCGAGCGTGACGACCCGGCGGCCGCGGCGCAGCAGCGCCGGTTGTGTCGTTCCGGGGCGATCGACCAGGACGACGTCCGCGCCCAGATCGGCCAGCACCATACAGCCGAACGGCCCGGGCGCCAAACCGGCCAGCTCGACCACGCGTACTCCATTCAGGGGACCCATCCCTCCAGTTTTACCCCCGTCCCGGTGCAAATTGCACGGTGAATTGTCGGCGATTCATTCATCTGAGTTTTCCCGGGCGCGTACGGATCAATTTCGAATGGTCAGGTAATTGACCGTCCGCAGGAACCGGTTGATCTTTTCTTCGCCGATACCATGGCTGCGATTCGAACCGAGGATGGCGCCATGAATGACATCAACGACCGCATTTCCGCCGTCCTGGCCGATCGCCGCCGGCTGCTGCCCGGTGTCGATCGCGAGATCGCGGCCTGGGAGCGGGTCCGCGATCGGCTCGGTGACCTGGGCGGGGCGCTGGCCGCGGTCCGCGACGGTCCGGACAGCACGCCGGCCGGTCTCGACGAGATCGATCTGCCCGCCTCCGGGCGCCGGGTCGCCGAGGTGCTCGCCGCGCTGGCCGCGGTGCGGGCCCGGGTCAGCCGGCAGACGCTGAACATCGGGGTCAGCGGCCGCGCCCGCAACGGCAAGAGCACCCTGCTCCAGTCGATGACCGGCCTGACCGACGAGCAGATCCCGGCCGGCGCGGGCCTGCCGGTGACCGCCGTGCGGAGCCGCATCTCGCACTCGTTCGCCCAGCGCGAGGCCGTGCTGACCATGCACTCGGAGAGCTCGTTCTGCGAGGAGGTGCTGAGCGGCTACCACGAGGAGCTGAAGCTGCCGTCGCCGCCGCGCACCATCCAGGAGTTCGCCGTTCAGCGCTATCCCGCCACCAGCGCCGAGCTCGGCGTCGATCCGGACAGCCGCCCGAAGGCCGGCCCGATGCTGGTCCGGCTGCGCGAGATGCAGGAGTCGGTGGAGTCCTTCCGGGGCTGGCTGACCGGCGACACGCACCGGGTGGAACTCGAGGACCTGCGCGGCTGGGTGGCCTACCCGCCGCCCGGCGACAGCCGGCCGGACCGCCGCTACCTGGCCGTGCGCGACGCGCGGATCCTCTGCCGGTTCCCGGTGGACGAGGTGAACGACCTCGAACTGCGCGACATGCCGGGGCTGGGCGAGCTGACCGCCGGCGCCGAGCAACACCACCTGAGCGGCCTGAAGAACGACGTCGACTTCGTGCTGATCGTCAAGCGGCCGTCCGAGACGAACGCGGCCTGGTTCGCCGAGGACGCGGCCGGCCTGGGGCTGATCATCCGCGCCGCCGGCGCGGTGACCGTGCAGGACTTCGTGGCCATCCTGGTCAACGAGGGCGGCTGCCCGCCGGGCAACGTGGAGGCGCTGCTGACCGACATCAGCAAGCGGGTCAACGAGGGCGGCGGCGGATCGGCGTACCGGACCATCGTCGCCGACGCCGCCGATCCCGGTGCGGTCCGCGAGAAGGTGCTCGTGCCGGTGCTCGGCCACCTGGCCGAGGCGCTGCCCCGGATGGACCGCATGGCCGTCGACCACGCCGTGGAGCTGAGCTCGGCGCTGCGCGGCCAGTTGCTCGCCGAGGCCAAGGCGCTGCAGGGCGCGCTGCGGTCGGTGATGACGCCGAACGCGGTGGAGCAGCTGCTCCAGCGGGCGAAGCAGCTGCGCGCCGAGCTGGCCGTGTCGATCCAGGCCTGGGTCGCTCAGCTGCGGGGCCGGGCGGCCGAGAACTACGAGGACGACGAGTTCTTCCGCCGCGTGGAGAGCCTGCAGAACAGTGTCCGGGAGTGGGCGGTCGAGGGCTTCCACGACGGTGTCGACGGGTGGCGGACGCGGGCGCTGAACCAGATGCTGGTCGACGACGCCTCGCTGGCCTTCGCCACCCGGGAGCTCAACGACATCCGCAACGAGGTGGCCCGGCGGCTCAGCACGATCGACGAGCTGCTCAACGAGCGCCGCGACGAGTTCTGGGCCGGGCTGGTGGCCGCGCTCGGCCCCCGGCTGGCGCCGGTCGCCGAGGGCGCCCCGCCGGGCGACGCGCTGCGCGACCTGGCCGTCCGGCTCCAGGAGGCGCCCGAGCCCTGCCCGGAACTGGCCGGCTCGCTGGAGTTCGTGCTCGACCTGCGGCTCGACTACCGCACCCGGGTGCTGCCGCGGATGCGTACCGTGCTCAACGGTCTGCGGCCCGAGCCCGACGGCCAGGACCCGGTGCAGATGGCGGCCCTGCTGACCGTCCCGCGTACGCCGGACGGGGCGGGCGAGCTGTTCACCCGGCTGTCGCACCTGGTCCGGCAGGCGGCCCACGAGGCCGGTGGGATCCTCGCCGAGGAACCGGCCATCGCCGCGCAGGTGCTGCTGGCCTACGCCGAGCAGTTCGAGGACGCGTTCATCCGGTCGGCCGGCTCCGAGGCCGAGTTCCGCCGGATGGCCGAGGCCTTCCGCGACGAGCTGTGGCCCGGCCGCCCGGAGGGACCCGCGCTGGCCACCGCCCGGGTGCAACACCTGCGCAGCGTGCTGCGCGACCTGGTCGCCGCCCTGGACACCACCGCCGTCAGGCAGGAGAGGAACACCAGATGAATCCGTCCTTCAAGGCGGCGGTCGTCGGTCCCAGCCGGGTCGGCAAGACCACGCTGCTGACGGCCATCCTCGCCGAGACCGAGCGGCTGCTCGCCGGCAGCCCGGTGGCGATCACCCCGGACGAGAAGACCGCGAACCGGGTGCGCGCCAACCGTCGCCAGCTCCGCGGCGCCCTGGAGGCCGGCGAGTTCAACGCGGCCGCGCTCAAGGGCACCCAGGAGAAGTCCGAGTACACGCTGATGCTCCAGTCGGCCGGCGACGACACCATCGACATCCCGTTCAGCATCCTCGACTTCCCCGGCGGCTGGCTCGATCCGGCGGTCCGGGAGTCCAGCTCGCGCGCGGCGACCGACTGGGCCAGGTGCGAGGCGCACATCCGCGAGAGCGTGATGCTGCTGGTGCCGATCGACTCGGCGGTGCTGATGGAGGCGGTCACCCCGCCCCAGCGGCGCGCGGTGCCCGACCTGCTGGCCTTCGAGGATGTCGAGGCGGTGGCCCGGAAGTGGGCGATGACCCGGAACATGGAGGAGTACCGGGACGAGCCCGCGGTGCTGGTGCTGGCGCCGATCAAGTGTGAGAAGTACTTCGGCGACAACGGCGGTCACGGCCGGGACGCCGACCGGCTCAAGCAGAAGGTCCGCGAGAAGTACGGCACGCTGCTCGAGATCGTCGCCGCCGAGGCGCAGGACCGCGACGTCCGGGTCCTCTACGCGCCGATCGACACGTACGGCTGCGTCGAGCTGATGGAGGCGCACTGGCCGGCCAACCCGGTGCTCGACCATCTGGACTTCGAGGCGCACTACCGGTTCCGGGGAAACCCGCCGCGCATCGCGGTGAAGGCGGCCGCCACCATCATGCAGGAGCTGTGCCGCTGCGTGATGTCCGGCTGGGACACGGTGCAGAAGCAGGAGATCGACGAGTACCAGGGCGCCTACCAGCAGCTCCTGGCCCGCAAGGTGGAGGCCAAGGGCTTCCGTCGCGCGCTGACGTTCTACCTGGGCGGCGAGGCCCGGCGGAACCGGCTGGCCCGCGCGGCCAACCAGGCGCAGATCGCCGCCGGGGAGCGCCGCCGGCTCCAGCTCCAGGAGGCCGTCGAGAAGCTGGCGACCACCCCGTACGACCGCCGGGTCGAGGAATGGTGACGCCGTGAAGACCTATCTGATGACCCGGGGAACGGCCCGGGCCAACGACTACCAGTTCATCGGCGACGAGCCGGCCGACCGCTGGTGGGCCCCGGTGGCCGACCAGGTCCTGATGGAGGAGGCGGAGCTGATCGTCGCCGGGCGCGACGGCCGGCTCTGCTTCCTGCTCTCCGGCGTGCCGTCGGCCCGGCGCGACGTCATCGGCACCGAGGTGCGCTACACCGTGGTGGTCGAGGACGTCGCCGCCGACCTCGACGTGGCCCGGAAACTGCTCACCGCCGGCCTGACCGACGCCGGCCGGGCCCGGTTCGGCGAGCTGCTGGACAAGTCGTTCGGCGGCACGGTGGTCGACGAGATCCTCGGCGGCGCCGCCCGGGCCGACGTGCCCGAGCTGGTCGGCGCGGCGCTGCGGGAGCTGCCCGGGACGCCGGCCCCGGCGGACGGGGACGACGGCCCGCGCTCGTGGGCCGGGCCGTGGGAGAAGCCGGACGCGCTCGACACCTTCCGGCGCCGGGTGGAGCGGCTGGCCGCCGGCGGCGACGGGTACGCCTTCACGACCCACCTGCTCTCCACCCTGAAAGGCGCGGAGGCGGCGAACGCGGCGGTGCCGGACGACGTGGCCATCCTGCTCGTCGACGGCACCGTGGACCGGGTGACCGAGCTGGGAAAAGCCGGCCCCGGCCCGGGGCCGGGCCCAGGACCGGCGCCGGGCCGTCGGGTCACTCTCGTGATCGGGGGCCTGGTGATGGCCGCCGGGGCCTTGATCTGGGTGCTCTGGTGGATAGCACGCCGGCTGTTCTGACCGATGAGCCGTTCGAGGTGGTGCTCGGGTTCGGCGGCACGGTGTGGAAGGGCGAGCTCGACTTCGACGGCGCCGACCTGATCGGCTGGCTGACCGAGCAGGCCGGCGAACGCCGGGCGGCCGCCTCGGTGGCCGCCCGGGAGTTCCACCTCTACGACCGGGCGGGCGGCGTCGAGGTGGAGATCGGCCGGGTCCTCGGCCGGGTCAGCGACTCCGCGCAGCGCGTGGCGCACTCCGTGGGCGGGCGATTCAACATGATCCTCGGCGGTATCGGCCGGCTCTCGTGCGACTTCCGCGACGACCGGGTGACGTCGGCCCGGTTGCTCCGTCCGGGCGGCTCACTGCAGAAGGCCTGGCTCACCATGCCGGAGCTGCTCGTACACCTCACCCGCGCGTTCCGGCGGGTCGACGACTGAGGAAGAGACGATGACCATCACGCTCACCATCAAGCCCGGCACCGACAGGTACGACCCGGAGAGCGACGCCTGGGCCGACCAGGAACAGGAGCTCTTCGACGAGCTGCATCGCGAGGTCGGCGGCGTCCGGCGGGACGCCACCCCCGGCGCGGGCGAGAAGGGCGTGGTCGAGACGGTGCTGATCGCGCTGGCCGGGGCGGGCGCGTTCAACGGCGCCTTCGAATGCCTGCGGGCCTGGATCGCCCGGGACCGGACCCGCCGGGTCGAGATCAGCTACACCGTCGACGGCCGCGCCGAGAGCTTCGTGCTCAGCGGCCACGGCATCGACAGCGCCGAGTACGACCGGCTGGTCAAGTTCGCGATGGCGCGCCTGGAGAAGCAGGAATGACCGACTACCGGTACCGGGCCGTGCTGGCCGCCAACTGGCACTTCCCCGAGGACGCCAACCTGACCGACCTGAACGGCCCCCGGCACGACGTCGAGCAGGTGCGCCGGACGCTGACCGCCGAGCCGGCCGGCCTCTTCCGGCCGGAGGACGTCACCACGGTCACCGACCGGCAGGCCCACGAGATCTGCGGCGCCATGGAACGGCTGCTGGGCGACGCCGGCAGCAAGGACGTCGTCCTGCTCTACTACAGCGGTCACGGATTCACCGACCGATGGGGATCGCTGCGGCTGGCCGGGCGCGGGTCGGTCCTCGGCCGGGTGGCCGGGGCGCTGGGCACCGAGGAGATCAGCCAGCTGATCGCGCGCACCGCCGCCGCGGCGACCATCGTGCTGCTGGACTGCTGCCACGCCGGCGCCTTCAAGGGCGGCGACCTCACCACCGAGCTGGGCGGCAAGGGCCGGTTCGTGCTGGCCGCCAGCAGCGCGAAACAGCGGGCCCCGGACGCGGCCGAGCCGGGCGGGATGAGCCCGTTCACCGACTATCTGGTCCGCGGCATGCGCGGCGAGGCCGCCCCGCCCGGCACCGCGTTCATCAACGTGGTCGACCTCTACCAGTTCGTGAACCGCGCGATGGAGGCGGACGGTCACATCCGTCCGCAGTGGAGGGCCGACGGCCAGGGCGGGCCGAACCTGGCCCGGGTGCCCGGGCCGCCACCGGCCCGGCGGACGGTGCTCGACGTTCTCCGGGACCACGCTGACGCCGTACCCGGCATGGTGATCGAACCCGCGGGCCGGAGCCGGACCGAACGCAGGGTCCGCAAGCTGGGCGGCGTCTCCGACCGGGAGAGCACGATGGCCGTGGTGCAGCTGCCCGGCGCCGCCGCGGTCCTGTTCACCGACCTCGCGGTGTACTGGCTGACCGCGGAGCGCGGCGTGACGGCGGCCATGGCGTACCCCGGGCTGCCGGCCCGCCGGTTCTCGGCCGTGATGACGCCGGGCGTCGGGCCGACCCACGTCGACCTGGGCGACGGCATCGCGCAGTACGCCGGTCCGGCCGCCGGGGCGCTGGCCACCCTGCTCGGCGACCTCGGGAGGGTCCCGGTCAGCCGGTGACCAGGGCGCCGCCGCACTCGGTGCAGAACCGGCCGCCGCCGTGTGGGGCGTCGCAGTGCGGGCAGATCGAAGGGGCCGGCGCCGGCGCCCCGGACAGCGCCTTCTCAATCACCGCGAGCGCCTCGTCGTCGACCTTGGCCGAGCGGATCGCGCCCCAGATCTGGGTGACCAGGATCGGCCAGAAGATCAGCATCGACACCACCGTGGGCAGCGCCTGCTGGCCCAGGATGCCGACCCCGGCCCGGGCCAGGACGCTGCCCGGTTCGGGCTCCAGGCGTACCTTGAGTGCGGTCCGCATCCCGGAGACCGTACGGAACACCCCGGTCCGGGTGATGTCGACGTCCCACGCCCCGGCGCCGGTCTCGGCCGAGGCGACCGTGTAACCCTTGCCCCGGAAGTGTTCGGCCGTCCGGTCGACGACCGGGCGCAGGTCGGTGACGTCCGTCCAGAACCGGCGCTCGCTCTTGAAGACCCCCATCGCCGCCTCACCCCGCCGGCATCGCGGCGACGGCCAGGGCGCCACCACAGACCTGGCAGTGCCGCCACTGTTCCTGGATCCGGTGGCCACACATCCCGCACCGGGGCGCGGTGCGCACGTAGCCGGCCAGCTCGGCCAGCTTCTCGAACCGCGGCGTCGTCGCCCAGCCCTCGATCTCACGGACCCGGACCGCGAGCAGCGGGTGGGTCGACGCCTGCCCGACCTGCCACTGCAGGAAGCGGTCCCAGCGCGACTCGCGCAGCGCCTCGTACTCCAGGGCCTGGGCGCTGAACTGGCCGGCGTCGTGGGTGTAGGGCGAGTCGTGCCGCAGGCCGGCGAAGCGGAACATGACGCGGCGGATCGGGTCGGGGTCACCCATGTAGGCGGCCGCGGCCCGGTCGGCCGACAGCTCGCTCTTGCGGCTCCAGTTGCTGAGCGAGATCCGCAACGGCCCGGCCACGACCTTCAGCAGGGCCGAGGCGAACGGGATGCCGGCCGAGCCGCCGAGGCTCACCGCCAGCTCGATCACCTGGGCCATCGAGTGGTAGAGCATGTGCTCGCACAGGATGTGGCCGCATTCGTGGGCCAGCACCGCCTCGACCTCGTCGAGGGAGAGATGATCGAGCAACTGGCTGTAGATCGTGATCGAGGTCCGGGTGTGCCCGATCGTGAAGGCGTTCACCGGGCCCATCGTCAGGAACAGTTCCGGCTCCTCGATGCCGAAGGCCTCGCAGATCGGCGGCAGCAATCGGTAGACCTCAGGTATCTGGCGCGGTCCCAGGCGCAGATTCTCGGCCAGCTGGGAGCTGCGGACCAGGCGTTCGCTGTACGCCTTGTGATATGCCTTGACCGCGCCCTGCAAGCCATTCATGGATTCGAGATTGCGCCGCGCGGCCTCGTCGACCGGATGAACCACGTCACTTGCCGTGAATGTCGCCATGCCGCTCGCCTCCTATTGCGGTGAGGAGGATACGCGCGCAATTCTTGATCGATTTGTCTCTGACGTATTCCCGACGGAGTGAATTCAATCGGGAAGGACGGCGTCCGGGGCGAGCAGTTCCGGCGACGGCAGGGCGAGCGTGTCGGCGGAGTTGGCGGCGGCGCCGGTGTTGAGCAGGACCACCTCCTCGTCGCCGGTGAGCCAGCCGGTGCCGCGCAGGTGTTCCGCGGCCGCGACGGTGGCCGCGCCCTCGGGGCACATCAGCATCCCGTCGGCCGCCGCGCACGCGGCCTGGGCCGCCACGATCGCCTTGTCGGGCACGGCCACCGCGGTGCCGCCGGAGTCGCGGATCGCGTCGAGCACCAGGAAGTCGCCCAGCGTGCCGGCCACGTTGATGCCGAACGCGTGGGTCCGGGCCTGGCCGGCCGGCCACGGGTCGGCGGTCGCCGCGCCGGCCTCGAAGGCCCGGACGATCGGCGCGCAGCCCGTCGACTGCACCGCGACCAGGCGGGGGAGCGGGCCGCTGATCCACCCCAGGGCCAGGAGCTCGTCCAGCGCCTTGCGGATGCCGATCAGGCCGACCCCGCCGCCGGTCGGGTAGACGATCACGTCGGGCATCCGCCAGCCGAGCTGCTCGACGATCTCCAGGCCCATGGTCTTCTTGCCCTCGACCCGGTACGGCTCCTTCAACGTCGCCGTGTTGAACCACCCGCGGTCGATCGCCTGGGCGGCCAGCCGTCCCGCGTCGGCGATCAGCCCGTCGACCACGTGCACCCGGGCGCCCGCCAGCACCGCCTCGGCCCGGGTGAACGCCGGCGCCCGCGCGGGCGCCACCACCAGCGCCCGCATGCCGGCCCGGGCCGCGTAGGTCGCCCAGGCGGCGCCCGCGTTGCCGTTGGTCGGCATGGTGATCCGCTCGATGCCCAGCTCATGGGCCCGGGACACACCGACCGCCGCGCCACGGGCCTTGAAACTGCCGGTGGGCAGCAGCCCCTCGTCCTTGACCAGCAGCCGCGACAGGCCGAGCCGCGCCCCGGTGCGCGGGATCGGCACCAGCGGCGACATGCCCTCGCCCAGCGTCACCACGTGCCGCGCCTCGCGGACCGGCAACAGCTCCCGATAACGCCACAGATCGGGTGCCCGCCCCTTGATCTCGGCCGGCGTCACCGCGACGTGGTCCAGGTCGTACCGGGCGAGCAGCGGCCGGCCGCACGAGCACAGGTTCTGCGGGACGTCGGCGTCGTACTTCTCGCCGCAACGGCCGCACTCGAGGTGGGACAGCGCGCTCATCAGTCGACCATAGTGCGGTACCACGTTCGCGGTACGCGGGCGCCGCGGCGGATGCGTACCGTGACGCCATGCGGGCCTGCGTGAGCGACCTCGGGATAGCCGCCCTCGCGTTCGCCGGGGCCGCCGCCCGGGTGGCCGCCGCGCCGGTCCAGCCGGCCGACCGGGCGCCCGATCTGCTGGCGTACGCGATGGTCCTCGGCATGGCCCTCGCCCTGCTGGCGCGGCGGCAGCAGCCGGCGCTCGTCCTGGCCGCCGTGGTGTTCCTCTTCCTCGCCTACCACGTCGACCGCTATCCGGGCGGGGCGCCGGCCGTGCCGGTGTGGATCGCGCTCTACTCCGTCGCGGTCGCGCCCCGGCGGCGGCTCGGGCTCCTCGTGGCCGGGGTGCTGATCGTGATCGACGCGCAGAGCCGGATGATCGTGGCCGGCCTGGGTCCGCTGGACGCGGCGCTGGACGGCTCGACCGGCATGTTCGTGGCGGCGCTGCTGCTCGGCGAGGCGGTCCGGGCGCGCCGCGAGCGGGTGCGGCTGCTCGCCGCCGAGCGTGACCGGGTCGCCGAGCAGCGCGTGACCGAGGAACGCATCCGCATCGCCCGCGAGCTCCACGACCTGAGCGCACACACCCTGGCCGTGGTGTCGGTGCAGGCCGCTGTGGCCGCCGACGCGCTCGACGACGACCCCGATCAGGTGCGGAAGGCGCTGGCTTCGGTACGCGGGGCAGCCCGCGAAGCGATGACGGAGCTGCGGGCGGCGGTCGGCGTCCTGCGCGACGGCGTCCGTGGCGTCGAGCCGGCGCCGACGCTGGAACGGCTGCCGTCGCTGGCCTCGGCCACCGGTGCGACCCTGGTCGAGGAGGGCGACCGGCGGACGCTGCCCCGGGCGGTCGAGGCCACGGCGTACCGGATCGTGCAGGAGGCGGTGGCCAACGCGGTGCGGCACGCCGGAGCGTCGACCATCGAGATCCGCGTCGGCTACGCGGCCGACGGGGTGTCGCTCGCGGTCCGGGACGACGGGACCGGCGGTGGCGGGCCACCCGGCAACGGCCTGCGCGGCATGACCGAGCGCGCCACCGGCCTGGGCGGCTGGGTGCGGGCCGGGCGGGCCGGTCACGGCGGTTTCGAGGTGCGCGGGTGGCTGCCGGCATGAGCGTGCGGGTGCTGCTGGCCGAGGACGAGGCGTTGGTGCGCGCCGGTTTCCGGGTGCTTCTCGAACGTACGCCCGGTGTCGAGGTGGTCGCCGAGGCGGCGGACGGCGACGAGGCGATCGCGCTGACCCGCGCCCACCGCCCCGACGTGGTGCTGATGGACATCCGGATGCCCCGCACCGACGGCCTGACCGCCACCCGCCGGATCCTCGGCGACCAGCGTCTGCCCGGCGTTCGCGTCATCGTGCTGACCACGTTCGAGTTCGACGAGTACGTGTACGAGGCCCTCCGCGCCGGCGCCAGCGGCTTCCTGCTCAAGGACCTCAGCCCCGACGAGTTGCGCCACGCCGTGCGGGTGGTCGCCGCCGGGGACGCCCTGCTGGCGCCCGCGGTGACCCGCCGGCTGATCGCGGCGTTCGCCCGGGTCGGCGCCGACCCGCCACCCGGTCTGGACACCCTGACCGCCCGCGAACGCGAGGTGGTGGGCCTGATCGCCGACGGCCTGTCCACCACGGACATCGCCGGCCGCCTGGGCATGAGCCCGGCCACCGCGAAGACCCACACCAACCGGGCGATGGCCAAGCTGGGCGCCCGCGACCGGGCCCAGCTCGTCGTCCTCGCGTACCGCGGCGGGCTGGCCGGCCTACCACGAACGCTGGATTCCCCACGCCGGCAACGTCCCTAGCGTCGGCACCATGATTTTCCTGATTCTCGGCCCCGTGCTCAATCTCGCCGCCACCTTCTTCTGGCAGGACGGTCGTCAGGGCGCCACCAGCGGCGCGTTGTCCGGCCTGGGCATCGCCCTGTGGCTGATCGGCCTGCTGTCTCTCTACGACGGCCTGCGCCCGCGTTCCCCCCGGTTCGTGGCCGCGGCCGTTCCCCTGACCGTCCTCGGCGCCGCGGGCGGTGTGGCCTTCTCGGTGCAGTCCATCCACGAGGAGATGTTCGGCGTCACCCACGCCGCCACGGTCGACCGCCTGACCGACTTCCCGCTCGCCGCGAACACCCTGTTCTGGCTGTGCGGCCCGCTGTTCCCGATGATGATGGTCGCCCTGGGCATCATGCTGATCCGCCTCCGCACCGCCCCGGCCGCGATCGGCGTGCTCCTCATCCTGGGCGGTCTGGCCTTCCCCCTGAGCCGCATCACCCGCGAGACCCTGATCGTCCACCTGGCCGACCTGCTCCTCTGCCTCCCCTTCCTCTACCTGGCCGTCCGCCCGCCCCGGCCCGCCGCCCCGGAAACCGCCTCGACGGCAAGATCAAGTTCAAGGGCTTGATCTTCCCGCGTCCGTCGGGGTGCAGACCGTATGCTCCCGCGGGCTACGGGCTGGGGCCCATCGGAGATGGCCCGAGCCCTTCCGGGTCCGTGCGCGCAAGCCCCTTCGCCCTGAGCAAAGGGTCAGCGCAGGTCGACGGCGAGCACATGCCGGCCGCCGGCGCCGGCCTCGACGTGCAGTTCGGTGCCTCGGGGCGTGGTGACCGGGCGGGTGGGAACGCGGTGGCCGTCGAGGCGGGCCGAGGTGACCGTCGCGCCGGGCGGGAGGACCACGCCCAGGGTCAGGCGGGCCCGCACCGCGGCGTTGACCGTGACGCTGACGTGGTGGGCGCGGGCGGTCGACCGGACGTCGACGTGGCCGGGGCCGACCGCGATGTCGGCGCCGGCCATGGAGGCGAACACGGGGACCACGGTGAGGCGGCCGTGGCCCAGGTCGGGGGCGACGCCCAGGTGCTGGTGGATGACCGGCCACAGGACGCCGTAGGCGCCCCACGCCTGCAGGACGCTGGAGCGGCTGAGGAAGTCCTTCTCCAGGTTCGAGCCGAAGTCGGGCGACGGGAGGATCTCCGGCATCGCGCCGGGCATCTCCCACACCGCCGGGTCGAGCTGGCTGCGGGCGTTCGCGGTGGTGTAGCGGCGCTGCGGGGCGAGCCGGCCGTGGTTGCCCTCGGCGACGGCCATGACGGCGTTGCCCAGGGAGAAGACGCTGCGCTCGGGCGGGACGGCGGATTCCACGCTGTCGCAGCCGGGGGCGCCGGTGTGGAAGAGGCCGAAGTCGCCGGTGAAGCAGTCGCGCTCGCGCTGCGACAGGGCGGCAGCCGCGTGCGCGGGGGCGAGCGGCAGCCCGGACTCCATCGGGACGGCGCCGATCCAGAACCGTTGGTACAGCTTGGCGTCGCCGGCCGACCGGGAGTCCGCGTACGAGCGGGCGTCACCGCCGTACCACCAGGACGACTCGAACCGGCGGAGCCGGGCCGCCGCCTGCGAGGACGCCCACGCCGCGGTCGCCCGGTCGGACCGGGACGCGGCCAGGGTGGCCAGGTCGAGCAGGCCGCGGATGGTGTAGACGGCCACGTCGAGCTTCTCCGGGCCCATGCCCTCGCGTTCGACGTTGCCGCTGCCCTCGGGCCAGCCGTCGCGGTCGGCGTCCAGCGCCAGCGCGTACCGCATGCCCCGGACCGTGAAGTCGTACATCTCGTCGCGGAACCGGTCGTCGCCGGTCCAGCGCCAGACCAGGGCGACCGCGCTGGGCAGCTTCACGGTCTCGTCGGTGTTGCCCGGGTCGTCGTTGGCGCCGTAGTAGACCTGACCGTCGGGCGTGACCTCGTGCACGACCTTGCCGGAACGGTGGTTCACCACCTCGCTGATGTCGCGGAGCGTACGCAGATGGTCCTTGACCGCCTCGAACTGGCCGGCCGCCACCGCCGCGAACGCCGTGTACTCGCCGTCGGTGGCGAAGATCCACGGATAGTCCGGCCAGCCGGCGCCGATCCAGCGGGCGCGATCGAGACGGCCCGCCGGAGGTGGCAGTGACGTGCCCTCGTCGCTGGCGAACAACCGCAGGTCACGAGACTCCTGCACCGAGTCGGCGAGGTTCTGCTTGGACCACTCCACGCTCTGCTGGAGCAGCCGGTCGCCGGGCAGATCGACACGGCTGCGCGCGGCCACGGCACGCCGGGCCGCCACCTTGGTGGCCAGCGCCGCCGCCGGATCGCGGAGCGCGCCGGCCAGCTCGCCGCGCGCGGCGGCGAGACCCTGATCGGACCCGGCCACCGCGAACCACACCGTGCTCCCGGCGGCGACCGCATAGGACAGCCGTCCGCCCGTACCCCGGCCCGACGGCCCGTCGTCGCACGCCGCCGGCGCCGGGTCGCCGCAGATCACCGCCCCCTGTGGCCCGCGCATGCCGGCGCCGAGCGCGTGACCGAGGGGCGCGTGGGTGCTGCCCACCAGCGCCGCGTAGGAGCGGTCCCGGAAGACCAGGTTCCGGCCGTCGAATGCGCCCGAGTCGGGCCGGTTGACCGCGTCGGCGGACGGGGTGGTGAAGCTCCAGGGGTACGCCGTCAGCAGCTCGGAATGCGCCTCGACGGTGAGCCGCGACGGGCCGGCGCCGGCCGGGAACCGCAGCCCGATCAGCGCCGCGCGCCGGCCGTCCGGCACCACGTCGACGCGCTCGACGGCCAGGCCACCCGGCCCGTTCAAGGTCATCGACGTGTACCCGGGGTGGGTGGTGAACCGGCTCGCGCGCAACCAGGTGCCGTTCACCCCGAACCAGAGGCCGTCGAGCAGCTTGATCGGCGGCGACCAGAACCCGCCCATCTCGCCCCGGATGTGCCACCCGGTGCCGGGGTAGGTCCCGTCGGCCGCGCCCATCTCGTACATCCGGTCGCCGGTGACCACGAACCGCCGTTCACCCAGCCGCCCGGTTTCCGAGAGCGACGGTGACGCGGATGCCGGGGCAACACCGGCCAGCCCGACGATGGTGCCGATGACAACCGCGGCCGCGAGTGCTTTCATGGCGCGCTCCAGGATCGATCGACGCTGATCTCCTGCCCTCACCATCGTCCTGTTCGCGGACCCCCGCAACCGCGGACCTGTGGGTTTCCACAGGCGATCGGGTGCTCTGCCCCATGGGCCGCGGCGCCCGGGATTTCTAGCGTTTCCGGCATGAACGACACCATCGCCGACTGGGCGGTCAACCTGATGAACACGCTCGGCGGGCCCGGCGCCGGCCTGGCCATCGCGCTCGAGAATCTCTTCCCGCCGCTGCCCAGCGAGGTGATCCTGCCGCTGGCCGGGTTCGCCGCCAGCCGGGGCGAGCTGAGCCTGGCCGGCGCGCTCTTCTGGACCACCCTGGGCTCGGTGGCCGGCGCGCTGGTCCTCTACGGGCTGGGCGCCGGGTTCGGCCGCGATCGGGTCCGCGCGGTCGCCGCCCGCCTTCCGCTGATCAGCCTGGGCGACATCGACCGCACCGAGGCCTGGTTCGCCCGGCACGGAGGCAAGGCGGTGTTCCTGGGCCGGATGGTCCCGATCTTCCGGAGCGTGATCTCGCTGCCGGCCGGGGTCGAGCGCATGCCGATGCGCCGGTTCCTGCTCTACACCACGGCCGGCAGCGCCCTCTGGAACACCGTGTTCGTGCTGGCCGGCTACCTGCTCGGGGAGAACTGGGAGCTGGTCGAGCGCTATGCCGGCGTACTCCAGAAGGTGGTGATCGTGGTGGTCCTGGCCGCGGTGGCCTGGTTCGTGGTGCGCCGGATCGGGACACTGGTCCGGTGAGATGGGCGCGGGAGATCCTCGGGGTGCTGGCCGGCGCGGCCACCGCCCTGGTCGGGCTGGCCTTCTTCCTCGGCGCGGGGTTGCTGTGGGCGGTGCCGCCCGGGCGTCGATGGGTACGCGCCGGAGCACGGTCCCTGGCCACCTTCGACCGCGAGCGGGTCACCCGGATGCTCGGCGGCGGCCTGATCGAGGGCGACGCCGAACCGGGCCGGGCGGCCGCCTACCTCGCCCTGCGGCTGCCGGTGGGCCTGCTCGGCGGCCTGCTCACACTGCTCTACACGTGGGGTGCGGTCGCCACCGTCCTGCTGGTCGCCGGCTGGTTCACCGGGCGGACGGTGGACGGCATCGAGCCGTCGCCGCTGAACGTGGTCTGGATCCTCTCGGCGGCGGCGGTCCTGGCCTTCCTGGGGCTCCAGGGCCTGCTGACCGTCGGCCGGATGGACCGGGCCCTGGCCGCGCGGTTCCTGACGCCGAGCGACCGGGTCGCCTACGAGCGGCGGATCGCCGAGCTGTCCACCGCCCGGGCCGAGGTCGTGGTCGCGGTCGACGCCGAGCGCCGCCGGATCGAACGCGACCTGCACGACGGCGTGCAGCAGCGGCTGGTCGCGCTCGGGATGCTGCTCGGCCGGGCGCGGCGGGCCCAGCCCGACCGGATCCCGGAGCTGCTCCGCCAGGCCCACGAGGAGGCGGCGGACGCGCTGGCCGAGCTGCGCGAGGTGTCCTGGCGGGTGTTCCCGGCGGCGCTGGACGCGGGCGGGCTGGCGGCCGCGCTGGAGACGCGGCGCCGCCTTCGACCCCGAGGTGGTACGCCAGCTGCTCGCCCGTACCTCGCACACCGACCCCCTGGCCACCCTCACCACCCGCGAACGCGACGTGCTCGACCGGATGGCCCAGGGACTGACCAACGCCCGCATCGGCGCCGAGCTCCACGTCTCCCAGAGCGCCGTCGAGAAGCACGTCAACGCCATCTTCGACAAGCTCCGCCTGACCGCCGAGCCGGGCTACAGCCGCCGCGTCCTGGCCGTCCTCAGATATCTGGAAGATTGATTGTCAGATATCGGGCTCACACCGAACCAGGCTCCTACCTGCGCGTATATCTTTCCCGTGATGAGTGGAGTCGCGTTCGGTGTGCTCGGGCCGGTCCGTGTCTGGCGCGACGACGCCGAGCTGCGGGTGGCCGCGGGCCAGCCCAGCGTGCTCCTGACGCTGCTGCTGGCGCAGGCCGGCGCCACCGTGCCGCTGACCGAGATCGTGGACGTGCTCTGGGGTGAGGACGAGCCGCCGACGGCGGTCAACATCGTCCAGCGGCACGTCGGGGTGCTGCGGCGGCTGCTGGAACCGGAACTGGGGCGCCGCGAGACCGGGCGGTGGCTGTTCGGCGACGGCAGCGGCTACCGGATGGACGTCAGCGCCGACTCGCTCGACCTGCTGCGGTTCCGGCGGCTGGCCGACGAGGCCCGGATGGCCGCGCCCGAGCCGGCCGTGGCCCTGTTCGCCGAGGCGCTGGCCCTGTGGCGCGGCTCGGTCGCGGCCGCCCTGCCGCTGGAGACCCAGTCCCATCCGGCCTTCACGTCGCTCGACCGCGAGCGCCTGACCGTGGTCAAGGAGTACGCGACCGCCGCCCTGCGGTCCGGCCGGGCCGAGCGGATCCTGCTCGAGCTGCGGACCACCGCCGAACGGCACCCTTTCGACGAGCCGCTCCAGGCCCTGCTCATCCAGGCCCTGGTGAGCGCCGGCCAGCAGGCCGAGGCGGTGCCGGTCCGCGGCGAGGTGGTCCGGCGGCTGCGGGACGAGCTGGGTGTCGACCCGGGGCCCGAGCTGGGCGAGGCGCTCACCCGGCCGGTCGTCCCGGCCGCCCCGCCCGAGGCCACCCCGGCCCAGCTGCCCAGCGACCTGGCCGCGTTCGCCGGCCGGGCCGACGAGCTGGCCCGGCTGCTGGCGTTCGGCGACGACGGCGGCCGGGTGGCGGCGATCGTGGGCATGGGCGGCATCGGCAAGACCACGCTGGCCGTGCACCTGGCCCACCGGCTGGCCGGGCGCTACCCGGACGGTCAGCTCTACGCCGACCTGCGCGGGTTCGGGCCCGGCGAGCCGGTCGCGCCGGGCGAGGTGCTGGCCACGTTCCTCGAGGCGCTGGGCGTGCCACCCGACCGCATCCCGGTGCGGCTCGACGCCCGGGCCGCGCTCTACCGCAGCCACCTGGCCCGGCGGCGCATGCTGATCCTGCTGGACAATGCCCGGGAGGCCGGCCAGATCCGGCCGCTGCTGCCCGGCGCCGGCGGCAGCCTGGTCCTGATCACCAGCCGCCACCGGCTGCCGGCCCTGGTCACCACGCACGGCGCGGTCCCGGTCCCGCTCGGCGAGGTGTCCGAGGGGGAGGCCCGGCAGATCCTGTCCCGGCGGCTCGGCGACGCCCGGGTTGCGGCCGAGCCGGAGGCGGTCAAGGACCTGGTCGAGCGGTGCGGCCGGCTGCCCCTGGCGCTGGCCGTGATGGCGGCGCGCGCGGCCATGAACCCGTCCTTCCGCCTGGCCGACCTCGCGGCCGAGCTCCGGACCGGCGCCGGCCCGTTGGACGCCGTCGGAGGGACCGACGTCTTCTCGTGGTCGTACGCCGCCCTGACACCGGACGCGGCCCGGCTGTTCCGCCTCCTGACCCTGCACCCGCCACCCGACATCGGGCTGCCGGCGATCGCGGCCGGCCGGCGGGACGCCCGGGCGCTGGTCGACGAGCTGACCAACGCCAGCCTGCTCATCGAGCGGGTGCCCGGCCGTTACGTGCTGCACGACCTGCTGCGGTCGTACGCGGGCGAGCTGGCCGAGGCGGCCGACCCGCCGGCCGACCGGGCCGCGGCCCGCCTGCGGGTCCTCGACCACTACCTGCACACCGCCCGCGTCGCCGCCGAGCGCTACACCACCACGCTGATCCCGGTCGCGCTGCCCGAGCCCGGGCCCGGCGTGACACCCGAGGCGATCGGCGACCGCGAGCAGGCGCTGGCCTGGTTCGACCGGGAACAGCCGGTGCTGCGCGAGCTGCTCCGGCTGGCCGCCGCGACCGGCCATCACCGGCACACCTGGCAGCTGGTCTGGAGCCTTGAGTTCTTCCTCGACCGGCTGGGCCACTTCGACGAGGCGGCCGCGTTCGCCCGGATGGCGGTGGCGGCGGCGGGCGAGCTGGCCGACCCGGTGGCCCAGGCCCACGCCCATCGCAGCCTGGGCCGGGCGTTCAACAAGCTGCGGCGCGACGAAGCCGCGCGTACCCATCTGGAACTGTCCTTGCGGCTCTTCACCAGTCAGGGCGACGGCAACGGGGTGGCGAGCAGCCTCAACTACATCGGTTTCCTGGCCGAGCGGCAGGGCCACTGGGCCGAGGCGCTGAGCTACAGCGAGCGGGCCCTGGAGGCGTACCGCCGGATCGATGACATGGTCGGGCAGGCGATGGGGCTGAACGCGGTCGGCAACATCCTGACCGAGATGGGGGAGCCGCGCCGGGCGCTCAACCCCTGCCGGCAGGCGCTGCGCATCTTCCAGGACCTGGACGACAAGCACGGCGAGGGGGCGGCCTGGGACAGCCTGGGCTACACCCACTTCCACCTGGGCGAGGTCGAGGAGGCGATCGCCTGCTACCGGAACGCGATCGAGCTGTTCCGCGACTCGCCGGCCCGCAACACCGAGGCGATCATCCTCGACCACCTCGGCCAGGCCCACCTGCGGCACGGCGCCCGGCAGGAGGCGTACGAGGCGTGGCGCCGGTCGGCCGCGATCTACGACCAGTTCGACCCGGCCACCGCCGAGCTGATCCGGGGCCGGAGCGCGCAGGCGCTTCAGTCCACCACCGCCATGCCCTCGCGGAGCGCGCAAGGCGTAGTGCGAGCGGGACCGCACCGTGCCGATCGGCAGGCTCAGTTCCTCGGCGACCTCGTCGACCGAGCGTCCCCGCAGGTGGAGCAGGGTCAGCACCTCGCGGTGGGCCGCGCTGAGCCGGCGCCAGGCGGCCACGATCGCCGCCCCGGCCAGCGCCGCGTCGGTGGTGTCCTCCACCCGCGTGATCCGGTCGAGGTCGAAGATCGGCAGCTCGGCCGGCCGCACGTTGCGGGCGCGGGCCGAGTCGATCACGATCCGCCGGGCCACGGTCAGCAGCCAGCGCCGCTGCTCCTCCTCGTGCGCCGGCAGCTTCTCGACGTTCCGCCAGGCCCGCAGCATCGTCTCCTGCAGCATGTCCTCGGCCGTCGGCCGGTCACCGTTGGTGAGCCGGAGCAGGTGGCGGAGGACGCTGTTCGCATGTGTGGCGTGCAGCTGATCGATGCAGGTCATGCCGCGACGCTACGAACGACATCTGACGTGGCACTGACACCGGACTGAGGCGGAAGTGCGAAGAACGCCGCCCGGACGGGTGTCCGGGCGGCGTTCGGTGTGCTCGGTGGAGTTACCTGGGCGGCGCGGGCAGGGTGTGCGCGGTGAACGACGGCGTCGCGGTCTTGCCGGCGGCCAGGCCGGACCCGCTCTGGCGGGTGTAGACGCGGGCGGCGTCGTTCTGGTTGCGGAAGGCGATGAGGTACGAGTCGCCGTTGCCGTCGGCGAACGGGGTGATGGTCGGGTCGGTCACGGTCGGGTCGGGGAAGTCGGGGGACAGCCGCAGCCAGTCACCCCAGGCGCCGGAGCCCGCTGCGGTCTCGAAGACCCGGTAGACCTCGTTGTCGGCGCCCCGCGCGACCACGACCAGCCGGCTGGTCTGCGAGTCGAGCACCGCGACCGGGGGACCGCCGCTGGTGAAGTCGCCCACCGCGCTCCACGAGCCGGGGAAGGCGCCGCCGCTCGCGCTCTGCTGCTGGGTCAGGATCTGACCGTCGGCGGACCGGGCGAAGACCCGCAGGATCTGGCCGGGCAGCTTCACCGCGGCCGGGGTGGCGGTGAAGCCGCTGCCGCCCAGCTCGGTCCAGGCCGAGACGGTCCCGTCGAGGTAGGTGGCGGTCACCGGGGTGCCATCCGCGTCCAGCGCGAACAGGGTGACCTTGCGGTCGGCGCCGGGGATGGCGGTCAGCTCGCCGGTCAGGCCGGCGCCGTTCACCTTGCGCCACGGGAACAGGTCGACGTCACCCTCGGTGCCGCTGTACCGGCGGGACCAGAGCCCACCGTCGGCGTCGAGGCCGAACGCGACCGGGTTGGTGTCGCTCAGCCGGACCACGGTGGGCCGCGACCTCAGCGCGCCGCCGAGGCTCGTGCCGGCGTCCCACGAGGTGCTCGGCGAGGCCTGCCGGGTGAACGACCAGGCGTCGCTGGAGGTGCTGTGCACCAGCATGCGGACCTTGCCCTGCGGGTTGATCGACAGCGCCGGGCGGCCGGTGAACCCGGCGTCGTTGGGCAGGGCCGACCACTGGACCGACGTGAAGACGTTGGGGTTGGCCTGGTAGCCGTGCCGCAGCCGGCCGATGTCGTCGGCGTACACGTAGTCGAGCGCGCCGAGCGAGGTCCCGTCGGCCTGCTCCTGGATGGCGACGATCGGACTGCCGGGCTGGTACGGCGTGGCCGGGCGGGCCGGCTCGTGCCGGTCGGTGAGCTTGCACGAGTTGGTGAGGCCGGTCAGGTTGGTGAAGGCGGCCCAGCCGGAGTCGCCGACCTTCCGGTTCGACACCACCCAGGTGTTGTTGTCCTCGCGGTAGCGGTAGGTCACCAGCTCACCGGTGGACGTGCGGGAGGCGTAGAAGGTGTCGCCGCCGACCCCGAAGATCGTCTTGTACTGGCCCCACGAGCTGGCGCCGACCTCGAAGTGCTCGGTCAGCCAGCGCTGACTGGCCGGCTCGAACCGGCTGCGGTAGAGCTTGCCGTCGGGGGTGCGGCCGTAGATCACGCCGGGGCCGGACGCGAAGATCAGGTTGTACCGGTCCCAGCCGGTGCTGATCACCCGGCCGTTGATGGTCCAGGTCCGGCCGGCCTCGTCGAAGCGCCACTGGCGCAGCCGGCCGCTCTGGTCGACGGCGTAGAAGTCGCCGATCTCGTCGACGGTGATCTTGTCCTTCCACGCCGTTCCGCCGTAGAGCGTGAAGTCCGAGCTGATCTTCCAGTTGATGACGCCGTCGACCTGTTCCCAGCCGGCGCCGACGTTGCGGTAGCGGAACAGCCCGTTGGCGTTGATGCCGTAGATCTTGGAGTCGGGCCCGCCCAGCACGCGCTGGTAGGTGTTCCAGCCGCCGCCGAGGTCGACCGGCGTGCCGTGGGCGGCGCTGGTCGTCCCCGGCGCGGTGAAGGGGTACCGGTTGTTCTTGCCCGCGGTGTTGACCGCGAAGCCCCAGGCGTTGCCCGAGCACTGCCAGGTGTCCGCCGCCTGGGCCGGGCCGGTCGCGCCGGCCACGACCAGAGGCACGGCGACCGCGATCGCCGCGGCCGCCGTTCGCAGGCGGCCGCTCCACTGAGTCTTCAATTGTCCTCCCCGTTGGTGATGCTTCCCGGGACGCTATACGGCCGCCGGGAACGGGGGCAATCCATTGTGGTGCGTCAATCGAAGAGGGCGCCGATGCGGTCCTGGAAGGTCAGCGCCGACAGCACCCCGAACAGCAGGAACGACCAGATCAGGGCGCCCAGCCGGAAACCGCGGACGCGGATCGGCTCGGGCAGGGTCCGGCGGTTGATCAGGATCAGCAGGGCCGAGTAGATGAACATCATGAAGCCGCCGACCACCGCCGAGGTGACGAGCAGGACGATGGGCTGGCTGACCCCGGCGAGCAGCACCACGATGCCGATCGCGACCAGGCCCCAGACCAGGCCGGCGTACACCTTGGACTCGTTGGCCTCGCGGGCGTACGAGGTCTTGATCACGTCGGCGGCCAGCCGGCTGGTGTAGTCGACGATGCCCAGCGCGGCGGCGAAGAGCGAGAACGCGCCGATGAACCAGAACAGGTACTGGAACCACGAGCCGACCCGCTCGGCCAGGACCTGACCCTCGATCTGCAGGAAGCCGATGCCGTTCTCCAGGCCGTCGCGGCCGAAGACGGTGGCGTACGCCAGCAGCGAGGTGAACAGGATCGTCACGAACGTGATGAGCACGAAGGTGGTGAGCTGCTCGATGTTGGCGAACTTCCACCAGCCCCGCCAGCGCGTCAGGTTCTCCGGCGTCGGCTCGAACGCGTACCCGGTGCTGGGCGCCGCCTCGGGCTGACCGGTCACCGGGCTGACCAGGCGCGGGACGTACGTACCCATGCCGAAGCCCTTGTCCCTGATCCAGTTGGACTGCACCAGGTTCTGGCCGCCGCCGGCCCCGGCGAAGGCGAGCGCGCCGAGCAGCAGCGCGAACCCGAGCTCGGTCGGGATCCGCGGCTGCGTCACGATGTGCGGCACGTCGCTCCACGCCTTGGCGCCGACCGCGAAGATCGCCGCGACGACGATGAACGTCATCACCGCCGCGACCTTGACCATCTGGGTGCGTTCCAGGGCCACGTAGACCACCGGCGCCAGGGTCAGGATCAGCCCGATGGCCACCAGCATGCCGACCGCGATCACGGTCTTGTTGCCGCCGAAGATGTACGTGGTCAGCGTGGCCGAGCTGGTCGCCCACCCCGGCCACAGGTTGGCGAAGTAGGTGAGGATCGCGAACACCAGGCCCCAGTGCCGCCAGTACCGGCTGAACCCGGTGAGCGCGGTCTCCCCGGTGGCCAGGGTGTACCGCTCGATCTCCATGTTCAGGAAGTACTGCGTCACCACCCCGACCAGCGCGGCCCAGACGAAGACCAGACCGACCTGCGAGGCGATGTACGGGAACAGCACGAACTCGCCGGACGCCAGGCCCACCCCGGCGGTGACGATGCCCGGGCCGATCAGCCGCCGGTAGTTCCGCGGCGCGTCGGGCATGTCACGGATCTCATGAGCGGGCAGATAGCGGGTGGGAGCGGCCACAACGCCTCCTGAGCTAGGGGCATCAACCCTCATGGATCTAGCGTGGAGTGTCAAGGGTCACAGGCCGGGGCCGCGGATAGTCTTCCCGCATGACCCTGGGCTTCGACGCGAACCGGTTGCAGACCCTCGACAAGCACTTCCAGCGGTACGTCGACGACGGGCGGCTGCCCGGCTGGCAGATCCTCGTGACCCGCCACGGCGAGATCGCCCACCAGAGCCGCTACGGCCTGCGCGACGTGGCGGCCGGCACGCCGGTCGAGGACGACACGCTGTGGCGGATCTACTCGATGACCAAGCCGATCACCTCGGTCGCCGCGATGAGCCTGTGGGAGGAGGGCCGGTTCCAGCTCACCGACGAGATCAGCCGCTGGCTGCCCGCGTTCCAGGACATGCGGGTGTACGACAAGGGCTCGGCGCTGAAGCCGTTCACGGTGGCCGCGACCGAGCCGATCCGGGTCTGGCACCTGCTGACCCACACGGCCGGGCTGACCTACGGGTTCATGGAGACCTCGGTGGTCGACCGGCTGTACCGGGAGGCCGGCTTCGGACTCGACGAGGGGAAGTACGACCTGGCCGAGACCGTCGATCGGTACGCGACGTTCCCGCTGCTGTTCCAGCCGGGCAGCGCGTGGGGCTATTCGGTGGCCACCGACGTGCTCGGCCGGCTGGTCGAGGTGGTGGCCGGGAAGCCGCTCGACGAGGTGTTCCAGGAGCGGGTCCTCGGGCCGCTGGGCATGACCGACACCCGGTGGTGGGCCGACGAGCCGGACGCCGAGCGGCTGGCCCAGCTGTACGTGCCTCATCCGGCCACCGGCCAGGCGGTGACGTCGCCCCTGCTGGCCGGCTCGGGCCTGCGCCCACCCGTCATGCACGCCGGCGGGCACGGCCTGATCTCCACCGCGCACGACTACCACCGGTTCACCCAGATGCTGCTCAACGGCGGCGAGCTGGACGGCAACCGGGTGCTGGGCAGCCGCACCCTGCGCACGATGACCCGCAACCACCTGCCCGGCGGCCGCGACCTGGAGGCCCTGTCCACCGGTGGCTTCGCCGAGACCACCCTGGAAGGGGTCGGCTTCGGCCTCGGGTTCGCCGTCGTCGAGGACAAGAGGCCCGGCCACACGGCGGGCAACGCGGGCGAGTTCTACTGGGGCGGCATGGCCAGCACCGCGTTCTGGGTCGACCCGGCCGACCGGCTGACCGCGTCGTTCTTCACCCAGCTCATGCCCTCCAACACGTACCCCCTGGGCCAGGAGCTGCGGCAGCTGGTCTATTCAGCCCTGGTGGACTGACGCCACCGGCGCCCCGGTCATCGTGAGCGCCAGCTGGGCGGTGAACTCGCCCAGCTGCTCGGGGGAGTCGGCGCCGTCCCGGCGGTACCACCGGACCAGGTCGATGGCGAGCGAGAGGATGGCCCGGGCGACCCGCTTGACGTCGACGTCGGCGAACGCGCCCGAGGTGACGCCCCGCTCGACCGCGGTCCGGAAGACGACGTTGGTCCGGTGCCGGGTCTCCAGGATCTGCTCGTAGTGCTCGGCCGAGAGCCCGGCCAGCTCGTACTGGCTGACCCGGGCGGCGACGTGGTAGCGGGCGTGCCACTCGGTGTATCGCGCCACCAGCGCCCGGAGATGCTCCACCGGGTCGTCGAGGCCGGCCACGGCCGGGTCGGTCGCGCAGGCCAGGGCCCGGTCGTGCGCCGTCCGGACGATCTCGAAGAGCACGTGCTCCTTCGACGGGAAGTGGACGTAGAGCGCGGCGGGGCTGAGGCCGACCGCGCCGGAGATGTCGCGGGTGGTCGTGGCGTGGAAGCCGTTGGAGGCGAAGCAGCGCACGGCCGAGGTGAGCAGTTTGCGGGGCACCTCGCCGCGTGACTCGTCCCAGAGCGCGGGGGACTCGTCGTCCAGTTCGGGGAGCCCTTCGAGGTCGTCGGTGGTGAACCTGGCCTGTCGTCGCTTCGCCATGACCTGAATCTCCCATTACCGATCCGTCACTTTCATGTGACGGTTGACACACGCAGATTACCAGGTGACTATGCGCTTAGTAACCACGTCTGACCTCGAAGGAGAGGCCGATGGTGCGGACACGATCACTACGAGCCGCCGTGCTCGGCATGGCCCTGATCGCTGCGGGATGCGGGGGCTCACCCGCGGCGTCGACCAAGGAGACCGGCACCCAGGGCAAGACGATCGCCTTCGTGGGCTACGGCGACGCCAGCCCCTGGGGCGCCGCCTACAACAAGACCTTCAAGGCCGAGCTCGCCTCGTCCGGCGTCAAGATCAACGACCTGACCAGCATGGACGCCGGGACCCAGGTGCAGAACTTCAACCAGGCGGTGTCCCAGAAGCCCGCCCTCATCGTGGCCGCGCTGTGGGACACCACGGCCACCGTCGTGCCGATCCAGAAGGCGAAACAGGCGGGTGTGCCCGTACTCATCGTCGACGGCCGGCCCGACCCCCAGGTCGAGGGTGACGTGATGTCGGTGCTCTCGGACAACGTCAAACTCGGCGAGTACGCCGCCCAGAACATCATCGAGGGCCTGAAGGCGCAGGGCCGCGACTCGGGCAAGGTCATCGTGCTCTCCGGGACCAAGGCGATGCTGGTCACCCAGGACCGGATGGAGGGCTTCGGCAAGGCGATGGCGGCCGCGCCGCAATATCAGGTGATCGAGGACCAGGACACCAACTGGGACCCGACGGCCTCCGGCAAGGTCGCCCAGCAGCTGTTCGCCAAGCACGGCTGCGACGGCATCCAGGCCGCGTACGGCATGGCCGACTACATGGCGCTGCCGATCGTCCAGGCGGCCAAGCAGGCCGGGTGCAAGGTCGGCGGCACGGACGGCCTGGTGGTCACCGGCGGCAACTGCTTCAAGGCCGGCATCACCGCGATCAAGGCCGGCGAGATGTACGGCACCGCCACCGAGGACCCGATCACCATCGCCAAGCAGACCGCCTCCTACCTCACCCGCTTCCTCAACGGCGAGAACCCGCCCAAGAGCGAGCTGGTCAAGGAGGACCGGGTCACCAAGGAGACCATCGCCCAGTTCGAGGAGCAGTGCAGCCAGGCATGAGCGAACCGCTGGTCGTCATCGACGCGCTGGCCCGGAGCTTCGCCGGCGTCCCGGCGGTGCGGGAGGTCTCCTTCACCGTCGGGGCGGGCGAGATCCACGCCGTCTGCGGGCACAACGGCGCCGGCAAGAGCACGGTCGTCAAGATGCTGTCCGGGCAGCTGGCACCGGACGCCGGCCGGATCCTGCTGGCCGGCGAGCCGGTGCTGCTGGGAAGCCGGCAGGCGGCCCAGCGCCTCGGCGTGGCCCTGGTCGACCAGGAGCTGAGCGTGGTGCCGGCGCTGACCGTGCTGGAGAACCTGATGCTCGGCGACATCGACGCGCCGCTGGTCAAGCGGCGGCGGGCCGCGGTGGCCCGGTGCCGGGAGGTGCTCGGCGACCTGGGACTCGACCACGTGCGGCCGGATCAGCTCGTCTCGACGCTGAGCATGGGCGAGCGGCAGCTGATCGAGATCGCCAAGGCGCTAAGCCAGCGGGCGCGGGTGGTCATCCTGGACGAGCCGACCGCCACGCTGAGCGAGGCGGAGAGCCGGCGGGTCCATGCGGCCGTACGCCGGGTCGCCGCCCGTGGGTGCGCCGTCGTGTTCGTGTCGCACCGGCTGGCCGAGGTGCTGGACCTGTGTGACACGGTCACGGTGCTGCGCGACGGGCGGCGGATCACCACCAGGCCGGCCGCCGAGCTGACCGTCGACCGGCTGATCGTGGAGATGCTCGGCGAGGCGCCTCATCGCCTCTCAGCGAATCGACGGCCCGATCCCGACCTCACCCACGCGCTGCGGATCTCGCGACTGCGGGTCCCGGGGCGCCTGACGGACTTCACGCTGACCGCGCGGGCGGGCCGGATCTACGCGCTGGCCGGGCAGCTGGGCAGCGGCGCGTCCGATGTGCTGCGGGCCCTCGCGGGGCTGCACCCGGGGGCGACCGGCCGGGTCAGCCTGCGCGACCGCGCCGTCCCGTTCCGCAGCCCGGTCGGCGCGGCGCGGGCCGGGATCGCGTACGTGTCGAACGATCGCAAGGGCGAGGGCCTCTTCCTGGACAAGTCGGTGGCGATGAACCTGGTCGGCACCCGGCTGAACCGCCTCGGCGGGAAGGCGCTCGTCCCGGCCGCCCGGCCGCTCGCCGCCCGCGCCGGCCTGGACGAGGTCCGGCTGGCCGAACCGGTGCTCGCGCTCAGCGGCGGCAACCAGCAGAAGGTGTTCGTCGGCCGCGCGCTGGACCGGCCCGACGTGCACGCGCTGCTGCTGGACGAGCCGACCCGGGGCGTCGACATCGGCGGGCGGGCGGCGATCCACCGGCTGCTCCGCGACGCCGCCGACGCCGGGCTGGTCGTCGTCTTCGCCTCGACCGAGCTGGAGGAACTGCTGGAACTCGGCGACGTCATCCTCACCATGCGCGACGGCCGGGTGGTCGAGACCTACCAGGGCGGCGCCGACGGCACCGTGCTGATGCGGGACATGACGGGCGAGAAAGCATGACGGTACGCCGAGGTCCGGTGGCCCTGGCCGTCCTGCTCCTGATCCTCCTGCCGCTGGCCGTCAGCACCGACCGCTTCCTCACCCTGGCCAACGCCCGGGCCATCCTGGCCTCGGCCGCGCTGGTCGGCATCACCGCGATCGGGGCGACCCTGGTGATGATCGCCGGGTCGGCGGTCTCGATGGCGGCCTCGCAGACCGCCACCCTCGTCGCCATGGTCTTCCTCTGGACGCTGAGCCACGGCCTGCTCGTGGCCACCCTGCTCGGGCTGCTCACCGGGGTCGTGGTCACGGTCGTCCAGGGGCTGGTGGTCGGCTACTGGGAGGCCAACCCGATCGTGCTGACCATCGCCGCGGGCTTCGCGATCGGCGGCGGCTCGGTCTGGTTCAGCGGCGGGACACCGGTGGCCGCGGCCGGCGGCGGCTACCAGGTGCTCAACGCGACCGTGCTCGGGCTGCCGCTCGCGGTCTACGTGCTGCTGGCGCTGGCCGTGCTGGCCCAGTGGATGCTGCGGCGGACCACGGCCGGGAGGCAGATGTACCTGGTCGGCGAGAACCGGGCCGCGGCCCGGGCGGCCGGCCTGCCGGTGGGCCGGGTGATCGCCGTCGCCTGGGCCTTCTCCGGGCTGTGCCTGGCGCTCACCGGCGTCTTCCTGGCCGCCTTCAACACCAGCGCCACCACCAATCTGGCCGGCCCCTTGACCCTCGACGCGATCGCCGCGGTCCTGCTCGGCGGCACCGCGATCGCCGGCGGCAAGGGGTCGGCGCTCCGCACGCTCGGCGGCGCGGTGCTGATCGCCGTCATCGCCGACGTGCTCCTCCTCCGCGGCTACTCGACCGGGATCCAGATCCTGGTGAAGGGAGTCCTCGTGCTCGGTGTCGTCGTGCTGGTCCACCTCCGGAGGCGTCGATGAGACCGGAACGTCTCGTGCCCGGTGCGGCCCTGCTGCTGGTCGTGATCGTCTTCGCGCTCACGCCGCTGGGCACCGGCGTGCCGCTCGCGTCCTTCGACGTCTACAACGCGTTGCAGGGCTTCGCGCAGATCGGGCTGCTCGCGCTGGCCATCGGGCTGACCATGATCGCCGGCGAGTTCGACCTCTCGGTGGTCGGCACCTACGCCGTCGGCGGGATGATCACCGTGCTCACCGGGCAGTCATCGGCGCTGCTCGGCCTGCTGATCGCGGTCGCCGCGGGCGCGCTGATCGGCGCCCTGCAGGGCGGCCTGATCGCGTGGCTGCGGATCCCGTCGGTGCCCGTGACGCTGGCGGCGTACATCGCGCTGCTCGGGCTCGCGTACGCGCTGTCCGGCGGGCTCAGCGTGACCTTCAAGAACCAGGCCGCCACGCTCTGGGTCGACCAGACAGTGGCCGGCGTCTTCTCGCCGCGCAGCCTGATCACGCTGGCCGCGTTCGCGGTCGCGGCCGTGGTGCTCGGCTTCACCCGGCTCGGGGCGGAGCTGCGCGCGATCGGCGGCGACCGGCGGGCCGGCCGGGTCGCCGGGGTGCCGGTGGAACGCCGCCTGGTGCTGCTGTTCACCATGTCGGGCACGCTCGCGGCGCTCGGCGGCGCGCTGCTCAGCGTCAGCTTCGCCTCGGCCAACCCCGACCCCGGACTGCGGCCGTTACTGATCGCCGCGGTGGCCGCTCTGCTCGGCGGGGTGTCGCTGGCCGGTGGCCGCGGCACGCCGGCCGGACTGCTGGCCGGCGCGCTCGCGGTGGCCCTGCTGGCCCAGATCGTCACCCTGGCCTACCTGCCGGACTACTCGACCCAGCTGTTCTACGCGGCGCTGCTCGCGGTGGTCGTCGCGATCGACTCACCGGGGTTACGGCGCACCCTGGACCGCCTGCGGGCGCGGACCCGGCGGGCGGCGGCGTGACGGGCAACCTGACCTTCGACTTCGCCGGGCGTACGGTCCTGGTCACCGGGGGCGCCCGCGGCGTCGGCGAGGCGATCGGCCGGCACTTCCGGCTGGCCGGGGCGACCGTCTACCTGGTCGACCTGGAGGCGGACGTGGTCGAGGCGACCGCGGCCGAGATCGGGGCGGTCGGGCTGGCCGCCGACGTCACCGACAGCGCCCAGGTCGACGCCGTGGTGGACCGGGTGGTCGCCGAGACCGGCCGGATCGACGTGCTGGTCAACAACGCGGGCATTCTGCGCGACGGCGTGGTGTGGAAGCTCAGCGACGGCGACTATGAGTCGGTGATGGCGGTGCACGCGGGCGGCACGTTCCGGTTCACCCGGGCGGCGGTGCCGCACTTCCGGCGGCAGGGTTCGGGCCGGGTGATCAACGTGACCTCGTACACCGGCCTGCACGGCAACCCGGGGCAGTCGAACTACGCGATGGCCAAGGCCGGGATCATCGGGTTCACCAAGACCACGGCCAAGGAACTGGCGCGGTTCGGCATCACCGTCAACGCGATCTCGCCGAACGCGCGGACCCGGATGATCGCCTCGGTCCCGCCGGACAAGCTCGCCGCCCTCACCAGGGCCATCCCGATGGGCCGTTTCGCCGAGACCTCGGAGATGGCGGCCGCGGTCGCGTTCCTGGCCTCGGACGAGGCCTCCTACATCACCGGCGTCGTCCTCCCCGTCGACGGAGGACTCTCACTGTGAGGAGTAATCATGGCTGACTTCACCACCGTCGTGTCGGACGCGCACTTCCTGGAGGCGCCGCGCTGGCACGAGGGCCGGATCTGGTTCTCCGACTTCTACGGCCTGGGCGTCTCGTCGGCGAACGAGGACGGTTCCGACCTGAGGGTCGAGGCGGAGGTGCCCGGGCAGCCGTCCGGGCTGGGCTGGCTGCCCGACGGCCGGCTGCTGGTCGTCTCGATGACCGATCGCCGGGTGCTGCGCCGCGAGCCCGACGGCACCCTGGTCACCCACGGCGACCTGTCGAAGCACGCGGCCGGGCCGATCAACGACATGTCCGTCGACGCGCGGGGCCGCGCGTACGTGGGGAATTTCGGGTTCGACCTGATGGGTGGCGCACCGATCGAGCCGACCTCGCTGCACCGGGTCGACCCGGACGGCACGGTCACCGAGGTCGCCGACGGCCTGTGGTTCCCCAACGGCAGCGCGATCACGCCGGACGGCGTCCTGCTCGTCGGCGAGACCTTCGGCAACCGGATCAGCGCCTTCGACCTCACCGACGACGGGCGGCTCACCAACCACCGGGTGTGGGCTTCCTTCGGACCGCTGCCGACCGACCGCTCGGTGGAGGTGGTGTTGCCGGCCTTGGCGGTCGCGCCGGACGGGGCCTGCCTCGACGCCGAGGGCGGCTTCTGGATCGCCGACGCCACCGGCAGCCGGCTGCTCCGGGTCGTCGAGGGCGGCACGATCACCGACGAGATCGAAACCGGCACGCCGGTGTACGCCTGCGCGCTGGGCGGCGCCGACGGCCGCACCCTGTACGCCTGCGCCGCGCCGGACTTCCACGCCGAGCCGCGCAAGGCGGCCACCGAGGCCCGGCTCCTCGCGACCCGCGTCGCCGTCCCGGCCGCCTGACGATGCGGGGGCTGATGCAGGATCGGCCGCTGGATGTCGCCTCGCTGATGCGGCGCGCGTCCGGGGTCTTCGCCCACAAGCGGGTCATCACCAACACGGCCGTCGACGAGGTGGCCGCGACCTGGGGCGAGGTGGTTTCCCGCGCCCGACGCCTCGCGGGCGTTCTCGATGCGCTCGGCGTGCCCCCGGGAGCGCGGGTGGGGACCTTCGGGTGGAACTCGCAGCGGCATCTGGAGCTCTACCTGGCGGTGCCGAGCTCCGGGCGGGTGCTGCACACGCTCAACCATCGGCTGTTCGCGGACGAGCTGACCTGGATCCTGGCCGACGCGGCCGACGACGTGCTGTTCGTCGACCGGTCCCTGCTACCTACCGTCTGGTCGGTAGCTTGGGGGGCGGCGTCCGTGCGACACGTCGTGGTCATGGATGACGGTGGGGACGAGCCGATCCCCGCCGGGGTGCTCTCGTACGAGGAACTGCTCGGGTCTTCCTCGGCGGCGGGCCCGGCCGTGGTCGACGAGACCGACGCCGCCGCCCTCTGCTACACCTCCGGCACGACCGGGCGCCCCAAGGGCGTGCTCTACAGCCACCGGTCGATCGTGCTGCACACGCTGCTCCTGCTCGCCGCGGACAGCTTCGCCATCAGCGAGCGTGACGTGGTCATGCCGATCGTGCCGATGTTCCACGTCAACGCCTGGGGCCTGCCGTACGCCGCGGCGATGGCCGGCGCCGACCTGGTGCTGCCCGGCCCCCGGATGACCCCGGGCGACCTCGCGTCGCAGCTGACCCGGCACCACGTCGCGGTCACCGCGGCGGTCCCGGCGATCTGGCGCGGCCTGGAACCGCTGCTGCCCGGGCTCGACCTGTCGTCGCTCCGGATGGCCGTGAGTGGCGGCAGCGCGTTGCCGGAGTCGCTGGCCCGGACCTATGCCGGCGCCGGGGTGCCGCTCAGCAGTTCGTGGGGGATGACCGAGACCAGCCCGCTGGTCACCTGCGCCCGGCCCGACGACCCCCTCGACGTGCGGATTCTTCCGGGGCGGCCGGTCCCGCTGACCGAGGTCCGGCTGATCGGCGAGGACGGCGACGTGGTCGCCCACGACGGCGTCACACCCGGGGAGGTGCAGGTCAGCGGGCCGACCGTCGCCGGCGGCTACTTCGGCGACACCGCGGCGTCGCTCAGCGAGGACGGCTGGCTCCGGACCGGCGACGTCGGGACGATCGACCCCGGCGGCTACCTGCGGATCGTCGACCGGACCAAGGATCTGGTGAAGTCGGGCGGCGAGTGGATCTCGTCGGTGACGCTGGAGAACGAGATCATGGCCCATCCCGACGTGGTCGAGGCGGCGGTGGTCGCGGTGCCCGATCATCGTTGGGGTGAACGGCCGCTGGCCTGCGTGGTGGTCGCGTCCGGCCGCACGCTGACCGCCGACGAGTTGCGGGAGCACCTGACCGGCCGGGTCGCGTCATGGTGGGTCCCCGCCGAGTTCCGGTTCGTGGCCGAGATCCCCAAGACCGCGACCGGCAAGTTCGCCAAGGTCGCCCTCCGCCGGTCCCTCTGAGAGCCCGCCCTGTGCGCCGGCCTTCCCTTTGAGACCTCCGCCGGGCTCGGCGGCCTCCGGGCGCTCGGCGCCGCCTCGCGTCAACCTGATTCGGGTGGAATCGAAAGGGTCGAACGTGAATGGGCTCATGTCCTAGCGTCTCCAGACGTGAAGGTACTCGTCATCGGGGGCGGGATCGGCGGGCTGGCGACGGCGTTGAGTCTGCACGCGGCCGGCGTCGACTGCGAGGTGTACGAGCAGTCGCGGGAGATGCACGAGCTGGGTGTCGGCATCAACATGCTGCCGCACGCGGTGAAGGAGCTGGCCGAGCTGGGCCTGCTCGAGCGGCTGGACGCCGCCGGTGTGCGTACCCAGGAACTGATCTACACCAACCAGCTCGGTCAGGAGATCTGGCGGGAACCGCGCGGTCTCGACGCGGGGCACGAGTACCCGCAGTTGTCGATCCACCGTGGCCGGCTGCACGGCGTGCTCCACGAGGCCACGCGGGAGAGGATCGGCCCGGAGCGCATCCACACCTCCAGCCGGCTGGTCGGGTTCGAGCAGGACGACACCGGTGTCACGGCGGTTCTGGCCGATCGGCGGGTGACCGGCGACGTGCTCGTGGCGGCCGACGGCATCCACTCGGTGGTGCGGGCGGCGTTGTATCCGGACGAGGGGCCGCCGACCTGGAACGGCATGATGATGTGGCGTGGCGCGGTGCCGTACCCGCGCCTCCTCACCGGCCGCTCGATGATCATCGCCGGCGGGATCGACCGGGCCAAGCTCGTGGTCTATCCGATCTCGCACGAGCACGGGATCGAGACGCCGCTGCTCAACTGGGCGGTCGGGGTCAAGCTCGGTGACGGCTCGGATCCGCCGCCGCGCCGCGAGGACTGGAACCGCCCCGGCGACATCGACGAGGTGCTGCCCCACGTCCGGCGGGAGTTCAAACTGTCCATGGTGGACATCGAGGCGGTGATCCGGGCCGGCGGGCGGTGCGGCGAGTTCCCGATGTGCGACCGCGACCCGGTGCCGCGCTGGTCGTTCGGCCGGGTCACGCTGCTCGGCGACGCCGCCCACCCGATGTACCCGGTCGGCTCCAACGGCGCCAGCCAGGCCATCCTCGACGCCCGCTGCCTCGCGCCGCTGCTCGCCGGTTCGAGCGACCCCGTCGAGGCCCTTCAGCGGTACGAGGCGGAGCGCCTCCCGCCGACCGCGGAGATCGTGCGGCTCAACCGCCAGGGCGGCCCCGAAGGGGTCATCGACATGGTGTCCCAGCGCGCGCCGGACGGCTTCACCAACCTCGACGAGGTCGCCACCCGCGAGGAGATCGAGGCGATCATCAAGGGCTACGCGGCGACGGCCGGCTTCAGCACCGGGAACACCCCGGCCGCGCGGGACGGGAAGTCCCGGACGTAGAACTGCCACCCGGCCCGGCGCGAGTCACACAGCTTCACTGGCGATCCGGGGGAACTGTGCCGCCATGGCCGCGGCCAGGGCGTTGGCCGCCGACAGCGGCCGGACCATCACGGTCAGGTCGTCGACCAAGCCGGCCTCGTTCAGGTGGAGGAAGTCGCAGCCCTGCAGGTCCTTGCCGTCCACGGTCGCCCGGAACATCAGCGCGTGGTCGCGGCCGTCGGCGCTGACGATCGTCCGGACGTACCGGAAGTCTTCGAACACCCGCAGCACCCCGCGCAGGATCGCCGCGGTCATCGCCTTGCCCGGGTAGGGCTTGTGGGCGACCGGGCTGGTGAAGACCACATCGTCGGCCAGCAGCGCCTCGAGCGCGGCGGCGTCGCGGGCCTCGGCGGCCCGGCGGAAGGAATCCATGCGGGCGACGCTACCGCAGCCACCCTAGAGTGATCGGGATGATCGCACGCATCGGAGCCTTCATCGTCGGGGCCGTCCTGCTGACGCCGGTCTGGCTGGACGGCAGCGAGTACGAGGGCTTCGCGCCGGAGAGCGACGACCTGGCGATCACGGCGACGATTCTCGCGGTGGTGGCCGGGCTGCTGCTGGGCTGGGCCAACCGCGGCCGCCGGTGGTACTGGGTGCTGCTCGGGGCGGTGGCCGGCTCGATCGTCCACGCCGGGGTGACCGTGCTCGTCTACCACGTCGTGATCCCGCTCGACTTCCCCATCCCGCTGGTCCTCATGATTCCGCTGCCGATCGTCGCCGCCATGGTGGGGTTCGGCGCCGGGTTGCTGGTGCGGCGCCCGGTCGGTGGGTTTTCCCAGATCCAGGGGTACGCCCTGGCGTTCGTGATCGCCCTCGTCGGCGTGTACGCGGTCACCGGGTTCGTACGGGTCGGGGCCGAGTGGGCCACCGCCCGGTTCCAGCCCGGGGACACCTCCGATGCCACGTCGCTCGACCTGGGGGCGGGGCGGCACGCGGTGTTCGCCACCTACAACGACCAGCCCGGCGCCTGCACGATCAAGTCCGGTGACGGCGCCGTCCTGAAGGTGCGCCAGCCGTCGGTCGAGTTCACCGACAACAGCGACAGCATCGTGACCGTGCTGTTCGGTGTCTTCGACCTGTCGGCGCCCGGCCGGGTCGCCGTCGACTGCCCGCGGGGCCGGATCGGCCGGCCGCCCGAGGTGCGCGGGCCGTTGGGGCACCTGCTCTTCGTACCCATCGCCCTGCTCTGTCTGATCGGCGCGATCCCCGGACTGGTCTACGGCGTGGCGCGACTCAGAGGTAGGTGAGGTCGGTGCTGGTGGTGTTGAGCAGGCGCGGGCCGGCGGCGGTGCAGGCGACGATGTCCTCGATGCGCGCGCCGTGGCGGCCGGTCAGGTAGACGCCGGGCTCGATCGAGAAGACCATGCCCTCGGTCAGCGGGGTGCGGTTGCCCTCGACGATGTACGGATCCTCGTGGCCCTCCAGCCCGATGCCGTGGCCGGTGCGGTGCAGGAACGCGTCGCCGAAGCCGGCGGCGGTCAGCTGGTCGCGCGCCACCGCGTCGAGGTGTTCGGCGGTGACACCGGGGGCGACGGCCGCGACCGAGGCCCGCTGAGCCTCTTGGAGCGCGCCGTAGTAGGCCAGAAAATCATCCGGGGCGGTGGCTCCGACGACGTACGTGCGGGTGCAGTCCGAGCAGTAGCCACTGGGCATGGTGCCGCCGATGTCGACGACGACCGGGTCGCCGGCCTGGATCACCCGGTCGCTGCTGCCGTGGTGCGGGCTGGCGCCGTTCGGCCCGGACGCCACGATGGTGAAGTCGGCGGTGGCGTGGCCCTCCTGGCGGATCGCCGCGGCGATGTCGGCGGCGACGGCGGCCTCGGTGCGGCCCGGCTCGAGCCAGAGGTGCATCCGCTGGTGCACCCGGTCGATCGCGGCGCCCGCCTCGGCCAGCGCCTCGACCTCGGCCGCCGACTTGACGGCCCGCAGCGGCCCCAGGATCGGGCCCGCGGTCTCCCACCGCGCCTCCGGCCACCGCCGCTGGAACGGCACCAGGTGGCGGGCGGGCATCGAGTCGGCCACCGCGACCCGGCCCGCGGCCGGCGGGATGAGCGCCCACGCGTCGGCGCCGTCCGGGTAGTCGACGATGGCGATGCCCTCGGTGGCGACCTCGGCGGCCGGCCGCTCGAGCCGCGGCACGACCAGCGTGGCCTCCCCGTCGACCGGCAGCACCAGGCAGGTGAGCCGTTCCAGGGCGTGCGCCGGGTAGCCGGTGAGATAGCGCAGGTCGGCGCTCGGCGTCACGAGCAGCACCTGACACCCGTGGTCACGAAGCGCCTGCCGGGCGCGGTCGAGCCGGTCGTCGTCGTCGATGGGCATGGTCGCCACGCTACCGTCGCTCGCCCCAGCCGAGCCGCAACGCCTCGTTGCGGAGGGCGTCGACGTCGACCAGCGGGCTCAGCTTCTCGAGGATCGGCGGCAGGTGGTAGCCGTCGTGGAAGGGCTTCTCCGTGTGCTTCAGAAGATGCAGGAGCAGTTCGGCGTACGCGGCGGGGTGCGCCTCGGCCCGGTCCGCCAGGTCGTCGAGGAGCCGTGAGTGCGGTTCGACCCGGGCCGGCCGGGCGGCGGCCAGGTCGACGGCTTCGGCGGTCGAGTCGTCGAGGTGGATCGCCCACCCGGCCAGCGCCGACGCCTCGAGGTCGGTGAGGCCGACGGGCTTGCTGGTGAGCCGGTCCCGCCAGTAGGACCGCATCCACCGCGCCCACTGCTCCTCGGCCGCCTCGGGTCCGATCTCACGAAGCAGGTCGCCGATGTTCTCCATCCAGCGGGCCTGACCGGCGGGCGCCACGGTTCTGGTGAAGGCCGGAAGCCAGGCCGTGGGATCCGCGGTGGCGTGCACCGCGATCACGGCCAGGCCGTTGCTGATCTGCCGTGCCCTGTCCCGGTCGTCCGGGCTGACCCGCCTCGCGGCCTCGATGAGGTTGTCCCGGAGACCAGCTTCCAGCAGGCGGTCGCTGTAGCGGCCGCTCGCGAGGAAGCCGTCCCAGCACCGGTCCGCGCGCTCCTCGTCGAGGGACCAGTCGAGCAGCGGAACCACGACGGACTCGGCCCAGTCGCGGTCGGCGGCGTGCAGGAAGCTGAGGTGGTGAGCGGCGATTGTCTGGGCGGCCACCACCGGTTCGTCCGAGCCGTCGATCATCGACTCCAGCCGGGACCTCATCTCGGCCGACAGTCCCGGCCAGCCGTCGGTGCCGGCTTTCCATTCGGCCTCGATGACATGCACCCAGAACTCGGTGAGCCAGCCTCCGGGCTCGTTGATGGCCCAGCTGAACCAATCACGATCTCGTTCCGGGGTGGGTTCGCGGTCCAGCGCCGCCCATGTCCGGTCGGCCAGGTCGCGGCCGCCGGGGACATCCCGCCACACGGTGGCGCCCTCGGAGGACCGGCCGAAGCCGCTCAGCATCGCGGCGACCTCCCTCGCGTGGGTGGCGCCGTCCAGGCGTCGCACCACCTCCTCGGCGGTGGCCGCGTCCAGGGCGGCCTCCGACCAGCCGCGGACGACGGCGCCGCTGATCGCCTCGTCACCGGCGCCGATCAGCGCGAACCCGTCCCGGGGGTGCTCCGCGACGGTCTGCCGGAGGAGCCGGCTGGCGTCGTCCCAGCTCGTCTCGTCGTAGCTCCAGCCCTTCGTCTCGAACTGCTTCAGGTAGGCGATGGCGGCCACCGGGTCGGCGTCGATCCGGGCGTGCAGGTCGGGCACGGTCGTCGGCGGGCGATCCGGGACGAAGCCGCCCTCGCTCCAGCGGTGGAAGTCGGGGTACTTCCCCGGGCGGAAGTCCGGGTAGGCGGCCGTAGCGGCGCTTTTCAGCTCTGGTGCATGGCGCGCGATCCAGGCGAGAACGTTGGCCTTCTCGTGCTCGGTGGCCGCGTCGGCGGACGCCTTCCCGACGTCGCTGATCAGGCCTTCGAGGACGGCCATGTCCGCCGCCCCGGCGGTCTCCTGGATGAGGACGGCGATCTCGTGCCACAGTCCGTGTTCCAGCAGCCAGCCGCGCTCGCGGAGCCATTCCAGCTTGGCCGTCGCGGTCACGTCGCCACGATGGGTCCAGCCATGGACCGCGAGTCGCCGCGGAAGCTCATGATCTTCGGCTTCCCAGGCGTTCAACTGCTGCACGGCGGCGGCCGAACCGCTGTCCAGCAGGGCCTTCACGCTGTCGCGGCAGGCGTCGATCAGGATGTCGAGCGGCCGGTGGAAGCTGTTCTGCGCATGTGGCTCGATGGCGAATCGCTGGCGTGACTCCAGATCCCAGAAGCGACCGGGATAGGTGGCGCTGGTCAGGCGGTAGGCCTGCCGGAGCTGCGCGTCGGCGATGGCGAGGACCTCGGCCGCCGTCTGCGGCAGCTCCGGAACGAAGACCGTCGACCAGGTGTCGAGCAGACTGTCGACGTCACCGCGGATGGTCAGCTCGAAGGAGGCGCCGAGCCGGGGTCGCCGCGGATGGTGGAAGTCGATGCTCGGCGTGGTGAGGTGCGCGAAGAGCATCAGGGCGACATCGCGGTCCGCCGGCAGGCGCGACGCGGCCAGCGCGTACTCCAGCCAGTCGTAGCCGCCGGGATCGTCCCGGATCAGGAGGACCAGCCAGCGCGCGAGCCAGGGCGGCCGGGGCGACCTGATGGTGTGCAGCCGGTGGCCGATCGCCGACCAGAGATGCGGTCCGAGGCGGCCGCCGCAGTTCTCGAGGGCTTCGAGAGCCTTCTGGGAGAGGCTCTCGTCCGCGACGTAGTGCTCGGCGAACCACCCGGCGAGCGGCGACGGGCTGGAGTCGCGGTGGAACAGGCGCTTGAACTCGGTGCGTTCGGTCGCCCAGGCCAGCCAGTGCGGGCCCCGGGCGTACTCGGCGAAGAACTTGCTCTTGTCCTCGTCGGCGAGAACGTCCTCGAGGTAGGAGTCCTCCTCCGGGATGCCCGTCGGTGAGCCGGCCGTGAGCTGGGCGACGCGCCGGCGGTGGTCCAGCAGCGACATGCCGGCGAGCTCGGCCCACTCGCCGACCATGATCGGCAGCTGGGTGTGCTTCTTGTCGGGGTTCGGGTACGGAACCGGGACCACCCGGAAGCGCCGCCAGTGTTCGGCCTGGCCGGCGGTGTCCTCGGTGAGCGCGAAGCGCCTGGTCGACGGGGGCAGGGCGCGGCCCAGATAGGTCATCGCGAAATCGTTGTGGCTGTAGCCGACGAACAGCACGGTGTAGCGGCGGAACATCCGCTCCAGGAAGCGGACCGCCCACCCGTCGAGGAGATAGGCGGCGCCGAAGTCCTCGTCGGTCGCGATCAGGTGGCGCGGATCCTGGCCCAGGGTGCCGTGCAGATAGACGATGCCCTCGAAGTCGTCACCGAGCGGCAGCGCGGGGGCGCGGTACTCCGGCACCTTGCGGCCCAGGACCTTGGACAGGTGGCGGTCGTAGTTCGTGGTCACCACGCGCACGACCGGCCCGGCCTTGGCCAGCTTCCCGATCGCCCGGTGCAGGCGGTTCGGCCGGGAGGCGGGATCGTCGATCCGCTCGGCCACCCGCTGATGGACGTCCATGTTCGCCGGCGCGTCCGCCTTGCCCAGGACGACGTCGAGCGGGTCGTCCTTGCCGAACGCCACCCCGGCGTCGGCGGCGATGGCCTCGGCCAGCCCGCGGAAGTCGGGCAGGTTCGAGGGCGGCGCTATCGAGGCGCCCGCCCCGACGAAGATGACCAGATCACCCGACTGGTGGGCGGACACCAGCTCCTGCGGCAGTTCGGCGCCGATCCACATGTCGGCGCCTCAGGCCACAGCGGCGATGTTGCCGGCCGTGATGCCGAGGACGAATACCGTCGTTCCCACCAGACCAGACAAGCACATCGACGGGTGGCGGGGCCGCCCGGCCTATTCGGGGCGCGGCGCCAGGCGGAAGATGCGGAACGTCCGGTGCGGCGCCCGCTTGAGGTAGAGGTCGTAGCCCGGCCACTGGTCGAGCAGCAGGCGCCACAGGCGGTCGTGTTCGGCGCCGGTCGCCTCGGTGGCCGTCACGGGAAGGTCGGCGCCGGCCAGGCCGACGGTGGCGTCGGGGTTGGCGGCCAGGTTGTGGACCCAGGCCGGGTCGGTGTCGCGGCCCCAGTTCGAGCCGACGACGACGTACGCGTCACCGTCGCGCACGTACTGCAGAGGGCTGCGCCGGGGCTGGCCACTCTTCCGGCCGGTGCAGGTGAGCAGCAGGGACGGCGTCATGCCGAGGGCCACCACCCGGCCCTTGCTGACGCGGCTCAGCCACCGGTCGGCCACCAGCAGGCGGCTGGCCACCGGCGCGAAGACGCGGGTCCGCCCGATCGAGCGCCACATCGACTGCCACCACATCCGCGTGATCCTACGGTGCGGCCGGCAGGGTCAGCGCCCGGTTGGCGACGGTCTGGGCGAGGTCGCGGGCGAAGGGCATCCGGTCACCCTCGGCGACCGCGGTGACCGTGACCGTGGTCCAGCGTGGATGGTCGGCCGCCACCACGCTGACCTCGTCGTTGCCGCCGATCCGGCGGACGCACATGCGGAAGGCGCCACCGGGGTCGGCCACCGCCGTCTCGCCCTGGCAGGCGGTGCGGTCGACCTCGGCGCGGACCCGCTCGTCGTCCGTGTCGCCGGTGAGCTCGAGGACGACGCTGCCCTCGACGGTCCCGTCCGAGGCGCGGTAACCGAACGTGCAGAGGGCCGACGGGTACGGTCCGCCGGCCATCGGGGCGCTGGTGTTGTCGACGGCCCAGGTGTGACCGGTCACCGACCACAGGTCGTCGCTGATCCGCCGGCACCCGGGCACGTCGGGGTACTCGTCGCTGAACGGCTTGATCACGAACAGCGTGTAGGCGGCCAGCGCGGCGACCAGCAGCCCGAGCGGCAGCCAGAGGTACCTCAGCCGGCGCCGCGCATCGTCATCCATGACCGCTGATTCTCCGCAGCGCGTCGCGGGTGGCTTCGAGGTGGGTGCGCATCGCGGCCTCGGCGGCGGCGCCGTCGCGGGCCAGGACGGCGGTGACCACCGGCTCGTGCTCGGCGTGGATCTCGCTCAGGGTGCGCCCGCCCGCGGTGGTGGGCGGGCCGAGCAGGGCGGTGGTGCTGCGGAGCCGGTCGACGATGGCGGCGGTGCGGGGCCGGCCGGACGCACGCAGCAGCAGGTCGTGCAGGGCACGGTCGGCCGGCCAGAAGGTGGCGCCGTCGGCCGCCGCGGCCATGGCGTCGAGGGCGGCCCGGATCTCGGCGTGCTGCTGGTCGGTGCCCTGTTCGGCGGCGTCGCGGGCGGCCGGCGGTTCGAGGGCGAGGCGGATGCCGATGATCTCCTCGATGTCGTCGGCGCGGGGCGGCAGCACGCGGAAGCCGCGGTTGCGCCGGATCTCGACCAGGCCCGCCTCGGCCAGCCGCAGCAGACCCTCGCGGACCGGGCTGCGGGAGACGCCGAGGATCTCGGCAAGCTGGTAGACGGAGTACGTCGTCCCGGGCGCGAGCTGGCCCGCGGCGACACCGTCGCGGACCGCCTGGGCCACCGCGTCGGCGAGGGACGGGGCCTCCGGCGGGAGCGCGAGCGCGACCACTTCCTTCACGAGTAACATGTTACTCATGGACGACGTCACAGCGGAGCTGGCCAAGGCCGGTCTCGAGGTTCGATCCGACGCGGGTACGCGGGGCATGTACTCCTCCGACGCCTCGCTCTACCGCATCCCGCCGCTGGCCGTGGTCCGCCCCCGCGATGTCGACGAGGTGGCCGCCGCGCTGGCCGTCGCCCGCGCCACCGGGGTGCCCCTGACCTGCCGCGGCGCCGGCACCTCAGTGGCCGGCAACGCCGTCGGCCGGGGCATCGTGCTCGACTTCTCCCGCCACCTGAACCGGGTCCTCGAGATCGACCCCGACGCCCGCACCGCGGTCGTCGAGCCGGGCACCGTGCACGCCGTCCTGCAGCGGGCCGCCACCCCGCACGGCGTCCGCTTCGGCCCCGACCCGTCGACCCATCCGCGCTGCACCATCGGCGGCATGATCGGCAACAACGCCTGCGGGTCACGGTCGCTCGCCTATGGGCGTACCTCGGACAACGTGGCCGGCCTGGAAGTGCTGACCGCAGCGGGGGAGCGGCTCACCACGGGCACCAAGGAAAGCGGCGGCGAATCGGTCATCGCCGCGGTCAAGGAAGCGGTCAACGCCAGGCTCGCCACCGCCCGCACCGAGTTCGACCGCTTCGGCCGCCAGGTCTCCGGCTACGCCGTGCAACACCTGCTGCCCGAGCGCTTCGACCTGACCCGGGCCCTGGTCGGCTCCGAGGGAACCCTCGCGGTCGTTACGCGGGCCACGGTCAAGCTGGTCGTCGACGCCCCGGTCCGGGTCGTGGTGGTGCTCGGCTTCCCGGACATCGTGGCGGCCGGCCAGGCCTCGCCCTCGGTGGTGGCGCATGGCCCGACCAGCTGTGAAGGCCTCGATTCGCGGCTGCTCGACGTGCTGCGGGCCCGGCGCGGCCCCGACGCCGTGCCGCCCCTGCCGCCGGGCGGCGCCTGGCTGTTCGTCGAGCTGGCCGGCGACGAGGCCGGCGAGGTCGAGGCGCGGGCCCGGCGGCTGGCCGCCGACGGCATCGGCGAGGCGCTGGTGGTCACCGACCCGGCCGTGCAGGCCCGGCTGTGGCGCATCCGCGAGGACGGCGCCGGCCTGGCCGGTCGCGCGCCCTCCGACCGGCCGGCCTGGCCCGGCTGGGAGGACGCCGCGGTGCCACCCGAGCGGCTGGGCGACTACCTGGCCCGCTTCGACGAGCTGGTCGCGTCGTACGGCATGACCTCGGCCCCGTTCGGCCACTTCGGCGACGGGTGCATGCACGTCCGCCTCGACCTGCCGCTCGATCAGCCCGGCGGCACGAAGATCATGCGCGAGTTCCTGACCGACGCGGCCCGGCTGGTCGGCGAGTTCGGCGGGTCGCTGTCGGGCGAGCACGGCGACGGCCGCGCGCGTTCCGAGCTGCTGCCGCACATGTACTCGCCCGACGCGATCGCGCTGTTCGCGGGCATCAAGCACGCGTTCGACCCCGGCAACCTGCTCAACCCCGGCGTGCTCGTCGACCCCGACCCGATCGACGCCGACATCCGCCCGGCCGGCCGGTTCCCGTTGCGAAATCTCGCCATGGCGTACCCGCACGACGACGGCGACCTCGCCCAGGCCGTGCACCGCTGCACCGGCGTGGGCAAGTGCCGGGCCGACAACTCGGCGGCGGGCGGTGTCATGTGTCCGTCCTATCTGGCCACCCGCGAGGAACAGGACTCCACCCGCGGCCGGGCCCGGGTGCTGCAGGAGGTGGTCCGCGGCGAGCTCCCGTGGTCACACCCGTCCGTACACGACGCCATGGATCTCTGCCTGTCCTGCAAGGGCTGCGCCTCCGACTGCCCGACCGGCGTCGACATGGCCACCTACAAGTCCGAGGTGCTCCACCAGACCTACCGGGGCCGGCTGCGCCCCCGCTCGCACTACACGCTCGGCCGGCTCCCGCTCTGGGCGCGCCTGGCCGGGTGGACGCCGCGGCTGGCCAACCTGGCGACCCGGCTGCCCGGCATCCGCCGCCTGGCCCTGTGGCTGGCCGGCGTGGACCAGCGGCGCTCGGTGCCGGCCTTCGCGCGGCGCCCGTTCCGGCGTACCCATCGCAATGAGGCCGGCGGCAAGCCGGTCGTGCTCTTCGCCGACTCGTTCTCCGACGCGTTCTCACCCGAGGTCGCCGAGGCCACCGTCCGCGTGCTGCGGGCCGCCGGTTACCAGCCGCGGCTGCCGTCCGGCCCGGTCTGCTGCGGCCTGACCTGGATCACCACCGGCCAGCTCGACGCGGCCAAGAAGATCCTCACGCGTACGGTCGGAGCGCTCGCCCCCGACGCCCGCGCCGGCATCCCGATCGTCGGCATCGAACCGTCCTGCACCGCCGTGCTGCGCTCCGACATCCACGAGCTGCTGCCCGGCGACGAGGACGCGGCCGCGGTCGCCGGCTCGGTGCACACCCTGGCCGAACTGCTCGCCAAGACCCCCGGCTGGACGCCGCCCGACCTGTCCGGCGTGCAGGTCGTCGCCCAGCCGCACTGCCACCACCACGCCGTGCTGGGCTGGACGGCCGACGCCGACCTGCTCACCCGCACCGGCGCCACCGTGCGGCGGCTGGCCGGCTGCTGCGGCCTGGCCGGCAACTTCGGCGTCGAGATCGGACACTACGAGGTGTCGATGGCCGTCGCCGAGCAGAACTTGCTGCCGGCGCTCGATCGGGCGCCCGACGCGGTCGTGCTGGCGGATGGGTTTTCGTGCCGCACCCAGATCGCTGACCTCCGCGACCGGCCTTCCGTCCACCTCGCCCAGCTCCTCGACGAAAGATCAAGATCAAGAGCGTGATGTCCTAGCTGGGTGGATGGTGCTGACCGTCGCTCCCGCCGAGGCCGGGCGCGCGGCTCCTGGCCGCTGGCGCGTCCAGAACAGAGCCGCACACCCTTCATTCTGAGTGAGTGGTCACCCTCCGGCGCTACGCGCCGAACCCGCCACCGGCCAATGGCAGGTCGAGAATCCCCGCCTGCCGTTCACGGTGATGCGGGTCCGGCTGGAGCCCGATCGGATCTGTGGGCGGCGCACGGAGGTCAGCGGCGCTTCTTGCCGCGCTTCCGGCTCTTGCGGCGGGCCGGCGGGGGCATGGTGCCGTCGATGTCGTCGCCGGCCTCGATGTCCCAGGTCTCGCCGGCGGCGGGGGCGGTGTCGGTGACCTCGATGTCGTGCCGGCCGCGCCAGCGGACGAAGGCCTCGACCAGCTCGAACCAGGCCTTCTCGTCGGGGGAGAAGGACGACGCCTTGCGTTTGAGCTGGTCGATCCGGCCCAGGGTGATGTCCTCCAGGCGCCGCTCGGTCAGGTCGCCGATCTGGTTGTCCCGGCGGGTCCACCAGATCAGCGAGCCGAGCGGCGCCCCGCTGGCCAGCAGCAGGCCGTCGGGGCTGATCCGCAGGCACTCCACCTGCCAGGTGTGCCCGCGCAACTCGCCGGCCGGTTCGCCGGAGGGCAGGTGCCACAGGCGGATGACGCGGTCCTTGCCCGCGCTGGCCAGCAGTGTGCCGTCGGGGGTGATGGCCATGGTCAGGATGTGGCGGGTGTGGCCGCGCAGCACCCCGGCCGGTTTCCCGGAGGGCAGCCGCCAGAGCCGGATGGTGTGGTCGTAGCTGCCGGTGGCCAGCAGTGTGCCGTCGGGGCTGACGGCCATCGCGGCGATGTGGGAGGTGTGCCCGGTCAGCCGTTTGAGGTGCGTGCCGCCGGGCAGCCGCCACAGCCGCAGGTTGCCCAGCGCGCCCCCGCTGATCAGGGTCGAGCCGTCCGGCGTGATGGCCAGCGAGGCGGTCCACACCGGATCGGGGTCGATCGTGGTGATCAGGGAGCGGGAATGGGTGTTCCACAGCCGGATGATCCGATCGTGGCCGCCGGTGGCGATCGTTTTCCCGTCGGGGCTGATCGCGATGGCGATGATCCGCTTGGTGTGCCCGATCAGCGGACCCTGGAGCTCCCCACCGGGCAGTTTCCAGATCCGCAGCCGCCCGTTCTGGTCGCCGGTGACGAGCAGACGCTGGTCGGGGGACACCGCCATGGCCAGCACGTCGTTCACGGCCGGGACCAGGAAGCTGGTCGCGGACAGGGCCGGCAGGTCGCAGCGCCGGACGGGTGTGTCGGCGCCGCCGGTGTAGACCGTGTCGGAGGTGGTGACGGCGAGACTGTGCACGTTGCCGCCGGCGTTCAGCGTGTTCCGCGGGGTTTCGCCGAACCTGGTGGCGGCCGGAAGCGGTGACGCGTGCGCGGCGGCGGCGAGGCCGGCGAGGTGGCTCTCGGCGGGCGGCAGCGGCCACGCCGACATCTTCGGCGCGACCCAGGTGGCGGGGGCGGCCGCCGCGAGCCGCAGCGCCTCGTCCCACTGGTCGTGCGACGCCAGCAGATCGGCCGCCATCTCCCATTCCACCCTGGTCAGGGCCCGGTGGCGGCGGGCGCGTTCGCCGGCCACGGCCCGGACCCAGTCGAGCCGGCCGGCGCGGCTGGCGCACTCGGCCAGGGTCCGGCGCAACCATTCGCCGGCCGCGCCGTGGATCGCGCGCAGCAGCGTGCCGTCGAAGTCCACCTCCTCGTAGCGGTCGAACCGGCCGCCCAGGAAATAGACCAGGGCCCGGAGCCGGGGCTGCGACGGGGGCTCGGGCAGGCGGGCGATCACCTCGGCCAGCGCGACGTGGCCGGTGGTGAAGACCACTTCGGCCGCCGCGTCGATCCGGTCGCTCTCCCGGGCCGCCTCGATGGTGCGCCGGGCGATCGCCACCACGTCGTCGTCGCGGCTCCGGGTGTACGCCTCGGCCAGCGCGGCCAGGGCGCCGGGCTCGGGCCGGGCGGCCAGCGTGGTCGCGGCCCGCCGGCGTCGCCGGGCCCCGAACAGCCTCGAGGAGTCGAAGAGTCCGGCGCGCAGTTCGTCCATTTCCGGCTGGCCCACCGTACCAATCTAAAAGGAATTGCCCGCCGGGTGAAATGAATGTATTGCATTTGTACCGTGCATATACGCGATCGAATATCTTCGAATGGTGTTGCGATTCTTCCGGCGCCGGACGGCGGGTGACGACGTGCTCCGGCTGGAGCGCGCGCTGGCCGGGGCGCGCCTCGAGCTGGCCGAGCGCGACCGCACCCAGGAGCGGCTGCGCGGCGAGCTGGCCCGGGCCCGGGGTGACGCCGGCGACCTCGCCGACGAGCGGGCCCAGGCCGATGTGGAGCGTCTCGTGACCGCGGTCGGGGCGCCGCTGGTGCAGTTCGTGACCGTGGCTCATCTGCGCGGGAGCGACCCGGCCGCCGGTGACCTGCTGGCCATCGGGTTGCGGCTGGTCCGCGCGCTCGAACGGGAGGGTGTGCGGGTGGGCACGGTCGGTGCGACGGTCCCGTTCGACCCCGATCGTCACGACCCGCTGAGCCTGGCGGGTTCGCCGAAGCGTGGTGACCCGGTCGTCGTACGCGTGGCCGGCCTGGACCTTCGCGGGAAGGTGCTGCGGAAGGCGGGCGTCGAGGCGGTGGAGGGCTGATGGCGGGACGGCTCGGTATCGACTTCGGCACCAGCAACACCGTGATCGCCGCGTGGGACGAGACCACGAGAAGTGCGAAGACCCTGCGGATTCCCGGGTACGGGCGCCCGCTCGGTCACGGGGACCAGCAGGTGCCGGTCATCCCGTCGGTCATCCACTACACGGACGAGGACCGGCAGCTGCTCGGCGCCCAGGTGCACGCGGCGAACCTGTACCACGCCCACGGCACGTTCCGCTGGATGAAGCGATACATCGCCAACCGGAGTCCACTGCGGACGGCGGTCAACGGGCGGCAGATCTCGCCGTTCGACGCCGGCCGCGACTTCCTGGCCACGGTGCTGGCACTGGCCGCCACCGAGGCGGACGCGGCCGGCGAGGAGATCTCGCTGACCGCCCCGGTCGAGTCGTTCGAGCACTACGAGGACTGGCTGGGCGAGGTGACCGAGGCGGCCGGGGTGTCCCGGTTCCGGCTGATCGACGAGCCGTCGGCGGCCGCGCTCGGCTACGGCGCGCACATCCAGCCGGGCCACGTCTACCTGATGTTCGACTTCGGCGGCGGCACGGTGCAGGCGGCCGTGGTGCTGATCCAGGAGGAGGCCGGGGGCCGGTCGTGCCGGGTCCTGGGCAAGGCCGGTGACGACATCGGCGGCTCCACGATCGACCAGTGGATCTTCCAGGAGCTGCTGGCGCGCAACGGCCGGGCCGACAGCGACGACGACGTGCGCCGGATCAGCCGGGCCCTGCTGGTCGAGTGTGAGCGCGCCAAGGAACTGCTATCCGACCCGGCCCGGAGCGGTGCCGAGATCAGCGTGCTCGACCCCGCTTCCGGCGCGGTGACCAGCATGGACCTCGACCGCGACGGGCTGGAGGACCTGCTCGACCGGCACGAGTTGTTCAACCGCCTGGACCGTGTGGTGCGGCGGGCGTTGCGCGCGGCCTCGACCCGGGGGTACGACGAGGACGACGTGACCGCGGTCCTGATGGTCGGCGGGAGCAGCCTGATCCCGTCGGTACGCCGGACCATGGAACGCATCTTCGGCCGTGATCGGGTCTTCTCCGACCGCCCGCTCGACGTGGTGGCCCGTGGCGCCGCGGCGTACGCGGCCGGAACCGGCTTCTACGACCACATCCAGCACGACTACGCGGTCCGGTGGTACGACCGGACCACCGGCCGGTACGAGTTCCGCACCTGCGTCCGGGCCGGCACCGCGTACCCCAGCAAGGAGCCGGTCCACACGATGACCGTCCGGGCCACCCAGAACGGCCAGCAGGACCTCGGCATCGCGATCTACGAGCTCGGCGAACGCCGCCGCACCGGGTCCGAGACCGAGACCGAGCTGGTGCTCGACAAGGGCGGCGCCTGGCGGGTCGCCGCGGTGACGCCCGACGACGAGGACGGCCGCAGCCGGTTCTGGGTCAACGAACGCGCCCCGACCTTCCTGCGCGCCGACCCACCGGCCAATGCCGGGCAGCCGAGGTTCCGGGTCGAGTTCAGCATCGACACCAACAAGCGCCTGCTGCTGACCGCGCACGACCTGGTCGGCGGCCGGATCACCCACCGCGACTTCCCGGTCGTGAAGCTCACGTGAGGAGCGCCGTCATGGAACTGCACGAGATCGAGGTGGTGATCGCCCCGGACGGGACCACCACCGTGCAGGTGCGGGGGCTGGCCGGGGCCGGCTGCCTCGACCTCACCGCCGGCCTGGAACAGGCCCTGGGCGGTGAGGTGCTGTCCCGGGAGCTGACCGCCGAGGCGCAGGCCGCTCTCGAACGCACCGACCCGGCCCGGCTCCGGCGGGAACGCGAGCGATGACGCCGCTGCGGATCCACGGCTTCGAACCGGTCAGCGCGGTCAACGGTCCCGGCCTGCGCGCGGTCGTCTGGGTTCAGGGCTGCACGCTGGGCTGCCCGGGCTGCTTCAACCCCGGCACGCACGGCCGCGACGGTGAGGAAGTGACCGTCGACCACCTCTTCGAACGGATCACCGGGCTCGGCGACCGGATCAGCGGGGTGACGATCAGCGGCGGCGAGCCCCTGCAACAGCGCGACGGCGTGCTGGCGCTGCTCGGCCGGATCCGGGCCGAGACGACCCTGACCAGCATCCTGTTCACCGGCTACGAATGGCCGGCGGTACGGCGGATGCCCGGGGCCGACCTGCTTCGTGAGCGTGTCGACGTGCTGGTCGCCGGGCGTTACCAGCGCTCGCAAAGGCTCGGTCGAGGGCTGCGCGGGTCGGCCAACAAGCGGGTGCTGACCTTCGGCGACCGGGTACGCGCCGACGAACTGGACGACGTACCGGACGCCGAGATCGTGATCCGGCCGGACGGTGTCCTGTCCATCAGCGGGATCAACCCGCCGACGCTGCTGGGAGATGTGCGGTGAGTTTCGAAGGCGAGCTCGATCTGTATCTGCGGGCGAGGTACACGCTCGTGGTGGTGGTGACGATCGAGGAGGAACGGGCCCTCCAGGCCGTCACCGCGGTGTGCGAGCGCCGGCACCGGCCGTGCCTGGCCTGGGACCTGGCCGACGGGTTCGCGGCGCTGTCCGGGCACACCGGCTCGCTGCCGTCGGCCCGCGACCCGCTGTCGGTGATCGAACAGGTGGAGAAGGCCGACGGCGACGTCACCTTCGTACTCAAGGACTTTCACGACTGCTGGACCAACCCGCAGGTCAAGCGCAAGCTCCGGAGCGCGGCCCAGCGGTTGAAGTTCACCCGCAAGTCGATCGTGGTGATCTCGCCCAGCCGGTCGGTGCCGGACGAGCTCAAGGACGACGCGGTGATCGTCGAGCTGCCGCTGCCCGACGCGACCCAGCTCGACGAGGTGCTCGGCGCGCTCACCGGCACGCCCGGGGTCAAGGTCGACCTCACGCCGGCCGGGCGGGAGAAGCTCGGGCAGGCGGCGCTGGGCATGACCGCCGCGCAGGCCCGCCGGTCGTACGCCAAGGCGATCGTCCGGGACAGCGCCCTCGACGACCGGCACATCGACGTCGTCGTCCGCGAGAAGCAGGAGGTGATCCGGGAGAGCGAGGCGCTGGAGTTCTACGGCGTGCACGAGACCCCGGACGACGTGGGCGGTCTCGACGTCCTCAAGCAGTGGCTGCGGTTGCGGGAACGAGCGTTCACCCAGGAGGCCCGCGACTACGGCCTGCCGGCGCCGAAGGGCATCGCGCTGATCGGCATCCCCGGCACCGGCAAGAGCCTGACGGCCAAGATGATCGGCGGCCTGTGGCGGCTGCCGTTGCTGCGGCTGGACGTCGGCGCCCTGTTCGGATCGCTGGTCGGCGAGGCCGAGGAGCGTACCCGGCGGGCCTTGCACCTGGCCGAGACCGTGGCGCCGTGCGTGGTGTGGATCGACGAGATGGAGAAGGCGCTCGCCCACGGCGGTGGCGACTCGGGCACCAGCACCCGGGTGTTCGGCACCATCCTGACCTGGATGCAGGAGAAGACCGCGCCGTGCTTCGTGGTCGGCACCGCCAACGACATCAGCAGCCTGCCGCCCGAGGTGCTGCGCAAGGGCCGGTTCGACGAGATCTTCTTCCTCGACCTGCCGACCGCCGACGAGCGGGCCGAGATCCTCACCGTGCACCTGCGCAAACGGCGGCGGATCCCGGCCGACTTCGACGTCGCCGGCCTCGCCGCGGCCGCCGAGGGCTACGTCGGCTCGGAGATCGAGCAGGCCGTGGTCGACGCCATGTACGTCGGCTTCAGCGCCGGCCGCGAGTTCACCACCGCCGACATCCGCGCCGCGCTGGGCCGGCAGGTGCCGCTGTCGGTGTCGCAGCGCGAGACGATCGGCTCGCTGCGCGGCTGGCTGCGCGAGGGACGCGCCCAGTCGGCGTCGTTCGCCGAGGCGATCGAGGCCGAACGCCAGTTCGTCGTCCCGCTCGAACCGATCTGATCCGTCCCGAGGAGGTTCCATGTCGCACTACACGACCCTGACCACCCGCATCACCGACACCGAGGCGCTGTGCGGCGCGCTCGCCGACGTCGGCTACGACGACCTCGAGGTGTACGACCAGCCGCAACGGCTCGTCGGCTTCCAGGGCGACCCGCGCGGCGACCGGGCGCACGTCATCATCCGCCGCAAGCACGTCGGCCTGGCCTCCAACGACATCGGCTTCCTGCGCCAGGACAGCGGCACGTTCCTGGCCCTGATCAGCGAGTACGACCTCGGCAAGCACAACGAGGCGTGGCTCGGCCAGGTCACCGCCCGGCACGCCTACCGGGTCACCTCCAAGACCCTCGCCACGCAGGGTTTCGACCTGGTCGACGAACAGACCGAACGCGACGGCACGGTACGCATGGTCCTGCGACGCACTCAATATTGAGGCATTCCGATAGCCTGCGACGATGGGCCGCTCACCTCGTACCCTTCTCGGTCTTCTGCTCGTCGGTGTGCTGGCCGGGGCGGTGGTCGCGCCCTCGGCCGCGCTGGCGCACGGCACCCTGGTCACGAGCGAGCCCGCACAGGGCAGCACGGTTCAGGAGCGGGTCGAGGCGGTCACGCTGACGTTCACCGAGAAGCCGCCGCCGGGCGCGCAGTTCACGATCAAAGCGCCGACCGGGGTACGCGTCGACGGCGGCTGGTCGAACGGTGAGCCACATCGCCTCGCCACGCCGGTGCGGGAATACCAGCTCAAGGACGGGCAGTGGGAGCCGCTGCTGCTGGAGACCGGCTTCCCGGTCAAGATCGCCGTGTCCCACCTGCCGGCGCCGGGGGAGTACACGGTGACCTACCACCACACGGTCTCCGACGGCGACGCGGTGAAGGGCGAGATCCGGTTCACCTATCACGGCGCGGTGGTCGCGGCGCCGCCCGGCTGGCAGGCCCCGGCCTCGGCGGCGCCCCTGCAGGCGCCCGTGCAGGCGCCCTCGCCGGTGGCGGAGGCTCAGATCCTGCGCAAGGCGGTCAAGAACGAGACGACCGTGTGGGTCTGGCTGGTGCCGGTGCTGCTGGTCGTCGCGGTGGGGCTGTGCGCGTTGCTCATCGTTCCGCAGCTGCGGCGCCGCGCGAGCGGAAAGCCTGGCGGTAGGTCTGTGGGCTGATGCCCACCACGCTCTTGAAGCGGTCGCGGAAGGCCGTGGGGGAGCCGAAGCCGGCCCGGTCGCCGATCAGGTCGACGGTGTCATCGGTGGTCTCCAGCAGGTGCTGGGCCCGGCGCACCCGGGCCCGGTGCAGCCAGCGCAGCGGGGTCGTGCCGGTCTGCTCGCGGAATCGGCGGTTGAGCGTACGCGTGCTCATGTTGGCCTTCGCGGCGATCTGCGCGGTGGTGAGCTCGGCGGGCGCCGACTCCTCGAGCCAGCGCAGCAGCGGCTCCATCGTGGAGCCCCGCGGCGCCGGCGGCTGCTCGTGCACGATGAACTGGGCCTGACCGCCCTCGCGTTCCAGCGGGACGACCGACAGCTTGGCCGCCATCGCGGCGACCGCCGAGCCGTGGTCGCGGCGGATCAGGTGCAGGCAGAGGTCGAGCCCGGCGACCGCGCCGGCCGAGGTGGCGAGCTCGCCGTGATCGATGTAGAGCACGTCGGGATCGACCTCGATCGCCGGGTGCATGCGGGCCAGGTCGTCGGCGGCGATCCAGTGAGTGGTCGCGCGCAGCCCGTCGAGCAGGCCGGTGGCGGCCAGGATGAACGCGCCGGAGCAGATGGACACCAGCCGGGCGCCCCGGGCCGCGGCCGCCCGCAAACCCTTGATCACCTCGTCGTCGATCGGGGCGGTGACGTCGGCCCGGCCGGGCAGCACGATCGTGTCGGCGCTGTCCAGGGCGTCCATGCCCCACGGGGTGACCAGGGTGAACGCTCCGGCGTCGACCGGGCCGGGGCCGGGGGAACAGACCCGCACCTCGTACGGGCTGGTGCCGTCGGCCAGCCGGACCCGGTCGAAGACCTCGGGCGTGGCCAGGTCGAACGGGACCACGCCGTCCAGGGCGAGAATCGCGACGATGTGCATGGCCGCCTCTTTCCTGGTGTTCGTCCCTGGTGTTCTTCCCCTGGCGCGAATCAGTTGGCTCTTGGCATTCCGGCCAGTGTATAGGTCCGCGAATCTCCCCTAACTTCGACATCCGTGACGAAAGTGCTTCTCAGCATCCATGTGCTCGCCGCGATCATCGCCATCGGCCCGGTGACCGTGGCGGCGAGCATGTTCCCGGCCGTCGCCCGCCGCGGCGACGAGCCGGCCCTGCGCCTGCTGCACCGGATCTGCCGGGTCTACGCCATGATCGGCATCCTGGTGCCCGTCTTCGGCCTGGCCACGGCGAGCAGCCTCGGGGTGCTCGGCGACGCGTGGCTGCTGACCTCGATCGGGCTGACGGTCGTGGCGGGCAGCCTGCTCGGCCTGGTCATCCTGCCCCGGCAGGCGAGACGCGAGACCGCACGGCTCGGCATGGTCACCGGAATCTTCAACCTGCTGTGGGCGGTCGTCGTGGTGCTGATGATCGTCCGCCCCGGTTCCACCACGGGGGTGTGACGTGCCGCTGCTCAGAACCGCCGCGATCGTCGAACTGCTCAGCCTCGCCGTGCTCCTGACCAACCTCGCCACCGTGCACGTGCCGGCCGTGGCGTCGCTGGTCGGCCCGATCCACGGCTGCGCCTACCTGCTGGTCATCGGGGCCGCGTGGCACCTCACCCGGTCGGCCCGCACCACGCTGCTCGCGGTGATCCCGGTCATCGGGGGCCTGCTGGCGCTCCGAGCCACGTCTCGATCCGATCGATGACCACCCGCGGCGTACGGCGGGCCCAGCTGAAGTGGTCGAAGCCCGCCCGCTGCGAGAGCGACGCGCGCTCGACCGGCCCGCCGACCCGCGCCGCCAGGTGGTCGACGGCGCCGGCCGGGATCATCCGGTCGCCGGCCAGGTCGATCAGGAGCGCCGGCACCCGCGAGCCGGCCAGCGCCGCCTCGTAGTCGGTGGGGTCGCCGGCGAAGCGGTACCGGCCGTGGCGGGCCTCGTACGCCCAGTCCCTGATCAAGGTTCGCGGCTGGCGGCCGGCGAACCGGAAGCGGTCGCCCGGCCAGTGGCCCGCGGCCCAGGTGATGGTGCGGACCACCGAGACGCCGAGCCGTCGCTGCCACCTCAGCACCAGGGGCAGGTGGGTGGGCGAGCTGGTGCCGGTGGCCACGGTCACGACCGCGGCCGGGCGCACGGTTCCGCTGGCCGCGGCGAGGAGCGCGATCTGCCCGCCCAGGCTGTGACCGACGAGTACGACCTGAGGTGCGCCCCGGTCGGCGGCCAGCGCGACGACGGCGGGCAGGTCGACGCGTAACAGGTCGGAGTAGCCGAACCGGGCGCGGCGCAGGTCGGCGACCCGGCTCTCGGGCTGGCCCCGCCACTCGACACCGATGACATGCCGCGGCCACGCCTCGAACAACGGCTCGTAGTAGCGGAGCGGCACCCCCATCGCGGGCAGGAATACTACCGACGGCCCGGCGCCGGGCTCGCCGTACTCCCGGACCCCGACCTGAACCCCGTCGACGTCGAGCCGGTGCGTCTGTGCCGTCACTTCCCGATCACCCGATCCGCGGCGTGTTCGAACGCGACGACCAGGCCCTGCACGGCCACGGCCCGTAGCCGGTTGACCATCTCGGGCAGCAGGGCCGGATCAACCGGCAGCTCACCGTTGCGCATCGGCTGCCAGATGCCGGCCCGGAACACCTCGGTCAGGTCGGCCGCGAGCGCCTCGGTGTGCCGGGTGACCACCGCGGCCGCGTCCCGCAGCACGGCCAGCGGCACCGGGATCTCCAGCAGGTCCTGGGCCAGGGCGAGCTGGGACGGGGTCGACTGGTGCCGTCCGTCGGGCAGCCGCCGCACGATGCCGACGTCCTCCAGGAAGGCGACCTGCTCGGCGGTGAGCGGCTGCCCGTCCCGCCCGATCAGCTCGTCCACCTGTGTGAGCGGCGCCCACGGCGTGAGCAGCGACCCGCGGACGGCGAACTCGTCGGGCGAGGCGTCGGCCGGGATCGCCTCGAGCACCCGCCGGATCGCGACCAGGGTGTAGCCGTGGTCCTGTAGCCGGTGGATCAGATCGAGCCGGACCCGGTGCCGCGCGTCGTACCAGGCCACCCGGCCCTCCCGATCGGGCGGCGGCAGCAGCCCCTCGGCCGCGTAGAACCGCACCGTCCGCACGGTCGTGCCGGTCGCGGCGGCCAGGTCGTCGATGGAGAAGCGCACAACAGTGACAGTACTACTGTCACAGTCCTGCTGTCATCGAACCTCAGGGTAGTGGCGCGGCCGGGCGGACCGAGGTGAACTGGTGGTGCTCGTAGCGGGTGGCCGCCAGCAGGAGCAGCCACTCGTCGCAGCCCTGCCACGGGTAGAGGTCGGCGGCCCCGCCGCGGGCGGTACGCGGGCCGTCGCCGAGGCGGGGGCGGGCATCCAGCGGGGCGTCGACGAAGCCCGGGATCCACACATCCGCGCAGATCTCGTTGGCCGAGCCGAACCCGGCCAGCCCGAACGCGTTCTCCGCGGCCGCCGTGCGTTCCTCGTCGCCGAAGTCGTCGAGAAGCTGGTCCTCGCCGGGCTTCCGATCACCGCGGAAGGTCAGCGCGGTCGTGCCGGCGCGGGCGGCGTATTCCCACTCGGCCTCGCTGGGCAGCCGGAACGGCAGCGCCGCGAGCAGGTCGTCGAGCTCGCCCTCGAGCCGGGCCGCGCACGCGTCGTGTTTGGCGTAGTCGTCGTCGAAGCCGGGCAGCCAGTGCTGGACCTGCGCGACCGTCAGCGGGTGACGCGCGATCAGGAACGGCTCGACCCGGACCACGCGCACCGGCCCGGCGTCGGCCGGTGCGCTCTCGAGGAATCCGCTCAGGTCGTCTTCGGCGCCGCCGTCGCGCTCGATGGCGCGTACCGCCGCGAGCTCGTCGTCGGACAGGCCCATCCGGAACGTCCCGCCCGGGACCTCGCGGAACACCACCCCGGACGGGTCGTGCCGCCAGGCCGGCTTCCCGGCCACGACGTCCGCGGTCCACGTGGTCACGGCTTGCGCACGACCCCGCACCACTGGTCGACCTCGATCGGCAGGTTGCCGTCCGGGCCGGGCTGGGCGCGCCACCGGGAGCAGGAGACCCAGCCGGGCTCGACGACCTCGAGGTCGCGGAAGAACCCGGCGATCTGCTCGGGGCTCCGGAGCTTGAGTTTCGGCTGGGCGTCGATGTTCCACACCCGTACCGCCTCGGCCGTGGTGTCGCCGTTGACCGCGGTGGTGGTGTTGGCCACGGCGATGTAGCTGCCCGACGGGATCGCCTCGACCAGGCGGTCGACGATCTGCTGGAGCTGCTCGTCGTCGTTGACGAAGTGCATGATGCCGAGCAGCATGACCGCCACCGGCCGGGCGAAGTCCAGCGTGGACCCGGCCGCCCGGAGGATGGTGTCGGGGTCGCGCAGGTCGGCGTGCAGGTACTCGGTGGCGCCCTCGTCGCTGCTGGTCAGCAGGGCGCGGGCGTGGGCCAGCACCAGCGGGTCGTTGTCGACGTAGACGATCCGCGCCTCGGGGGCCATCGCCTGGGCCACCTCGTGCGTGTTGTCCTGGGTGGGCAGGCCGGTGCCGATGTCGAGGAACTGGCGGACGCCGGCCTCGCCGGTCAGGTAGCGCACGGCGCGGCCGAGGAAGAGCCGGTCGGCCCGGGCCAGCTCGATCACCACCGGGAAGATCTCGCGGACCTCGTCGCCGACCCGCCGGTCGACCGCGAAGTTGTCCTTGCCGCCGAGCCAGTAGTTCCAGATGCGGGCCGTGTGCGGCACGTCCGCCTTGAGGTCGTCCTCGAGGACGGGTTCGTCAGCCATGTCGGCCCTTCTTCTGGACTCGTCGGCGGAGCGGTGCCGGTGCGATGCCGGCCGATGTTACACCGTTGCTCTGAGTCGCCCGTTCGTCCATTCTCGAACGATGGCCAGCGAGCTCGCGGAGAGCTACGACCCCCTCGGAAGACACCTCGACGACCCGTACGCGTTCTACGCCGAAGCCCGGCACCACCAGCCGGTCTTCCATTCGCCGCGCCTCGATGCCTGGGTCGTCACCCGCTTCCGTGACGTCGACGCCATCCTCCGGGACCCGGCCACCTTCTCCTCGGCCCACAGCCTGCGACCGGTACGCGCCCTCTACCCGCCGACGTTCGCCGTGCTGGCCGACGGGTACCCGCCGAAGCCGGACCACATCACCTCCGACGGCGACGCCCACCGCCGCTACCGCCGGCCGTACGCCCGGCATCTGACCGAGCCGGGCCGGGTCAAGGGCATGGAACCGGGCATCCGGGTGCGGGCCAACGCCCTGGTCGACCGGTTCATCGACACCCGCCGCGCCGACCTGGTCACCCAGTTCACCTCGCCGCTGCCGGTGGCGACCGCCGCCGCGCTGTTCGGCCTCGAGCCCGGCGACGCCGCCGCGGCCAAGCAGGGCAGCGAGGCGCTGTTCAGCCTGGGCAGCGCCGACCTGACCGAGGAGGACGAGCAGGTCGCCGCCCGCGCGGTCGTCTCGTTCCAGCACCTGCTGGCCGATCGGGTACGCGGCCGGCGCGCCGCCCCGGCCGGCGACCTGATCAGCGACGTCATCGCCGCGCTCGCCCCGGGCGACGAGCCGCTCACCTTCGATCAGGAGGCCGAGCTGGTCGGCACCCTGGCCAGCACGTTCGGGGCCAGCCACATCACCACCACCGACACCATCGGCAACGCCCTGCGCCTGCTGCTCGCCCACCCCGGCCAGTGGGCGCTGCTGCGGAGCCGGCCCGAGCTGGTGGCGGGCGCGGTCGAGGAGGTTCTGCGGTACGAGTCCCCGGTGCCGACCCTCTTCCGGCGCACGACCCGCCCGGCCACGGTCGCCGGCGTGAACCTGCCGGCCGGCGCCGACGTGCTGCTCGTGTTCGCCTCGGCCAACCGCGACGAGGACCGCTATCCGGACGCGGCCCGCTTCGACGTGACCCGCACGCCGACGCGCCACTTCGGATTCGGGGCCGGCGTTCACACCTGTGTCGGCGCCGGGCCGGCCCGCGCGATGGCGAAAGTCGCACTTCAGACCCTGCTCGAGCGGCTGCCGGGGCTGGCCGGAGAGAACGAACGTTCTTTCGCTCTGCGGCGGTCGATCAACGTGCGCGGGCCGCTGTCACTCGAACTGCGCTGGTGACGCCGTTTCCCGACGGTGGCGACGTGTGATCGCGAGACTGATCCCATGGCGTACTGGCTGATGCAGGGCAACATCTCGCACTGGCGCATCCGTGACTTCTTCACCGACGGTCACACCGCGACCACGTGGACCATCCGGCAGCACTGGAAGCGGATGAGCGCCGGGGACGGCGTCGCGATCTGGCTCTCCGGGCCGGGCGGTGGCGTGGTCGCGCTCGGGCACGTGACCGCGGAGCCGCACTTCGGCACCGCCGACGACCCGTACTGGACCGGGCGCGACGGCGAGCAGTGGCTCGTACCGGTCGAGTTCGCCCAGCATTTTGTGAACCGGCCGATCGGGCGCGAGAAGCTCGAGGGGGACCCGCGGTTCGCGCACGCGCTGATCCTGCGGATGGCCGGCGGGCGCAACCCGTTCCCGCTGGAGGACCAGGAGTGGGCGGCGATCGTCGACCGGGTGCCGCCGGCCGGACCGCAGGTGGTGGCCACGGCCGTGCGCGGGGCGGCGGCCGGAGCGGCGGCGGTGGTCACGGCGGGCGCGAGCGCGGTCAAGGAGGCGTTCCGAACGGCGGTCGGCTGACGAGGCCGTCCCGCCGGCCGGGCGCGGGTTCATCGCGCACGTCGACGTCCCAGGCGGTGTTCGCGAGGCCTTCGACCGGCTGGCGAGCACCTTCGCGCCCCGGACCGCCGACCCTCGCCGGCGGGACATCGATGGTCCACAATAGATCGCATGAGGCTGCTCGCCATCGCCATGGCTGTCGTGCTGGTTCCGGTGGCCGCTCCGCGATCGGCGCCCGTTGCCGCCCCCGCCCCCGCCCCCATGGCGCCTCCGGCGACCGTCACGCTTGTCACCGGTGACCAGGTGACGGTGGCCGGCGACGCGATCTCGGTGACGCGCGGGCCCGGTCGGGCGGGTGTCCGGTTCGTCGGCTGGACAAGCCCGGGTCATCGGTACGTCGTGCCGGCCGACGCCCTGCCCCTCGTGCGCGACGGGCGCCTCGACCAGCGGCTGTTCGACGTCACCACGCTGCGCGATCTCGGCCGTCCCGCTGAGGCGTTGCCGGTGCTCATCTCGTACCCGCGCTCGGGAAACCGCAAGGGGCCGGCGGCCGCGCGGGCGGCAACCGGCGCTGCGGCCCGGGTGGACCGCGATCTCGCCGGGGTCGGCATGCTCGCGGCGCGGGTGCGTCCCGGCGCCTTCTGGGACGCGGCCACCATGACCACGGCCACCGGCCGGGTGCTGCGGCCCGGAGTCGAGCGGATCCATCTGGACGGGCGGAGGACGCTCGCGCTCGACGTCAGCGTGCCGCAGATCGGGGCGCCGGTGGCGTGGCAGGCCGGGCTCGACGGCACCGGTGTCACGGTCGCGGTGCTCGACTCGGGCATCGACGCGACCCACCCGGACTTCGCCGGTCGGCTGGCCGCCGTGGAGAACTTCACCTCCGACCCATCCGCCGATGACACCGTGGGACACGGCACCCACGTCGCCTCGACCATCGCGGGCAGCGGCGCCCGGTCCGGCGGCCGGCTCCGTGGCGTGGCGCCCGGGGCGCGGCTGGCGATCGGCAAGGTGTGCGAGGTCGACCGGTGTGCCGAGTCGGCCGTCCTGGCCGGGATGGAGTGGGCCGCCCGGATCGCTCCGGTGGTCAGCATGAGTCTCGGCGGCCGGGACACCGAGGGTGTCGACCCGTTGGAGCAGGCGGTCGACGACCTGACCGCGAGGTACGGCGCGTTGTTCGTGGTGGCGGCCGGCAACGACGGCGGCGCGGGAACGATCGGCCCGCTCGGCAGCGCGCGTCGGCGCTGACCGTGGGCGCCGTCGACGATGAGGACCGGCTGGCCGATTTCTCCAGCCGTGGCCCGCGCGACGGCGACGACGCCATCAAGCCGGACATCACCGCGCCGGGCGTGGGCATCGTGGCCGCCGCGGCGGCGCATGGCACCGGTGGCACGCCGGCCGGCGACGGATACGTCAGCCTCGACGGCACCTCCATGGCCGCGCCGCACGTGGCCGGCGCGGCGGCGATCGTCGCCCAGCAGCACCCCGGCTGGTCGCCGGGACAACGCAAGGCGCTGCTGATGGGCACCGCTCGGCCGACGCCCGGTGTCGACGCCTTCGGCCAGGGCGCCGGCCGGGTCGACGTGGCCCGCGCGGTGCGCCAGGCGGTGTGGGCCGACGAGGGCAGCGTCAGCTTCGGCCGCCAGGCGTGGCCGCACGACGATGACGAACCCGTGACGAGGACCCTCACGTACCGCAACGAAGGAGCCGGGCCGATCACCCTGGGTCTCGCCCTCGAGGACGGCGCGGGCACCTTCACGCTGGGCGCGGCCGAGGTCACGGTGCCGGCCGGCGGCGGCGCGACGACCACGGTGACCGCCGACACCAACGGCGCGGGCAGCGACGGCCTGAAGACCGGCCGGATCATCGCCATCGGCCCCGGCGACGTGAAGGTGGAGACGCCGGTCGCGGTGAACCGCGAGGCGGAGAGCTACGACGTCACGGTGCGTCACATCGGCCGGGACGGCGAGCCCGCCGGCGACCACTACACCTCGCTGAACCGGCTCGACGGGCCGGGCGTGGTGAACCTGGGCGGCCCGGATGCGGTCGAGGCGCTGCGGCTGCCGAAGGGCGACTACGGCCTGTACGGCTGGATCACCGGCGAGGCCGGCCAGACCATGCTCGTGCAGCCGCGGCTCGTGGTGGACGGCCCCGAGACGGTCACCCTGGACGCCCGCCGTGGCCGGCCGTTCGACATCACCGTGCCCGCGACGGATGCCCGCCTGACCCAGATCGGCGTCGACACCCTGTGGCAGCCCCAGTTCATCGGGGCCATCACGTTCGCGGAGCGGGCCGGCGACACGTTCACCGCGCTGGTCGGCCCGCACGAGAAGGTCGACGGCTTCCACAGCTCGGTGGCCGCCTCCTTCGACGGCGCGCATTCGTACGACGTCGCGTACCGCCGGAAGGGCACTTTCTTCACCGGCCTCACGCGCAAGGTCAGTGCGGGCGAGCTGGCCACCATCAAGGCCGGGTACGCGCGGAACGCGGCGGGCGTCGACGGCTTCAAGACCAACGTGCCGATCTGGGACGACGGCGTCGGCGGGCTGACCGCGGCGCACCGGTTCGCGGTGCCGGCCGTGCGCACGGAACACGTCAACACCGACGGCGGCGTGCGATGGCTGGGCCGGTTCGAGGAGGGTGATCACAGCATCGCCGTGGGCCCGGCCCAGCGGCTGGCCGCCGGCCGGGTGTATCGCCAGCGGTGGAACCGGGCGGTGTTCGCGCCGGCGGTCGATGACACCCGGTTCACCGCGGCCCGGTCCGGCGACGTGATCGTGGCCGGCATCCCGCTGTTCGCCTCCGGCGACGGACAGTGGACCCGGTCGGCGACCGACCGCGCCCGGACCGCGCTCTACGCCGGCGGCGAGCTGGTCGGCGAGGAGCCGGCCGACTACGCGGAGTTCGAGGTGCCGCCCGAGCCGACAAACTACCGGCTGGAGATGTCGGCGACCCGGTCCGCGCCGTTCCGGCTGTCGACCTCGGTCAGTGGCGTGTGGACCTTCTCCTCGGCGAACGGTGACACCGCCCTGCCGCTGCCCACGGTGGGTTTCCGCCCTCGCCTCGACGACGACAACATCGCGCCGCCGGGGCGGTTCTCCATCCCGGCCACCGTGGCGCGGGGGGACACGCTGAGCGCGGAATACTCGATCGACGACGGACGCACGTGGCGGCCCGCCCCGATGAGCGACCGCCGGACGCTGCGCGTGGACAACCCCGCCGCCGGCTTCGTCTCGTTGCGCGCGACCGTCGCCGGCCCGGCCGGAAACCGGGCGGTGGTGACCGTGCTGCGGGCGTACGAGACCGGGCTCGGCTGATCGATTGGCCCCTAGTCGAGCACGGGCTGGATGAGCAGATCGCCGGCGTCCAGGTTGCGGCCGGGGCGGTGGTCGGCGAACTGGAGCCGCAGTGTGGTGTCGTTGGTTTGCAACCCCCGGTCGTCCTCCGGGTACCAGGCCGCGAAGTAGCCGTTGCGCACGGTGGCCCGCACGTCGCGAGTCTCGCCGCCGCCCCGGACGGTGATCGTGACACCGGTGATCTGGGAGCCCAGACGTCCCGCCATCAGGCGGGCCCAGCCCTCGCCGGTACGCAACTGGGGCCAGGCGTACATCTCGATGCCCCTGGCGCCGAGCTGCTCGGCGCCGGCCGGGCCCAGCAGGATGCTGGACTCGTGCACGCCGCCGGAGCGGTCGCGGAAGCAGGTACGGGTGTCCTCGGCGGTCACCACGTTGACGAACGCGTACCGGCCCCGCTTCTCGCTGATCGCGACGCGGGCGCCCGCCGCCGCGCTCGGCGGGAGGCACATGCCGATGAGGGCCTGGGCCTCGGCGGCGGGCAGGGGACTGGGGTCGGGGGTCCACGAGGCGTAGGCGCGTTCGGCGCCGACGCTGTTCACGGCGAGGACGGCGGTCGCGGCCAAGGCCAGGGCCGCGCCCGCGACGGCCAGGCGCAGCCGGGGACGCGGTCGAGGACGCGAGGGGGCAATCGGCGCCGCGCCGCCCGACGCGATGGGCACGGCGCCGGTCTCCGTGATGGGCGCCGAGCCGCCCGCCGCCATGGGCGCCGCGCCGATGCCTGGGTCGCTGCGCAGGATGTCGTCGAGCAGCTGCTGGGCGAACGGCTCCGTGACGCGGGCGGGCACCGGCTCGGCGGCGTCGCGGAGCGCCCGGTCGAGGTTGTGCTTCATGCTGACGCTCCGGTGGTGGTGGGGTGTGCGGCGGGCGCCTGCCCCGGTCGCGCGGGGTGAGGTCGCGCGTGCTCCGGCCGCGGGCGGGGCACGGGTGGGCTCTCCGCGGGCGGGCTCTCGGGTTGCAGCCGAAGGCGCGGGCTGTCGGGTCGCGGCCGAAGAGGCGGGCTGTCGGGTTGCGGCCGGAGGGGCGGGCTCTCCGGTTGCGGCCGGAGCAGGTGGTGGAGGCGGCGGCGGGCGCGGAGGAGGCGGAGGCTGAACGCGGGGCGGGAGATGTTCAGCAGGCGGGCGGCCTGCGTGCCGGTCAGGCCCTCGAAGACGGTGAGGGTGAGCGCCTCCTGGTCGGCGGGGGAGAGGCGTTGCCAGGCCCGGCCCAGGTCGACGCGGGCGGCCACCCCGTCGGCCTCGGTGCCACCGGTGTCATCCGGCTCCTGCTGGATGCGCAGCGCGAGGCTGTGCTGACGCTGGTGGCTGCGCCGGCCGTTGCGCAGGACGTTGTGCGCGGCGGTGAACAGCCAGGCGCGGGCCTCGTCGAGCGGTTCCGGCACGGTGTCGAAGCGGCGCCACGCGACCAGGAACACCTCGGCCACCACGTCGTCGGCCACGGCCAGGTGGATCCGCCGTTCGACGAAACACAGCAGGTCGTCGTACGCCGCCTCGAAGAGCTCGCGGAAGGCGGTCTCGGCGTCCGGTCGTCTCATATCCGCCTCATGTCCGGCACGGCACCACCTGCTACCCGCCGATCCGGGAGAAATGCCGAGCCGAGAGAAATCTGGTCAGCCGCGGCGCCAGCGGGCGCTCGACGAGCCGGTGTATCAGCCAGGCCGCCGCGAGCAGGGCGCCCACGACCAGGGCGATCACCACCCCGGCGTCCCAGCCGGTGCGGGCCTGAAGGGTACGGATCAGGCTGTATCCGGCACGCTGGTGGATCACATAGAACGGGTACGTGAGCGCGCCCGCCGTCACCAGCCACCGCCACCGCAGCCGGTCGGCGGCCCCGAGCGCGATGGCCAGCAGCATCCCGTACACAAGGGTGATCATGACAAGGGCCGGCCACTCGGCCACCGCGAAGCCGGGCCGCAGGTCGAGCACCCGCAGGTGCACCCGCTGCAGGCTGACCAGCCAGCAGGCCGCCAGCAGCAGCCACAGCCAGCCGTCGCGGCGGTGGCGCCGGAGCAGGAAGAGCGTCATGCCGGCGATGAAGTAGGGGGCGAAGCCGGGCATCACCAGCTCGGTCAGCCAAGCGCCGGGGAAGGCGGGCAGCACCAGGGCCGCGGCCAGCCAGCCGGCGCCGAAGATCTTCACGCGACGATCGGTCAGCCCGCCGGCGATGAGGCAGGCGACGATCAGGTAGAAGCGGATCTCGTACCAGAGGGTCCAGTAGATGGTGTCGACCAGCGGGACGTTCAGCGGCTCGGCGAGCATGGTCAGGTTGACGACGACGTCACGGCCGCCTTCGGGCAGGCGGCTGAACGGGAGCCCGCCGGTGATCGGCAGCAGGGTGGCCACAACCGTCGTCAGCAGGACCCCGGCCCAGAAGGCGGGGTAGAGGCGGGCGGCGCGGGAGACGGCGAACTGGCGTACCGTGCGGCCCCACCCGCTCATCAGGATCACGAACCCGCTGATCAGGAAGAACGTCTCCACGCCGAGGAAGCCGTAGATCAGGACGGGCGCCGCGCCGGGCAGGTGGTACGAGCCGCCGTGCACGCCGTCCAGCCGCCACGAGTTCCCGAAGTGGAACCCGGCCACGGCCAGCGCGCAGACCAGCCGCAGCCCGTCCAGCGCGTACAGCCGCGGCGCCCGCCGCTCGCCGGGAGGGCTGGGTGGCGCGGCCGGGCGTTCCACGGTCGCTGACGTCATCGGTTGCTCCTGTCGGGTCCGGACGCGCGGAGAACGCGTCCGGCCCGTACATGTGCGGAGCGGCCCGGAGTGCTACCTCAGACCGGGGAACGTTCTGCGAGCCGGTCCAGGACGGCGAGCAGGAGCAGGCCCAGGCGATTCATGCCCGGAAGGCTATCGATTCGCCCGGCGTCTGGGGCATCGCCGGCACCGTCCTCGGCGTGATTGCCGTGGTCCTGGCCCTGCTGGCCTACCGCCGCTCGGGCCCGTCAGCCTGAGCCACCCGGCAAATGTGGCAAAAGCTGAACTTTATTGTTATCAATCCGTTGGTACCTTCCGCGAGTCGGATCTTCATGGAAGGGGACCTTCGTGCTCCGCAGAAGTCTCACCGTCACGGCGGCTGTCCTCGCCGCCGTGCTGACCGTCCAGTCCGGGGCCCAGGCCGCCCCGGCGCCCGGAAGTCCCGGCGCCGGCGACGTCTACTACCCCGAGTACGGCAACGGCGGCTACGACGTCGCCCACTACGACATCCGCCTGCGCTACTACCCGGGCACCGACCGGCTGACCGGCACCACCACCATCCTCGCCACCGCCACCCAGGACCTCTCCGCGTTCAACCTCGACTTCGTGCTCGCCACGACGTCGGTGCGGGTCAACAACCGGCCCGCCACGTACGCCCGGCAGGGTGATCACGAACTCGTCGTCACGCCGGCCCGGCCGGTCGCCGCCGGCACGCCGCTGACCATCGTGGTCGAGTACGACGACGTGCCCTCGAACGTCGTCGCCTCCGGTTTCACCTCGTGGAACCGCACCCCGGACGGCGCCCTGGCGGTGAACGAGCCGGAGATCTCGTGGTGGTGGTACCCGAGCAACGACCACCCGACTGACAAGGCCACCTACGACGTGTCGGTGCTCGTACCCGAGGGCATCGAGGCCATCTCCAACGGCGTGCCGACGCGCTGGGCGCAGCCGGTGATCGGCGGGTGGAACCGGTGGTCGTGGCGGCAGGACCGGCCCCAGGCCCCGTACCTGGCGTTCCTGGCCCTGGGTGACTTCGAGACCTACCAGGACACCTCGGCCGACGGCAGCCCGATCGTCACGGCGTACAACAAGCGTCTGGCCCCGGCGGCCCTCGCGGCCGCGAAGACCAGCGTGGAGCGCACCGACGAGATCCTCGACTGGGAGGCCGGGCTGTTCGGGCCGTACCCGTTCGGCGCGCGCGGCGGTGTGGTCACCGCCGCCGGTGATCAGGGCTTCGCCCTCGAGAACCAGACCCGGCCGGTGTACGACGGCGCGTCGTTCGCCCGCGGCTCGAACAACTCGCTGATCGTGCACGAGCTGGCCCACCAGTGGTTCGGCGACTCGGTCTCGGTGGGGCAGTGGAAGGACATCTGGCTCAACGAGGGCTTCGCGTCCTACGCGCAGTGGTTGTGGAGCGAGGAGCAGGGCGAGGGTACGACGGCGGAGCTCGCGTCGTACGTCTACCACGAGGTCTACCCGGCCGACGACCCGTTCTGGCAGGTGCTGCCCGGCGACCCCGGCGCCGACCGCCTCTTCGACGGCGCCGTCTACGACCGTGGCGCCCTGACCCTGCAATACCTCCGCGAGAAGGTCGGCGACGAGAAGTTCTTCGCCATCCTCCGCGGGTGGGCCGCGAGCCAACGCTACGGCGACGGCATCACGTCCGAGTTCATCGCGCTGGCCGAGCAGATCTCCGGCCAGGACCTGGACGCCTTCTTCCAGACCTGGCTCTACACACCCGGCCGCCCGGCCCTGGCGAAATCCGCCAAGGCCGTGTCATCTCAGCCGAAGTCGTGGCCGCAGATCGTGGCGGCGCGGCACGGCATCAGCTAATGGGCTTTGCCGGGATTCAAGATGTTGTGGGGGTCGAACAGGCCTTGATCTGCAGCTGCAGGTCGAGGTTCTGTTCGCCCAGCTCGCGGGCCAGCCAGGCGCGTTTCAGCGTGCCCACCCCGTGCTCGGCGGGCGGCCGGCAGCGCGGTGGTCTCGGCCGGACCGGTGGTGGATCGCAGCGTCGTCGCGGTCCGGCCGAGCACCTCGATCGCCCGCGCCGCCTCCTCCGGGCCGCCGTCGGTCTGCACGATCAGCAGCGCCCCGCCGCCGTCCGGGAAGCCGATCGCGGCCAGCATGTTGGCGTCGAGCCTCGTGCAGTCGGGCCCGCACCGCACCCTGGCCGAGGTGCCCGGCCCGTACTCGGCGCTGGTGTCCGCCTGGCGCCGTGATGGCCCGTATTTGTTGGCCGGAGGCCCACCGGATGCGGTAGGCACATCGCATGACGACATCGAAGCCGCCGCCGTTGACCGTGGTCGAGCCGGGCGGCGGACGCGTGGGCGAACTCGGCGACATCGGCGTGCACTTCAAGCTGTGGGGCGAGGACACCGGCGGCGCGCTGGCCATCGTCGAGCATCCCTTCCCGGTGGGCGCGCTCGTGTCGCCTCACCTGCACACGCGGGAGGACGAATACTCGATCGTCACCGAGGGCGAGATCGGCTTCCGCTCGGGCGACCGGGAGGTGGTGCTCGGGCCGGGCGGCTACATCACCAAGCCGCGCGGCGAGCTGCACGCCATGTGGAACGCCGGCGCGGTCCCCGCCCGGATGATCGAGATCATCACGCCGGCCGGCTTCGAGCACTTCTTCCGCGAGGTGGCGGAGCTGATCGCGGCCGGGCCGGTGGCGGCCGGGGAGGGCGGCGACCTCGCGGAACGCTACGGCCTGCAGTTCGGCGAGCCGGACTGGCTGCCGGGCATCGTCGAACGGTTCGGGCTGACCACCTAGGCCGTCGCGGCAATCCACACCGAAGCGGCCGCCTGGTCGGCGGCCGCTTCGCAGGGGTTCTCAGCGGTGGGACTTGAGCCAGCCCTGGATCTCGGTGATGACCTGCCGGTCGGGTTCGCCGAACACCGGGGTGAACTTCGGGGTGATGTTCATGGTGTGGGCCATGCCGGGGTAGATGACGAGCTTGTGGTCCTTGTTGCCGGCCGCGGCGACGGCGGCGTCGGCGACGATCGCGGCGCGGGCCGGGGTCTGGATGTCGTTCTCACCGTTGAGCAGCAGCGTCGGGCCGGCGAACTTGGGCAGCGCCTGCGTCACGGTCGGGAAGCGGCCGAGGTCCTTGGCGTAGGCGACCACGTACGGGTCGAGGCCCGGCACGTTCGGGTAGTCGTCGATGTGGGTGGCCTTGCGCAGCACCGGGCCGGCCTCGGCGTCGATCGCGATCCGGCCGTCGTGGTTCCGGTCGGTGCCGGGCCGCACCTTCTTGCCGTCGAGCAGCACGGAGCGGAACTGGTCGGCGATCTCCTTCGGCTGGCCCACCAGGCCGTCGGTCGCCTCGACGGCGGTCAGCTGGCCGTCACCGTCGATGTCGAACTCGTCGTGCATCTGCGTCAGCAGCCGGCCGTAGATCTGGAAGGTCAGCAGATCCTTGATGGGCTTGCCGACCACCCCCATCTCGACCACACCGGCCGGCTTCGGGATGCCGAACCTCTTCGGGTCGGCGGCCAGGTTGGCGGCCACGTTGGTGCCCTCGCTGTGACCGAGGAGGAAGATCTTCGCCGGGTCCACCTTCGACGACCGGGCGGCGAACCGTACGACCGAGGCGGCGTCCAGCTGAATCTGCTGGTACGGGTTCTTCGGCATCAGCTGGGCCGGATCGGTGCTCTCCACCGGCCCGACGTCGGTCACGCCGCGCTTGTTGAAGCGCAAGGTCGCATAACCTTCCCGGCTGGCAGCCTGAGCGAGCGGGACGAAGGTCGAGCCCTTGCCGTCCGGCAGCGTCTGATTCATGTCGTTGCGACCGCTGCCGTGCAGGAAGACGACCAGCGGCAGACGGCCGGTGGCACTGCTCGGGTAGGTGAGCTCGGCGTTGGTGACCCAGCCCTTGCCGAAGTCGATCCGCACCTGCTCGCGAGTGACACCTTCCCAACCGGAGCGGGTGGCGGCCGTGAGGGTCTCGGCGCCGCCGGCCGGCGCGCCGCCGATGACGTCGGCGTGGGCGACTCCAACGCCCGCGGCGAGGACGGCGGCGGCGGTCAGGCCCACCGCCAGGCTGCGAAAGTTCTTTGTCGTGGTCATACCGAGAACGCTATTTTCCGCGACGGACAAGATCCATCCCGGTGACTACCCACCCGCCGGTACAGCCAGCACTACCCCGCGCTCCGGATTGCCCCGGCTCGGTAGCGTGTCGGCGTGAGCCGATCCCGCACCTGGTGGCCGATCGCCCTTGCCCTGGTGGCGGCCGTCGCGCTGCTGTACGGGGTGGTTCTGCCCGGTGGCTACCTGACCTGGTTGTGGACGGCCATGGGTCTGTGGGCGGGGGCCGCCGTGGTTTGGGCGGTGTCGCTGAGCGGCCGGTCCTGGGCGGTCCGGTCGGTGCTGCCGGTGGTGTCCGTCGTGACCATGGTGGTGGCCTGCTCGGGGGTGGCCGGCCGGGCGCTGTTCCCGCTGCATCGTCCGGGACTGGAACGGCTGGCGACGGCGACGCCCGGTGGGAGCTACGGCCTGTACCGCTTCTCGGCCGTGTGGAGCCACGACGGTTGCGTGGCCTACGTGACCAAGGACAGTGGCATGTCGTACTTCTCCGGTCTGGTGCGGTGCACGCCCGGCGTGCGACCGTCGCCCCGCATGGGAGACACCGCCCGCGACGTCGTGTTCGAAGCGCTCGGTGACGACTGGTACGCCTTCGCCGTCCCGCGTTCCGGGTCGCGGATCTGGGGTTTCAACCCGTTCACGGTCAAGGCCACCCCGGAGGTCTGACGGTGATCTCGGCCCGTCCGGACACCGCCGGAGGTCGGAACGGGCAGGCGCCGAACTCCCGGGCGGTGGTGAACGATTGACCAGGTGTGAACGAAGATCTGCTGGTCAAGATCCAAGAGGGTGTGATCGGTACGGGGCAGGTGCTCGACGGCCCCTACGGCCGGCGCCGGCTGATCTATGCCGACCACACCGCCTCCGCGCAGGCGCTCGACCTGATCGAGGAGACGATCCGCCGGCAGGTGCTCCCGCGGTACGCCAACACGCACACCGAGGCGTCGGCGACCGGCCGCTACACCGGCGGCCTCCGCGAGCAGGCCCGGGCGGCCGTACACCGGGCGGTCGGCGGCGGGCCGGACGACGTGGTGCTGTTCTGCGGGTCGGGGGCGACGGCCGCGGTGAACAAGCTGGTCGGCGTCCTGGGGCTGCGTACGCCCAGGCCGGACGGCCGGCGCCCGGTGGTGTTCGTCGGGCCGTTCGAGCACCACTCCAACGAGCTCCCGTGGCGGGAGAGCAGCGCCGACGTCGTGCCGATCGGGGCCGACGAGCGCGGGCGCCTCGACCTCGACGACCTGAAGCGCCAGCTGATCCGGCACGCCGACCGGCCGCTGCGGATCGGCACGTTCTCGGCCGCGTCCAACGTGACCGGCCTGCTGACCGACGTGAACGCGATCGCCGAGCTGCTCCACGCGCACGGCGCCCTGTCGTTCTGGGACTACGCCGCGGCCGGCCCGCACCGGCCGATCGGCATGGCCGGCAAGGACGCGGTGTTCCTGTCGCCGCACAAGTTCCCCGGCGGCCCGCAGACGCCGGGCGTCCTGGTCGTGCGGCGTGAGCTGCTGCGCAACGCCGTCCCGACGGCGCCCGGGGGCGGCACGGTGGCCTTCGTCGACGCGACGACGCACGACTACGTCGCCGATCCGGTCGCCCGGGAGGAGGGCGGAACCCCGGCGATCGTCGAGTCGATCCGGGCCGGGCTGGTCTTCTCGCTCCGGGAGGCGATCGGCGCCGACCTGATCGCCGAACGGGAACAGGAGTACTGGCGGCGGGCCCGCGACCGCTGGCGCGACATCCCCGAGCTGATGCTGCTCGGCGACCTGGACGCCGACCGGCTGCCGATCGTGTCGTTCCTGATCCGCGACGGCGACCGGGTCCTGCACCACAACTTCGTGGTGGCCCTGCTCAACGACCTGTTCGGCATCCAGTCCCGGGGCGGCTGCTCGTGCGCCGGCCCGTACGGGCACCGGCTCCTCGGGGTCGACGCCGAGCGCTCGGCACGGTTCCGGGCGGCGATCGGCGCCGGCTGGGCGGGCGTCAAACCGGGCTGGACCAGGCTGAGCTTCAGCTACCTGGAGTCGCCGGCGGTGGTCGACCACATCATCGAGGCGGTTGCCCTGATCGCCCGCTACGGCCGCCGCCTGCGGCCGGACTACGACTTCGACGCGCGTACGGGCATCTGGCGGCACAAGTCGTTCGTACCCGCGGTGGTCAGTCTTTTCGATCTGATGGCCGCGGCCCCGGCCGATGAGGGCCCGGTGGGGGAGGAAGCCCTGGAGTACGCGTCGCGTCTGCTGCGGGGACGGCCGGACCCTCCGTACGAAGCGGCCGGGGATCTTCCGCCCGAGGTCGAGGACCTGCGCTGGTTCACGAGGTAACGTCCGGCGGGTGCTGCAGGTCGTCACCGGTTTCGCCGTCATCTGGGTGCTCGTGCTGGTCGGCTACCTGGTCGCCCGGTTCGGCCTGCTCGGCGACGCCGGGCAGGCGACGCTGACCCGGCTGGCGTTCTACGTGCTGGCGCCGGCCCTGATGGTCAGCACCCTGGCCCGCTCCTCGCCCGGGCGGATCTTCACCGCCGCCCTGGCCACCTTCGTGCTCAGCACGCTCGCCGTCTCCGCCCTGCACGTCCTGTTCGCCCGGCTGCGGCACAACCGGGACGTCGCCGACCTGACCGTGGGCGCGCTCGCCGCCGGGTACGTCAACGCCGGCAACCTGGGCATCCCGATCGCCGCCTACATCCTGGGCGACGTCGGCTTCATCGCGCCGGTGCTGATGTTCCAGGTGCTGCTGGCCAGCCCGACCGCCCTCGCCGTGCTGGACGTGGCGACCGGCGAGGGCCGGCCGTCCTGGCGCCGGCTGGCCGCCCTGCCGCTGCGGAACCCGCTGCTGATCGGCTCCGCCGCCGGCATCGCGGTCATGCTCAGCGGCGTCGACCCGCCGCGCCCGGTGCTGGAGCCCTTCGCCCTGCTGGGCGGCGCGGCCGTGCCGATGACGCTGCTGGCGCTGGGCATGTCGCTGCGGGGGAGCCGGCCGCTGCGGTCCGGGCCGGACGCCGCCGAGCGCGGCGCCGCGGTGCTGCTCAAGTCGGTGGTTCAGCCGCTGCTGGCGTACCTGATCGGCCGTTTCCTGTTCGGCCTGGACGGGCCGATGCTGCTCGCCGCCGTGGTCACCTCGGCCCTGCCCACCGCCCAGAACGTCTACGTCTTCGCCAGCCACTACGGCCGCAACGCGCCGTTCGCCCGCGACGTCATCGTGCTGTCCACGGCCGTCTCGGCGGTGACCCTCGTGGTGGTCGCGGCGCTGCTCGGCTAGCGCACCGCCCGGTGGATTGACCTGTCCGGAAAGCTCTTGTTGCGAACGGTGACGCGGAACAGAATCACCGGGTGGACCTGACAGAGCGGGCGGCACGAAGTGCGGCGGTAGCGGCGGTGTTCGACCGGGTGGCTGACGTGTACGACGGAGTGGGGGTGCCGTGGTTCACCCCCATCGCGCGCCAACTGGTCCGCCTGGCCGCGCCCGCGCCGGGCGCGCGGGCCCTTGACGTCGGGTGCGGGCGGGGGGCCGCCACGATCGCTCTGGCCGAGGCGGTCGGCCGCGACGGTCATGTCACCGGTATCGACCTGTCCCCCCGGATGATCGAGGCGTGCGAGGCCGACTTCGCCGGCCGCGGTCTTTCGAACATCGACGTTCAGGTCATGGATGCCTCGTCGCCGACATTGCCGACGGCCGGTTACGACCTCATTGTTTCGTCCTTGGTGGTGTTCTTCCTGCCCGATCCGCTCGCGGCCCTGATCGCGTGGCGACGCCTCGCCGCGCCGGGCGGCCGGCTGGCGATCTCGACCTTCGGACACCGCGATCCGGCGTGGGAAGCGGTCGATGCGACTTTCCGGCCATATCTACCGGCAAGAATGTTGGACGCCCGGACGACCGGTGCCGCCGGGCCTTTCAGCAGCGACGCGGGCGTCGAGGAGCTGGTCAGCGCAGCGGGATACACCGGCGTGCGGACGACCCACTTCGACGCCGAGGTGACGTTCGCAGACGTCGACGAGTGGCATGAATTCAGCCGATCGCATGGCCAGCGAGCGATGTGGGAGGCCATCCCGGACGCCGACCACGACACCGTCAAGGCCGTCGCCGGCCAACACCTGGAAGAAGCTCGCGGCACCGACGGCCGAATCCATCTGACCCAGCAGGTGCGCTTCACTCTGGCCACATCGCCGTGACAGCGTCGCGCTGAACGCAACCGCCCGTGGTTCTGACGTAGAGACACACTCTCACGCCGCAGATTGTGCGCCCGGCTGCGATGGTCAAGCGCAGGGCCGCCAGGCCGGGACATCGACGATCCCGGCGCGAACCGGCCGGTGGTCAGCGATGCCGACCGGCTCAGCTCGGGGGCCGGACGCTGGTCCAGCCACCGAGCCGCGCTGAGCTTGATCGGCGGGCTACTCCTCCAACTCGCAGTCGAGCTCGTAGCCGGTGACCCAGGCGGCCCGGTTCCACCGCCAGCCGCCCTGCTCGCCGGGCTCGACCGCCACGCAGGGCAGGCTCGCCCCCGCCCGGAAGACCCGGAAGGTGATCGTCCGGCCACAGTTGTTCTGGAAGTAGACGGTCTGGTTGACCCAACCCACGTCGAGCTTCTCCTGAGCCCACAGGCGGCCGTCCTCTTCCTTCCGCACTCGGTAGACGTCGGCCCTCGCGGCGTTCAACGCGGCCCATGGCGCGAAGAGGAGGCGAACCCGATCGGGCGCCAACACCTCGGCGGGAACGCCCAGCGCGGAGGCTGGTCCACCGGACATGGGAAACCACACCTGCACCGCATCCGACGGAGGCTTCCGCACATCTGTCGAAGGCATCCCATGAGTCTGCCTGATCGGAACAGCGGCGAGCACGGCGCAAGCATGGGCGCCCGGGGGAACGGCCTAGAGCCGGCCCGCGGCCATGTCCATCAGGTGGCCGAGCACGGCGTCGCCCGACGTACGCAGGCCGTCGTGCTCGTGTTCGTTGGTTACCCAGGTGCGCACGTTGCCCACGGCGGCGGCTGTCTCCAGGGACAGGCCGGCGTCGACGTACATGTCGTCGGCGTAGACGGCCGCGTACACCGGCACCTCGTTGGCGGCCAGGCGGGCCGGGTCCCAGAGGGCGGGCCAGTCGTCGGCCGCGGCCAGCAGGTCGGCCGCGCCCGCGAACGGCCGCAGCGCCGCGATCTCCCGGAACATCCAGGGGTACATCATCTCGCCGGTGAACAGCAGCGGGTCGGCGTCGGCGGCGAATTCCGGGCGTACGGCCATCGCCCGCTCCGCCGCCCAGCCGGTGGCCACGCCATGCTGCCCGTAGATGAACTCCTGGAGCGCCGACAGCGGCTGGTCGACGTAGCCGGTCTGCGCCATCACCGCGTACCGGAAGGTGTCGGACAGCTCGGCGCCGTGCCAGGCCTCGTCGAGCAGCCAATGCACCTGCGCGTAGCCGTAGCTCATCCCGAACGCCAGCCCGAGCCGCCGCAGCCGCTCGACGGTCAGCCGGTCGCCGTCGGGCAGCCGGACGTCGTTCTCCCGCAGGTGGTCGGCGGTCGCGCGAACGGTGGCGGCGTCGCCCGGGAAGGCACGGTAGAACTCGGCGTTCTTGGCCGCCACGCGCGGGTACATGCGGGCGTACACGTCGTCGGCGGTGGCCGTCAGGCCGGGCATGCCACCGGTGACATAGCAGGTGCGCAGGGCCTGCGGCGCCGCGGACAGGTAGGCCATCGTGATCCACCCGCCGTAGCTCTGCCCGAGCGTGTCCCATCGGGCACCGCCGGCCACCCGCTCCCGCAGCACCTCGGCGTCCGCGACGATGCTGTCGGTGCGGAAGAGCCGCAGGTACGCGGCCAGCTCGGCGTCGGTCCGGCCGGCGATGGTCCGGGCGGCCACCGGCGTGCTGCGTCCCGTGCCGCGCTGGTCGAGAAGCAAGATGCGATGGGTACGCGCGGCGCGCTCGATCCAGCCGCCCGCGCGCACCGGCCGCGGGGACTTGCCACCCGGCCCGCCCTGCAGGAACAGCAGCCAGGGCAGGTCTTTCCTGTTGTTCTCCGCGGCCACCACCTCACGGGCGAAGACCTCGATGGTGTCGCCGTCCGGCCGGCGGTGGTCGAGCGGCACGGTGACGGTGTGGTCGGCGAAACGCAGTCCCGGGTGAGCGATCACCCTAGGAAGCTTAAGAGATGGTGGTGCTAGCCCCACCACTGATCCACGGGGGAGCACCATCGTGGGGCAGGCTCGAGATTCGTACCGTCGAAGACATGCTTGACCACCTGATGCCGCTGATCTCGTCGCCATGGCTGTACGCCGTCGTCTTCGTCGCCGTGATGATCGACGGGTTCATCCCGGTCATGCCGTCCGAGACGGTCGTGATCGGGCTGGGCGCGCTGTCGGCGAGCGGCCGGCCCAACCTGATGGCCCTGGCCGCGGCCGTGGTGGCGGGCGGGATCGCCGGCGACCGGATCGCCTACGTGCTCGGCCGGAAGGCGGGTGGCCGGGTGCGGAACGGCAAGCTGGTGATCGCCAAGGAGAAGGCCGAACGGGCGCTGCTGCGCTACGGCGGGGTGGCCATCCTGGCCGGGCGGTTCCTGCCCTACGGACGCACCGCGACCGCCATGACCTCCGGGTCGGTGCGGCTGCCGATGGGGCAGTTCGGCCTGTTCACGGCGCTGGCCAGCGTGGCCTGGGCCGGGTACGCGATCGGGCTGGGCCGCCTCGGGGGAGCGACCTTCGCGCACTCGCCACTGATGGGTACGGCGTTCGGGCTGGCCCTGGGCATGATCCTGGCCGTCATCCACACGATCATCGAGAAGCGCCGCTCCGCATCCGGCCCGCCGCCCGCGCCTTCCTCGCAGGCTGTCGGAGCCGGCGATTTCGCCAGCTCTGAGCACAGGTGTGCATCACGTGCGTTTCCCGATCGCCCGGCTCCCGGCCCGCGGGCCCTGGCCGTCGCGGCTCAATAATTAAGAGTGTTGACAGTTTAAACGGAATCGACCACGCTCGATCTCATCGGACCCCTTCAGAAGGAAAGGGAGACGCGATGAGGTCACTGCATCGCTGGATGGCGCCGCTCGCGGTTGTCGTCACCATGCTGGGGGCGGCCGTGTCCGCTCCCGCCGCGCAGGCCGCGACCACCGGCGCCACGGTCATGGCCGTCTGCACCAACGTCCCGGCCTGGGCCGAGGGCACCCCCTATGCCGCCGGCGCCCAGGTGACCTACAACGGCCGCCTCTACCGGGCCCGGGTCGCGCACACCCCGCCGCCCGGCGCCGGCTGGAACCCGGTCGCGGCCGCGTCGCTGTGGGAAGACCTCGGCGCCTGCGACAGCACCCCGCCCACCGATCCGCCACCGACCGACCCGCCGCCCACCGACCCGCCCCCGACGACCGGCGGGCTGCCGCACGCGCCCTACGTGGACATGGGAGCGTGGCCGTCGCCGAACCTTCCCGCGATGGCTGCCAGCGGCAACCTCAAGCACGTCACGCTGGCGTTCATCACCGCGTCGGCCTGCAAGGCCATGTGGTTCAACGCCTATGACCCGCGGCAGGGCTGGGCGGCCGACCAGATCAGCGCGATCCGGGCCCGCGGCGGTGACGTGAAGATCTCGTTCGGCGGCGCCACCGGCATCGAACTGGCCCAGGCCTGCACCAGCGTGTCCGCGCTCCAGGCCGAATATCAGGCGGTCGTCACCGCGTACCACCTGAAGTACATCGACCTGGACATCGAGGGCGGCGCGACCGGCGACCCGGCCTCGGTGGCCCGTCGCTCGCAGGCGCTGGCCGCGCTGCAACGGGCCAACCCGGGGCTGCGTGTCTCGTTCACGCTGCCGGTGCTGCCCGAGGGCCTGACCGCCGACGGCCTGGGCGTGGTGCGCTCGGCCCGGGACGCCGGTGTCAACGTCGACCTGGTCAACGTGATGGCCATGGACTACTACCGCAACGGTGACTACGGCCAGTTCGCCGTGGACGCCGCGAACTCCACGTTCGCCCAGGTCAAGTCCCTGTACCCGAGCCGCACCGACGCCCAGGTGTGGAAGATGGTCGGTGTCACGCCGATGCTCGGCCAGAACGACGACGGCCGGATCTACGACCAGAACGACGCCCGTCAGCTGGTCGCCTTCGCCCAGGGCAAACACCTCGGCATGCTCAGCTTCTGGGAGCTCGGCCGCGACGCGAACGCCTGCTCCGGGCCGCTCTACCGGTGTACGAACATCGCCCAGCAGCCGTACGAGTTCAGCCGAATCTTCGCCGCCTACAACTGAGCCGGGCTGTCTTCGACGCCCACCGCAACCGCCCCGCCGATCAGAGACCGGCGGGGCGGCCGCGCACTCACCGCGATCACCCTCCCGCCGGCGCGAACGGCCCAAGAGCCCCACGCGCAATAGGGCCGGAGTGGCGGATCAGCCGATCGACCAGAGGGCCGGGGCCAAGCCGTCCGGGTCGCCGCGTTCGCAGATCGGCGGGGGCTTCGGGACGTCGCAGTCGGGCTTGGCCAGGGCCGGCGCGGCGACGGACAGGGCCAGGCCGAGTCCGATGGCGGCGGCGGTGCTCACCGTACGTACCAATCTCATGGTGTTGATCTCCCCCTCGTATGGTTTGTCGTCATAGCTTGCGGGAGCCGGCGGGGCGCGGTCTGTGGAGTTCTCCCGACAGTCGGTTGGGGAAAACCCGGGTCGGGCGGAACACTGTCGGGATGCCTACGTCCCGGATCGCGCCGATTGCGGCGCTCGTCGCCGGGGGAATCGCGGCCGTGGCGGTCGGGTGGCCGATGTGGACGCCGTCGCCGGTGCAGGCCGTCCTCAATGGTGCTGTGGGTGTGACGTTCCTGCTGACCGGGGTGCTGCTGCGGTCGGGCGACGATCAGCGTGGGAACGGGCTCCGGCTGGGCCTGGCCGGGTTCGCGTGGCTCGGTGTGTGGCTGGAGGCGTACGGAACGCGGCCGCTGGTCCTGGTCGGCTGGCTGTTCGGGGCGCTGTTCGTCTCGGTGGGGGCGGCCGTCCTGCTGCGCTATCCGGAGGACCGGCTGGTCCACCGGCTCCACCGCGGGTTCGTGGTCGCGGCGTTCGGCTGGACCGTCGCCGGGTCGTTCGCCCGCGGGCTGTTCACACCTGGGCCGGGCGTCCTGGCGATGTTCAACATCGGCGCGGCGGTGCTCGCGGTGCTGTTCAGCGGTCTGCTGGTGGCGCGGCTGGTGCGGGCCCGAGGGCTGCGGCGGCAGGACCTGATGCCGGTGGCGGTCGCCGCGGCCGGGGCCGGGCTGGCGCTGGGGTTCCGGCTGGTCGGGTCGCTGCTGTCGACGACGTCGCTGGCGTCGCCGCTGCGGGCCGCCGAGGCGACGGCGCTGCTGGCCGTGCCCGGTGGCTTCCTGGTGGCGGCGGTGCGGCGGCGGCTCGCCCGGGCGGCCGCGGCCGAGGTGATCCTCGCGCTCGAACGGTCGCCCAGCGTCGAGAGCCTGCGCGACGCGTTGCGCCGGGCGCTGCGCGACCCGCTGCTCGACGTGTACGTCTCCGGCCTCTCCGGCCTGGCTGAGCCCCCGGCGTCGGGCCGGCTGGCCGTACCGCTGCTCTCCAGCGACGGTGACCGCCTCGGCCTGATCCTGACCGATCCGGCGCTCGCCCGGAACGCCGCGACCGTGCGGGCCGTGGTCGGCGCGGCCGCCCTGGTCCTGGAGAACTCCCGCCTCCAGGCCGGTCTGCGCGACCGCCTGGCCGAGGTGGTCGACTCCCGCGCCCGCATCGTCGAGGCCGGCCTGACCGAGCGCCGCCGGCTCGAACGCGACCTGCACGACGGCGCCCAGCAACTGCTGTTCGGTCTTTCCATGCGCTTGGGTACGCTGCGCGCCTACGGCGCCGGCCAGCCGTGGCAGGCCATGGTCGACCACGCCGTCACCGACCTGCGGGCCGCGCAACAGGAACTCCGGGAACTGGCCCAGGGCCTGCACCCGGCCCTGCTCGGCACGGCCGGCCTGGGTCCGGCGCTGGAGTCGGTGGCGTCCCGGCTGCCGCTCCCGGTGCGGCTCGCGGTGCCGGCCCGCCGCTGGGATCCGCCGGTCGAGGCGGCGGCCTACTTCATCGCGGCCGAGGCGCTCACCAACGCGGTCAAGCACGCGCGAGCCACCGATCTCACGGTGACCGTGGCCGACGACGCCGACGCCCTCCGCCTGACCGTGACCGACGACGGCATCGGCGGCGCCGAACCCCGTTCGGTCCGCGACCGGGTGGCGGCCCTCGGCGGCACCTGCGTCGTCACCAGCCCACCGGGCGGCGGCACCGCCGTCTCCGTCGAGCTCCCGGGCTCGTCGCTCTTCGTCGATCCGCCGGGTGCGTCGCTTGTTGTTGATCCGCCGGGGGCGGCGCTGTGAGGGTGGCGCTGGCCGACGACTCCCGGCTGTTCCGTGACGGGCTGGCGGGTCTGCTCGCGGCCACCGGAGTCGAGGTGACCGCGTGCGTCGGCGACGGGCGGGCCCTGCTCGCCGCCGTGGAGACGGATCCGCCGGACGCGGTGGTCCTCGACATCCGGATGCCGCCCAGCTTCACCGACGAGGGCCTGCGAGTGGCCGCGGAACTTCGCGCCAGGCATCCGGCGGTGGGCATCCTGGTCCTGTCGACCTACGCGGAGTGGAGCTTCGCCACCCACCTGCTCGGCCTGACCGGCGGCGGCGCGGGCTACCTGGTCAAGGACCGCGTCGAAGACGTGGACGCGCTCCGCGACGCGCTGACCCGGGTGGCGAAGGGGGAGCCGGTGGTCGACCCCGAGATCGTGGTCGAGCTGGTGCGCGAGCGCCGGCGAGCCGACCAGAGCGGCCTCGACCGCCTCGGCGACCGCGAACGCGAGGTGCTGACCCTGATGGCCGAGGGCCGCTCCAACACCGGCATCGCCCGCCGCCTGCACCTGAGCGCCAAGTCGGTCGAAACCTATGTGTCGTCCATCTTCACCAAGCTCAACCTGCCACCAGCCCCCGACGACAACCGCCGCGTCCAGGCGGTACTGACCTGGCTACGCCACTGATGCGTGTCAGTTGCAGGCGATCGAACCGTCCCCGCGAGATCCTCGCCTGGGACAGTCCTGCTCAGCGGTTCCCGATGGCTCGCCGGCTATGCATCGTCCGCTTCGGCCGATGACAGTGTGCCGGTTGTTGAGCAAGATGCTCAGACAGCCCTCGCTGATTGAGTCAAGCTCTCAGCTATGGCACTGATAAAGACCAATCTCCGGTAAGGCCGCAGTGGCTTCAAACCATGCAACTGCCTTCTATCGAGCTAGTCAAGAAATTGGAGTTTCGTCGTGTCCAATTTTATTCTCACTGGAACCCCGGGCTCCGGCAAGACAGCCATCCTGCGCCAGCTCGAGATCCATGGCTATGCTGTCGTCGAAGAAGCCGCGACTGATGTCATCGCTCTGCACCACGCTCTCGGCCACCGGGAACCGTGGCGGGATCCTGACTTTATCGACCGTATCGTAGATCTTCAGCGAAAAAGGCAGCTGGCTGTCGGCCCGATGATACATCGCACCACCTTCTTCGACCGCTCGCCCGTCTGCACGCTAGCGCTGAGTCGCCACCTTGCCCTGGCCGCACCACGCCCGCTACTTGATGAGATAGATCGCGTCTTGACCGACCATGTCTACGAGCGGACCGTCTTCTTCGTTCGAAGTCAGGGTTTCGTCCAGGCAACCGCCGCGCGCCGCATCAGTCTCGAAGATTCGCACGTCTTCGAGCAAATTCACGAAGATACCTACCGCAGCCTCGGATTTGAACTCATCGCCGTTGCCCCGGATCGGCTCCCAGCCCGGGTAGCCGTTGTCGAGGATGTCGTTGAAGGGTTGAGGCGAAAGTCGTGAGCGGCGCACTTACCTGCAAGTAATGGGCGGCCGGGTTCGCTTGACGGACCATGCGTGCGACAGGTCGCGGGAGATCCGCCGAGAATCCGGGCATGACACGCCGGTGGTTCACGGGAAGAGCGTGGCGGGATCCTCGGCTGGTTATCGAGGCCGAGTTCGGATAGGTCGCCCCGCCATCGGCGAGACTTGTTGGTTCCAGGTGCGGTAGCCGCCCGGAACGCCTCAGGCCACGTACCTCCGGCTTGTCACCGCCGGGCCAAGCAGCAAGGCCACCGCTGCGCCGAAGGCGGTTTCCCGGTCGATCCGGCGGGGTTCGCGGATTGTCCGGGGCAAAAGGGGGCGGCGGCCGTCGATGAGGGTCAGGGTGTGGAGCGTGCCTGTTCGAGCAGGTGGTTGAGCTTCGCGGCGCGGGACGGGTGGTGGTGGGACATCCAGGCGACGCGGCCGGCCAGGTGGGCGGCGAAGTCGGGATGGCCGTCGCGGTTCGCCGCCGCGAGTCCGTGGGCCGCCGCGTTGTGCAGGATGGCACGCAGGCGGTCGTAATCCTCGCGGGGCACGGCCGGGCAGTCGTTGACCACCAAGCCGGTCAACGACTGCCGCTGGGACCGGCGCCGGATCCGGGTCTTGCGAGGGTGGATCTGGAACCCTTCGTCGTGGACGATCTGGCCGGCGAGCGTGACCAGCCGGTCGATGCGGCGGTTGCTCAGCGTGCCGGAGAAGGCCAGATCGTCAGCGTATCGGGCGTAGGTCAGGTCGAAGCGGTCGGCGAGTCCGTTCAGCCGCCTGTCCAGCCGGAAGGCGCACAGGTTGGCCAGAGCCGGAGAGGTGGGCGCTCCTTGCGGCAGGTGCGGTTGGCGCAACAGCGCGGCAAGGTGGGGATCGGGTGCGTCGCGCAGGACGTGGGCCGGCGTACGCGTGGTGGTCAAGGCGGTCAGCGCGTGCGCGACCGGCTCGGGATAGCCGATGCCGTGGAACAGCCCGTAGATTCGCGCCGCCGTGATGCTGGAGAAGAAGGCGCGCAGATCCATGCTCACCAGCACGGCGTTTCCGGCGTGCGTCCGGGCGAAGGTGTGTGCTCCCCGGCCGGGCACGAACCCGTGGACACGATCGTGAACGGGTACCGCCGACAGGATCTGATCGAGCAGCTGGCGTTGCAGGGCCCGCAGGCGCGGTTTCGGGGCCTCGATGAGCCGGTGCGCAAGCCACGCGTACCGGAAGTGGCGCAGCTTTTCGTCCCGGGCCTGGCGGTTGATCTCGCGGCGGTCGGCGAACCAGTCGAGCGCGTCGCCGTCCACGCCGAGGAACGCGGCGAGTTCGGTGAGATCACCGATGCCGGGGGCACCCCATCGCATCTTGACGACTCGGGTCGGTGCGGCGATTCGATGCCGGATAGTGGCTCGCCGCACCGCCGTCGGCGGCGTGCCCGGCAGACCGGTCAGGAACCGGCGTAGCTCTCGGGGCCGGTCGGCCGGTGCGCGCGGATAGGCCAGCAGCACGGCGTCTACCAGCCGCCGTGCCCGCACCGCGCGGCCGCCGGCCACGGAGCGTACGGCCGCGATCATGTCGTCGGGCTGCCAGCTCGTGGTGAGCAGGGCGTCGGCCAGGGCGCCCGCAACCTGGGACGGAGGTTGTAGGCGCGGCGCGTGCCACGTCGGGGCGGCAGCGTGCCCCGACGATTCCCGGTCGTGCCTGCGCCGGACTGCGCGAAGCGCGGAAGCGCGCCGGCGATGCGCTGCGGTAGTCAATCAAGCTTCCTCGGGGTTACCCCGAAGAGCCCTCGCCGCCGAGAACGACGTGCGACGGCCAGCTCGGGACACGCTGCCACCCAGCCAGCATAGAGACCTGGACGAAAGTGCGGCGCAGGCCGATCGAGAACAGGACCACCAGCAGTCCGCAGACCACTCTGCCGCCGATAAGGGACGGCGCCGACCGCGGTCCCACACCGGCTCGGCGGGCTTGTCCCTCACGTGGCGTCATGCCGCATAGTCGCGGGTGTGGAGGAGCACCTGACTGTGGGACGCGTGGCCGAGCTGGCCGGCGTAACCGTGCGCACGTTGCATCACTACGACGAGATCGGGCTCATGCGGCCGTCCATGCGAACCGCGGCTGGACATCGGGTCTACTCCGCGGGCGATGTGAAGCGGCTGCGGGAGGTGCTCGCGTACCGGCGGCTGGGTTTCGGGTTGAGCGAGATCGCTGAACTGATCGGCGACCCGGCCGCCGACGCGGTTCCGCACCTGCGCCTGCTGCGCGGTCTGCTGGTGGAACAGCGCGACCGGGCCGCGGCCATGGTGACCGCGATAGACCGGGAAATGGAGGCACGAGCGGTGGGGGTCAGGACGACGCCGGAGGAACATCCGAGGGTGTTCGGCGCGCAGTTGTACGACGACATCGGGTCCGCCTACCCGGCGACGCGGCGCACCGAGCCGCGGATCGCCGCGCGCATCTGGGAGGCGATCGGGGACGCGCGGACCGTACTGAATGTGGGGGCTGGAACCGGCTCGTACGAACCGCGTGACCGGGAGGTCACGGCGGTGGAACCCTCAGCGGTCATGCGGGCGCAGCGCCCGGCCGGCGCGGCGCCGTGCGTGGCCGCCAGCGCCGACAGCCTGCCGTTCGAGGATCAGTCGTTCGATGTCGCGATGGCGGTCAGCACCGTTCATCACTGGCCGGACCCGGTCGCCGGGTTGCGTGAGATGCGGCGGGTGGCCCGCCGGGTGGTGGTGTTCACGTACGACGCCGATGACACCGGCTGGCGTCAGCGGTTCTGGCTCACCCGCGACTACCTGCCGGAATTCGCCGACCTTCTCGTCGGCTGGCCGTCCCTGACCGATATGACCCGTGCGATCGGCGGACGTGCGGAGCCGGTACTGATCCCGTGGGACTGCGAAGACGGCTTCTTCGAGGCACACTGGCGCCGGCCCGAGGCGTACTTGGAAGAGCACGTCCGCCGCGCGGTATCGGTGTGGACCAGAGTCGGGCCGCAGGCCGAGCAGCGAGCGGTGAGCGCACTCCGCAAGGATATTTCCTCGGGCCGGTGGGCCGAACGCAACCGGGACGTCGTCGCCCTTGACGCCGCGGAGCTGGGCCTTCGCCTGCTCGTAGCCTGAATCACCGCGCGTCAGCGTCGGCTATTCCACCACGCGACCTGGAGACCGGTTGTCTCGGGCTGAGCGCAACGATGACCCGGGCCGCGAGGCCGCTGATCCGGGCCGCCAGGCGGCTGACTCGAGGTCAGGCCGCGAGGCTGCGGGCGGATGCGGTGAGGAAGGCGGCCACCTCGGTGAAGAACTCGTCCGGGGCGAGGCTGTGCACGCGGTGGCCGACCGGGATGGTGGCGAGGCGGGCGTCCGGCAGCCGCGACGTCATCTCGGCCAGGCGGCGCGGCGGGATGCAGCTGGTCGGCCCGCCGGACAGGACCAGCGTCGGCTGCCGTACCTCGTCGAGGCACGACCACCACCCCGGGTCGGGGCGCGTCACCTGGCGGACGATCGACCACATCGCGAACAGGTCGAAGTCGCGCCGCGCGGCCAGGATGCCCGCCGCGGCGGCCAGCATCCCGAGCCGGCTTCCGCCGTGCAGCGACGGCAGGACAAGGCGTCGGCCAACACGATCAGGGCCAACACGATCAGGGCCGGCCGGAAGCGGGGCCGCGGCACCAAGCGGGACGGCGCCTCGCGGCGGCACCGCCGGGTCTTCCAGGACGAGCCGCGCGACCCGGTCGGGGCTGTGCAGCGCGGTGGCCAGAGCGACGTACCCACCGATCGAATGCCCGACCATGACCGTGTCGCGCAGCGACAGCGCCTCGAGCACCCCGAGCAGGTCGACCCGCAGGGCGTTCAGCGAATAGTTGCGGCACCGCTCACTGTCACCGTGACCGCGCAGGTTGACGGCGACCACCCGGTAGCCGGTCAGGCGCGAGGCGAGGCGATCCCAGGTGTCGTGCCGGCTTCCGGTGCCGTGCAGCAGCACCGCCGGCACGCCGCCGGGGTCGCCGCACTCGCGGTAGCCCAGCCGGACGCCGTTCACCTGGACGGTTCCGACCGTCGGCCACGCAGCTGCCACGGACTCTGTTTACCAGTCGTTTCAACAATGACGAACCGGATTCAACGCAATAGTCATGGATGTCTCACCTGCGGCGGTTCCTCAGGTTCGCTCCAGGAACGGTGTGAGCAGCCCGGGCAGCGCCTCGTCGGCCACGTCCAGGCCGGTGCTCGTGCCGACGTCGCGGATGGCGTACGCCCCGGCCCCGGCCGCCGTGGTCGCCCGGATGGTGGCCAGCCCGGCCCGGCGCTGGAAGATCGACTGCCGCACGGTCCACCCGATGATCCCGCGCCGCTGGAGCGCCACCGTGGAGCGGCGCACCGACCCGCTGCGCGCCACCAGATAGCCGCCGGTCAGCCCGTGCCCGAGGCCGCGGTACGCGTCCAGGGCGAGCAGAACCGCGATGGGTACGGCCACCACGGCCGTGATCCACGCCAGGTGCAGCAGCACCTCGGCGACCAGCACGCCGAGCACCACCAGCGGCACTTCGAAGGCGGCCACCCCGGCCAGCGCCCAGCGCAACCGGCGCCCTCGGGCCGCGACCGGATGCGGTGACAGCCGCACCGCCATGGTCGGCGACACGTCCTCGCGCAGCACGTCGGCGGCCACCCGGTCGGCGACCGCGCGCGGGGCGGCCGGCAGCAGCGTACGGTGCTGGGCCTTGTCCTTCTCGGTCCTGGTGGCCAGGCCGGTGGCGACCGCGTCGACCCGGGCCGCCCCGGCCAGCCGCGACCCGATCGGCTCGACCAGGTCGACGCCGCGCAGACGGTCCTCCTCGATCGAGATGGACCGCGTGGTGAACAGCCCCCGCCGGACGCGCAGCGTGCCCCCGGCCTAGCGGTCGAGCCGGTAGGACCACCAGAACTCGACCCACAGCCCGAGCGCCCCGATCGTGCCGACGACCAGCGCGACCACGATCAGCACCGCGATCCCGCCGATCAGGCCGAGCCCGCCCAGCAGGTCGATGGCCCAGTCGACCACCCCGGCCGACGCCCCGAACCAGTCGGCCACGTTGAGCACGCCGCCGAGCGCGGACCCGCCCAGCACCGGTCCCACGAACGACAGCGGCGCGTACCGGATCCAGGCGGGATCGAGGACGGCCAGGGACGAAGCCGGCGAAGCGGCCCGCGACAACAAGGCTCGCCGCAACGCGTCACCGGTGTCACGTGTCACCGGTGACAACTTCACGGTTCCGTCATCGGCCTGCTCCCCGGTGCCGATCCGCACCGCCACCAGCCCGAACACCCGCAGCAGCGGGTCGGCGACGACATCGACGGTCCGGATGCGATCGCGCTGGAGGCTTCGCCGGGTCCGGACGAGCACGCCGGTGTGCAGCTCGACGCGGTCCGGCCCGACGCGGTAGCGGGTGACCCGCAGGCGCAGCCATTCGGCGATCACACCGGCCGCCACGATCACCGCCGCGCCGGGCAGCGTCCAGGCCAGCGCGACCGCCCAGGAGATGTCCGACAGCCCGATCGCGGTCGGCACGCCGGCCAGGATCGCCACCCCGGTCATGAAGGCCGCCGAGACCCACAGGCCTCGCCGGTCCAGCCGTTCCCAGGCGCCGGTCATGTCGCGTCGCCCGGCACGGCCTGGGTCTTGGCGGTGAGCTGCTCGGCGACCTCCGCGGCGAGCGCGTGATCGAGGCCGGGCATGGTCACCGCGCCCTTGGCCGACGCGGTCGTCACGACCACGGTGGCCAGCCCGAACCGCTGCTCCACGGGACCGCGCCGGGTGTCGACGGTCTGGATCCGCGACAGCGGCGCCACCCGCCACTCCTGCCAGAAGAAGCCGGTTCGCGTGTAGACGGCCGTGTCGGTGACCTCCCATCGATGCACGCGGAACCACCACCGCGGCAGCGCCGGCACCGCGACCACGCCGGCCACCGCGCCGATCAGGGCCGGCAGGAGCAGCCAGAAGCGGGCCGGCGAGATGAGCACCCCGAGCAGCACCAGCGTGAGCACCGGCCCCGCGAACAGGATCACCAGGTTGGTCGTCCACCAGCCGATCGCGCGCCGGTCGACGGGATTACGCGGTGGCCGCAACCGAGTCATCAGCCCAGTGTCCGGGTGAAGAAGACGCGACGAAACCCGTCGTCCTCGGTCCGATGTGTCTCGCGGTAGCCGCGGCGGCCGTAGTACGCGATGTTCTCGGTCATCGCCTCGTTGGTGAACAGCCGGATCTCGGCGTACCCACCGGCCCTTGCCTCTTCGTCGGCGAGCGCGAGCAATCGCCCGCCGACCCCGCCACCCTGCGCTTCCGGCGCCACCGCGATCACGTCGAGGTGCAGAAAGCCGTCGCCCGGCTCGAGGACGAGCGCGCCCACGATCCGCTCGTCGACCTCGGCGACCCGGCAATACCCCAATCCGATGGGTACGCCGTAATCGACCGTCATCGGCCACGGCTCCCGCCCGATCCGCGGCACGTACTTCTCGAATGCCCGCCGCACCACCCCGAGCACGTCCTCGGCGTCCCCGGCGTCGGCCCGACGCAGGCTCACCTGATCCATCCGTCCCTCCAAGCCCGCTTGACAACCCGTCGCATCATATCGACTATCAATACATCGAATATCGATAAGGAGGCCGTCATGCCCGAGCGTCACCGCCCGTTCGCCCTCATCCGCGCCCTGCTCCAGATCATGGCGTTCGGCAACATCCTGGCGATCGTCGCCCAGGTGGTCCAGCTCGACGGCCCCGCCACCCGTCGCTTCGAGGTGCTGCCGTCGGCGCTGCTCGCCACCCAGCCCTCCACCGAGCTGCGCATCCAGGCCATCAGCGTGTCGATCCAGGACCCCGGCGTCTATCAGACGGTGCTCGACCTGCTCGCCGGTCCGCTGCCGCTCGACCTGGCCACCCTGCCGATGATCTGGTACGCCCTGCGCCTGCTCGACCGGATCACCGCGACGCAGCCGTTCACCGAGGCCACCGCGACCGCCCTGCGCCGCCTCGGCCTGGTCGTCCTGATCGTCGGCGCCGCCTCCGAGATCGTCCGCAACGTCGCCGTCTACCTCCTGGAGGCGACGGTGGTGCCGGCCGGCGCGCGGATGTTCGTGTTCGACTACACGCTCAGTGTCTGGTGGCTGATGCTCGGTCTGGTGCTGTTCGCTTTCGCTCAGATCATCCGGTACGGCCGGAGCCTGCGCGCCGAGCTCGACGAGGTCATCTGATGCCACCGGAGGAACAGCACCGTGTCGCCCTGCACCTGGACGCCCTGCTGGCCGCCAAGGGCCTGACCCTGACCGAGCTGGCCGACCGGGTCGGCCTGACGCTGGCCAACCTCTCGATCCTCAAGAACGGCCGGGCCAAGGCCATCCGCTTCAGCACCCTGACCGCCCTCTGCGACGCCCTCGACTGCCAGCCCGGCGACCTCCTCGAGGTGACCGACCGAACCGGCAGCCGAACCTAGGCCGTGTCTCACGACCTGTCGCTAGTTGAACCAGTAACCCGCGATCGGACGGTCCTCGCTCGTCCCGAACGAGTAGTCGTACTCGGCGTTGCCGCCGGTCAGGTCGTAGTCGAGGTAGATCCGGTGCTCACTGGGCCGGAACACGCCGAGTTCGTCGCCACCGTGGCCGTCCCAGTCGCCGACGACCGGACGGTCACCCGGCCGGCCGAAGTAGATCCACTTCTCGGTCACGCCGTCCAGGTTCGTGTCGAGGTACCAGCGTCCCTCGGACGGCCGGAAGACGCCGATGCCGGACCGCGCGCCCGGGCTCCCGAACTTGCCGGCCACCGGGATGTCGCCGGCCTGGCCGTACGAGAAGCTCCGGTTGGCCACGCCGTCGTTGTTGTAGTCGAAGAAGAACTGGCCGCTCGACGGGCGGAACACCCCGACCGAGTCGAGGTTGTCGTTGCTGCCGCCCGGCACGTACTCCCAGTCGCCGACGATCGGCAGGTCACCGTCGGCGCCGAAGGTGACCTGCTTGTTCGTGCTGCCGTCGTAGCCGTAGTCCAGGTAGAACGTCCGGTTCGACGGCCGGTAGACCCCGATGCCGTCCCAGCCCACGACGCCGAAGGTGCCGCTGAGCGGCAGGTCGCCGGACTGGCCGAACGACACGTCGACCTGTGGCGTCCCGGCGTGGTTCTTGTCCAGGTAGAAGCGGTGCTCGGAGGGTCGGAAGACGCCGATGCCGGACTTCACGAGGTCGACGGCCGACGCCGGGCCGGGGTTCGCGACCACCAGCCCGGCGACGGCAAGGAGACCGGTGACACCGAAGGTGAGCAATCTACGCATTCATCCATAGTGGACAACGTTGATGGATGACGCAACAGGGGTCACTCGGTGGCGAGCCGGTCGCTGTGCTTGTCGAAACCGATGTAGAGACGGGCCTCGGCATTGGCGCCGAGGGCGCCCAGCGTCTCCAGCTCGCGCAGGCGGAGCAGGGCCGGGTGCTCGGCGTAGGCCTCGGCCGCCGCGGCCAGCCGGCGCAGCGCGTCGACCTCGGCGTCGGCCCGGATGCGCTTCGCCTCGGCGTCGGCCTCGGCCGACAGGCGCAGCGCGGCGGCCTTCGTGTTGGCCTCCAGGGCGTCGCGCTCGGCGCGCGTGCGGGCCTCGACCATCTGCGCCGCGGCCATCCGCTGCGCGGTGAGGACGCGGTTCATGATCTCCTGCAGGTTGCCGGGGAACGCCAGGTCCTTCACGTCGGCGCGGATGATCTGCACGCCGTACCGCGCCGAGATGCCCTCGACGTCGCGCAGGATGTCCTCGCTGAGCTGGTTGCGGTTGGTCAGGATGGCCTCGAGGGTCATCGACGCGAGCGAGCGCCGCGCGGCGAGCTGGACGTCGCTGTAGATGCGGGCCTCGTAGTCGGCGACCTGCTCGACGGCCGCCTGCGGGTCGATCACCCGGAAGTGCGTGATGATGTTGACCCGGACGGCCACCTTGTCGGCGGTCAGGATCTCCTGACCCTTGATGTTGAGCTCGCGCTCGCGCACGTCGATCGGGACGATCGTGACGCGCGGGACCCGCCGCTGCGGGAAGCGGCGCTGGGGCAGCTCGTACCGGCCGGGCTCGAGCACCTGGTCGAAACGTCCGTCGGTGTATCGCAGGCCACGGTATCCGCTGTGGACGATCACCTCGTGTCGGTCGGTCATGATGTTTCACCTCTGATGTTGCAAAGTTGTGGGAGGCCCCGGAGCGGTCCCGATGTGAAGGATCGGTCGCCAGGAGGACAACGGATCAGCGTGGTTTGAGCGCCAATGCATCCGTTGCGTAAGCGCGTACTTCTGAAGCCGCCGGGGCCGAGATCAATATGGCAGCGTCCGGCGGCCGCCCACAACGCAATAATGGGCTCACCGCTTGAGCCCGGACAGCGTGACCCCCTCCACGAAGTAGCGCTGGAGCAGGAAGAACAGGGCGACGATGGGCAGGATGACGGCCAGCGACGCTGCCATCAGATAGCCCCACTGCGCGGTGTAGGTGCTCTGGAAGGTGGCCAGCCCGAGCGCCAGGGTGAACTTGGAGTCGTCGCCGCCGAGGTAGAGCAGCGGTCCCAGGAAGTCGTTCCACACCCCGATGAAGGTGAAGATGACCACCACCACGACCACCGGCTTGGACAGCGGCAGGATGATCCGCCAGAACACCTGCCACGGGTTCGCGCCGTCGATGTAGGCGGCCTCGTCCAGCTCGAACGGGATGGTCAGGAAGAACTGCCGGTAGAGGAAGATGCTGAACACGCCGCCGCCCGCGCCGGCGAACCAGGCCGGGACGATGAGCGGGTAGAACGTGTCCAGCGCGTCGACCGACGACCACATGATGAAGGTCGGGACCAGGGTCACCGCGTACGGCAGCATGACGCCGGTCAGCAGCAGCCCGAAGACCAGGTTCCGCCCGCGCCAGCGAAGCCGCGCGAACGCGAAGCCGGCGAACGCACACGTGATCGTCGTGCCGGTCACCACGAAGAACTCGATCAGCATGGTGTTGAAGAGGTACAGGTAGAACGGCTGTGCGGTGAGCGCCTCGGAGAAGTTCGACCAGGCGACCGGGTCGGGCAGCCACTGCGGCGGGGTCACGAAGATCTGGCTGTCGGTCATCAGCGCGCTGCGGACCAGCCACACGAAGGGCGCCAGCATGATGACCGCGCCGGCCAGGAGCACGATCCACAGGGCGATGCGCCGCGCGATGGCCAGGGTCATCGCGCGCCTCCCATCTCGTAGAAGACCCAGCGGCGCGCGTTGCGGAACATCAGCACCGTCACGATCAGCACAATGATGAAGAGCACCCACGCGAGCGCGCTGGCGTACCCCATCTCGCCGTCGGTGAAGGCCTTCGTGTAGAGGTAGTAGATGTAGAACAGGGTCGAGTTGTTCGGGCCCCCGTTGGTCATGATGTAGGCCTGGTTGAAGGCCTGGAACGTGCCGATGACACCGGTGACCAGGTTGTAGAAGATGGTCGGCGTCATGAACGGCAGCGTCACGTGGCGGAACTTGGCCCAGGCGCCGCCGCCGTCGAGCGCTACCGCCTCGTAGAGGTCGGTGGGCACCCCCTGCAGGCCGGCCAGGAAGATCACCATCGCGTTGCCGAAACCCCAGGTGCTCATCAGGATCAGCGAGGGTATGGCGGTGCGTTCGTCGTAGATCCAGTTCGATCCGGGCAGCCCGGCCGACCGCAGCGCCGAGTTGAGCAGGCCCGAGTCGGGGTTGAAGATCCAGATCCAGAGCACCGCGCTCGCCACCGCCGGCACCAGCGTCGGCAGGTAGTAGATGGTGCGCCACAGCGACTTCCCGCGTACGCCGGTGTTGACCAGCATGGCCACGAAGAACCCGACGATGAGCACGGCCGGCACCGAGCCGAGCGTGTAATAGGTCGTGACACCGAGGGACTTCCAGAACAGATCGTCCGAGGCCATCCGCTGGTAGTTCTCGACGCCGGTGAAGCTGATCGGGGCGCCGATCCGCCAGTCGGTCAGGCTCATGATCAGCGACGCGATCATCGGCCCGACCGTGAAGATCAGGAACCCGAGCACCGCGGGCAGGGCGAAGAGCATGCCCCAGCGCTGTTCCGTCTTCGTCAGCCCGGACCGGCCACGCTTCGACGGACGGAGCGGCGGGGCGGCCGGCGCGGCCGGGGGCGCCACGTCGGTCGCGGTCATGACAGCGACGGAGTCGGAAAGCGGCCCTTCAGCACGCCGTCGTTGAGCTTGGCCGCGAGCGCGTTGAGCACCTTCGCGACCGGCTGCTTGCCGGTCTGCATCTGCTCGACCGCGGGCACCAGGAGCTTGTCGACCGCCTCGATGTTCTTGGTCTTCTGATAGAAGTACGCCTTCGAGTGGTTCAGCGTGTAGTCGATGACGGCGGTCTTGTACTCCGGCGGGTGGGCCTTGTTGTCGGTCCACAGCGCGATCTGGGCCGGGTCGGTGTAGTACTTCTTCTCCAGCGGCATCCACAGCCCGCTCGCGAACAGGTTCGACGCGGTCGGGTCGGACTCGTAGAGGTAGAGCTCGAGCGCCCGGTCGAGCTGCTTGGTCGAGCTGAAGATCGCGGTCGGGCCGCCCATCGAGGTGGTCGTCGGGGTGCCGTAGCTGGGCAGCACGCCGATGCCGTAATCGGTCCTGGTCTGCGCGATGTCGAGCAGCGCCCACTGGCCGTCGATCGACATGGCGACCCGGTCCGAGGTCAGTTGCACGGCGAGGCCGGGCGCGTTGTTGCCGAGCTGGGTGGGCGTCGGCGCGACGCGGTGGACGTACATCAGGTCCATGATGTTCTGGAAGACCTTGATCGCCTCGCCACTGTTGATCATCGTGGTGGTGCCGGCCTCGTCGAGGAAGTCGACGCCGGCGCTCAGCAGCAGGCCGTACCAGGCGCCCGACCACAGCGGGGCGAGAGCGCCGAACCGCTTGATCTTCTTGGCGTCGAAGCCCGCCTGGTCCGGCCGCCTGCCGCTCTGGTCGACGGTGAGCCGGGTCGCCGCGGCGACGAACTGGTCCCAGTTCCAGGCCTTCGCGGCCTCGACCGGCGGCGGCTCGATGCCGGCGTCCTTGAAGGCCTTCTTGTTGTGCCAGAGCAGCATCACCTCCTGCGCGCCCTGGGTGCCGAGGGTGTGCTCCTCGTCCCACCAGAAGAATGTCTCGGGGAGGCGCTCCTTCAGCTGCGGGTACTTGTCGAAGTATTGCGCGATGTCGACGAGCTTCCCCTCGGCCGCGATGCGGTACGCCATCGGGGTGTTCAGGTACGACACGTCGGGGGCGCGGTTGCTGGCGAGCAGCGCGTTGAGCTTGGTGTCGAAGTCGTCGCCGGGCGTGAAGACCGGCTTGATCGTGCCGCCGCCGTTCTTCTTCTGGAAGCCCTGCAGCATCTCCTGGATGGCCTTCTGCTCCCCGGTGCTGCCCCAGAACATGTACTGCATCTCGGCGTTCGCGCCGCCGCTGCCGCGGTCGTCACCGCCGCTGCCACCGCAGGCGGCCAGCAGGCCGCCCAGCGCCGTGGCGCCGCCCAGTCGCAGGAGGTCTCTTCGGCTCAGGTCAAGGGGTCCGGACATGGTTCACTCCTCGAAAGCGGCGGGGCGGGATTGGACGGCACGCAGGCGGCCGATGTCGAACTTCGGCCGGCGCCGGGCGTCGTAGACGCCGTTCTGTTCCTGGAAGGTGTCGGTGAGCTGCGTGTAGCAGTAACCGAACATGCGGGGGTCGTCGAGCAGCACGTCGGTCAGCCCGGCGAACCGCGTGAACCACTCCTCGAGGTCGCGGACGCGTTGCCCGTAACCCCAGGATGAGAGGCGGTCGGGGTCGTCGGCGTCCTCGACCCGGCCGGCGTTCCACCAGATCCCGCCGTACTCGGACACGAAATAGGGCTGGCCGGCGTAGGGCAGCGAGATCGTGCGTCCGTCGTGCTCGTTGACGTACGCCTTTCCGGCGAGGATCCGGTGGAATTCCACCGGATCCTGCTCGTAGAGGTGGCTGTCGTAGACGTCGGCGCCGGGAACCTGGTGTGAGTAGCCGGATGCGTCGAGAACCGGCCGGGTCGGGTCGGCCGCCTTGGTCGCCAGGTACATCGCGCGGGTCACGTCGTCGAGCTGGGTGATGCGGTCGTGCAACGCCTGCCAGGTCTCGTTGAGCGGGCACCAGCCGACGATCGACGGGTGATTGCGGTCGCGCTGAACGGCCTCGACCCACTGCGTCACGTACGAGGCGGTCGGCTGCTGTGGATCGCCGTCCACCGTGGACTGGGCCGCGCCCCAGTCGCCGAACTCGCCCCAGACCAGGTAGCCGAGCCGGTCGGCGTGGTAGAGGAACCGCTCCTCGAACACCTTCTGGTGCAGGCGGGCGCCGTTGAACCCGGCGGCCATCGACAGCCGGATGTCCTCCTCCAGCGCGGCGTCGCTGGGCGCGGTCATCAGCGTGTCCGGCCACAGGCCCTGGTCCAGCACGAGCCGCTGGAACACCCGTTCGCCATTGATCAGGATCGCGGCGCCGGCGATCGAGATCGAGCGCAGCCCGGCGTACGAGCCGACCCGGTCGACCTCGTTGTCATCGGTGTCATGCAGGCTGACCCGGAAGTCGTACAGGTGTGGGTGGCCCGGTTGCCAGAGGCGGCGGCGATCCTCGGGTACGACGAGCCGCGCGGCCGGGGCGAGCTCATCGTCGGCGCCGGCCGTGGCGGTCGCGACCACGCCGTCCGCGTCGGACAGGGTGAACGAGAGCCGAAGCCCCGGCCGGGTCCGGCGGAGCACGGTTTCCACCTCGAAGGCGGACGGGCGGGGCGTGATGCGCAGGGACTCGATGCGGTCGGCCGGGACGGCCTCCAGCCAGACGGTCTGCCAGATCCCGGTGGTGCGGGTGTAGAGGCAGGTGGCGTTGGCGTACGCGACGGACTGCTTGCCGCGCGCCTGCGGTCCCTGGGGCAGATCGCGGGCGCGTACGACGATGGTGATCCCCTGGCCTTGGCGTCGGGTGCCGAGGTCGGCCGAGAACGGGGTGAACCCGCCGCGGTGCCGGGCCACCTCGACGCCGTCGACCCATACCGTGGCGTCGTGGTCGACCGCGCCGAAGTGGAGCAGAACCTCGCCGTCCCAAGGGATCTCGACCGTGCGGCGGTACCAGACGGCGTGCAGGAAGTCGGTGTCGCCGATCCCCGAGGCGACGGACTCCGGCGCGTACGGCACGAGGATCGTCTGCGCCAGGTCTCGCTCCAGCAGGCCGCGTTCCAGGCCGCTGTCGCCGCGGTCGATCTCGAACTGCCACTCGCCGTTGAGGTTCAGCCAGCGCTCGCGGACGAGCTGCGGGCGGGGGTGTTCGGGGCGGGGAAGAGTCGTCATGCCGGCAGCCACACCTTCATCGGTCCGAGTTCGCGGTTGGCCCACATGAAGTACGGGATGGCCACCACGTCGGCGGCCGGGCCGTCCGGCCCGACGCGTCCGTGCAGCCGTACCGTGGGGATCCCGCCGAGGATGTCGTCGCGCTGCTCGACCGTGAAATCGTGATCGGCCAGCCCGACGTCGTCGACCGTGACACCGGTGTCCTGGTCGACCTGCTCGATCGCGTACACCAGCGGGCCGCGCTCGATCGCCACCGACCCCCGTACCGCGTCGACCCGGTGATGCCCCCGGACCGCGCGGGGCGCCATCGGCAGCCGCAGCGTCACGACCTCGCCCGCCTGCCAGACGCGGCGGATGCGGGCGTAGCCCCCGGCTTCCACCTCGGCCGAGTCGAGCGTGGCGCCGGAGGCCCAGCCGGGGATCCGGACGGCCAGTTCCCAGTCGGAGGCGGGCGTGGCGACAATCTCGATGACGACGTCGCCGTCCCAGGGATAGCCGGTCCGGACGCGCAGCGTGACCGGGCCGGCCTGGATGTCGGCCGAGGCGAACTGGTGCAGCTGCACGCCGTCGCCGGTGGCGGTGGCGGCGTAGTGGTGGATCACGGCGAGCGTGCGCATCAGGTTGGTCGGGCAGCACGAGCAGCCGAACCACTCGTGGCGGCCGCTCGCGCCCATCCGGTTGTCGTACGGGATCGCGCCCTCGCGTACCTGCAAAGGGTTGACGTAGAAGTACTTGTCGCCGTCGAGCGAGACGCCGGAGAGCACCGCGTTGTAGAACTGGCGCTCGATCAGGTCGGCGTACCTCGCGTCACCGGTGGCAAGAAGCAGCCGCCAGCTCCACTGGGTCGAGGCGATCGCGGCGCAGGTCTCGCCGTAGCCGCGGTCGGTCGGCAGCTCGTACGGATCGCCGAAGGACTCGCCCTCCCAGCGCGCGCCGAGGCTGCCGTTGACGTACATCTTGGCCTCGACCATGTTGTCCCACTGCCGCCGCAGGATGGCCAGCAGCTCGGTGTCACCGGTCTCGATGGCGACGTCGGTCGCGCCGGAGGCGAGGTAGACCGCGCGGACCGCGTGCCCTTCGGGATAGACCGTCTCGCGTACGGGGATCCGATCGCTGAAGTAGGTCGAACTCCAGTGCTGCCAGGTGGGATCGGTCATCGTCCCGTGACCGCGGTGCTCGACGAAATATGAAGCGAGGTTGAGGTAGCGGCGCTCGCCGGTGACCCGGTAGACCTCGACCAGGGCCATCTCGACCAGCGGGTGCCCGCACAACTCCTCGCGCTTGCCCCAGCCGAACGTGGCGTCCAGGTGGTCGGCGGCCCGCCGGGCCACGTCCAGCAGCACGGTCCGGCCGGTGGTGCGGAACTGGGCGACCGCGGCCTGGATCATCGTGGCCATGTTGAAGATCTCGTGGTCGAACGAGATCCACTCGTACCGTCCGCGCTTGCCGGCCGCCTGATTGAAGGTGGCCAGATAGCCGTCGTCGTCCTGGGCCGCCCGGGCCAGCGCGCTGTACCTCTCCAGCCAGGCGTCGAGATCTCCGGCCGGGCGCCGGCCCCGCTCCCAGGCGACCGCCTCCAGCCACTTGAACGCCTCGCCGTCCTCGAAGTTCGGGCCGAAGTAGGGCTCGCCGACCCGGCCGGCCGCGGCGTTCTCGAAGTTCACCCAGGCGCGCTGGCGCTCCAGATGGTCGTGTCCGCGGGGGATCGAGGTGCCGGCGTTCTCGGCCTGCAGCCGGGCCATGAAGCCGTCGGTGAGCCGGATGGCGTCGAACGGCAGGGGCTGGAGGGCGGTGGAGGCGACCGGTACGACGGGGCCAGGCATGTGGTTCGGCACGGTGCTCCTTGATGAGTCGGAAACCGTTTGGTAACACCGTGGCCCGCCGGAAACTGTTTCCGCAACATGTTTCCGCGTTAAGTTCCAGCGTTCTAGTGAACTCGGCGCTACTGTTTCCGGAAACATGACGGAACGCGGAGGCGAAGATGGAGAAGCGTGCGACGATCCGCGACGTCGCCAAGCGCGCCGGGGTCTCGCCGGGCACCGTGTCGAAGGCGCTCAACGGCACCGGCCAGATCGCACGCGAGACCCGCGCCCGCATCCTGGCCGCCGCCGAGGAGATCGACTTCCGGCCCAACGACCTGGCCCGCAGCGTGTTCGAGCGGCGCAGCTTCACGGTCGGCGTGCTGACCACCGACAGTTTCGAGCGGTTCAGCGTGCCGGTCATGCTCGGCGCCGAGGACGCCCTGGCCGGCGGCCGCATCTCGGTCTTCCTCTGCGACAGCCGCGACGACCCGATCCGCGAGCAGCACTACATCGACGTGCTGATGGGCCGCCGGGTCGACGGGTTCATCGTCACCGGCCGCAGCTCCAACGTCCGCGACCCGCTCCCGGTCGAGGCCGGCTTCCCGGTCGTCTACGCGCTCAGCCCGTCGTCCGACCCGGCCGACTGCTCGATCGTGGTCGACGACGAGAAGCTCGGGGTGCTCGCCGCCGAACACTTCCTGCGGATGGGCCGCACCCGCGTCGCGCACATCACCGGCCCGGAACACTTCGACGCGGCCCGGCTGCGGGCGCGGGGCCTGCGGACGTCACTCGCCGCGGCCGGCCACGAGCAGACCGGCCAGACGTACTACGGCAACTGGACCGAGGTGTGGGGCCGCCAGGCCGCCCAGATGGTGACGCGCTCCCACCCCGACGTCGACGCGATCTACTGCGGCAGCGACCTCATCGCGCGAGGCGCGCTCGACGGTCTGCGGGAGCTGGGCCGGTCGGTGCCGGAGCAGGTCGCCATCATCGGTACGGACAACTGGGAGGTGATCGCCACCGGCGCCCGGCCCACCCTGACCACCATCGACACCTCACTCACCCGGATCGGCCGGATGGCCGCCGAGCGCCTCCTCGACGCCATCGGCGGCAAACCCCACTCCGGCTGGGAACGCGTGCCGGGCGAGCTGGTCGTCCGCGGCTCCACCAACTAACCCGCGCCCTTGAAGTTGCGGATCACCGGTGCGGTTTCGATGGCCGTCACGCCGGGCAGGTCGGCGACCGGGCCGGTCAGGTAGCGGTAGAGCTCGCCGGCGTCGCCCGAGCGGAGGCTGACGAAGATGTTGGTGCGGCCGGTGGTCGCCGCGGCGTACGCCACCTCGGGTTGAGCCGCGAGGGCCGCACCCACCTCGGCCACCGCGGCCGGTGTCACGGTGAGCCACATCAGCGTCGGGACGGTGCCCGCGCCCGGGCGCTGGTCGATGTCGACGTCGAGATACAGGACCCCGTCAGCGCGCAACGCCTCGATGCGGCGGCGGACCGTCGTCGCCGGCGCCTTGGCCCGGTCGGCCAGCCACTCGACCGGGTGCCGCCCGTCCTCGGCGAGCAACCGCAGCAGCGCACGGTCGAGGTCGTCGAGCGAGACCGGCCCGGCCGGACCGGGTCCGGCGGCCGGCGGTGCGAGCGCCCGCATCTGTTCGTCGGTGAGCAGACCCGCCTTGAGCAGCGGGCTCGACGCGAGGCCGAAGAACACATGCAGCCGGGCGTGGGCGCTGACGTCGACGATGCGCTGCGAGCGGGGGAGCCGTTGCAGCAACGTGTTGCTGTCCCGCAGGTCGCGGGTGCTCGTGGAGCAGACGATCTCGGTGCCGCCCGACGTCAGGTAGACCCAGGTGGTGTCCGGCCGCCGGCTCAGCCCCTCGCCGATGGCGACCGCCGCGTCGGGGGTCGTGCGGGCCCGGATGAACCACTGGGTCTCGCCCAGCCGGGACAGGTCGGTCAGCCCGAGGACGCGGGCCTGGCCGGTCGACCGCAGCCGCCGATAACGCCGTGCGACGGTCTGGTCGGAGGTGCCCAGCACCTCGGCGATCCGGCGGAACTGAGCCCGCCCGTCGACCTGGAGGGCGGCGAGGATCTGCTGGTCGAGACGCTCCAGGGAGTCGAAAGCCACCGTATCAACGTACTCTCTCGTCGGTTTCCGCCACCTCGAGCCGGGCAGGCTGACGCAGGCCGCCGCCGAGCCCGACCATCGGCAGGTCCGATCTCGAAAGGTGGTCTGCCATGCGGAAATGGTCTCCGCTCGTCGCGGTGTCGCTCGGCACCTTCATGCTCCTCGTCGACGTCACCATCGTGAACGTCGCGCTCCCGTCGATGGCGCTGGCCCTCGACACGTCGTTCACCGCCCTGCAATGGGTGATCGACGGCTACTCCCTCGCGCTCGCCGCGCTGCTGCTGGTCGCGGGGGCGTGCGCCGACCGCTACGGCCGCCGGGCCGCGTACGTCGGCGGGGTCGCGCTCTTCGCCCTGGCGTCCCTCGCCTGCGGGCTGGCGCCGAGCCCCGAAGCCCTGGTCGCCGCCCGCCTGGTGCAGGGAATCGGGGCGGCGGCCATGTTCGCCGCCACCACCGCGCTGCTGCAGAGCAGCTACACCGGCCGCGACCGGGGTACGGCGTTCGGCGTCTGGGGCGCCGTCAGCGGCGCATCGGCCGCCGCCGGACCGATCCTCGGCGGCCTGCTCACCGAGGGCGTCAACTGGCGGGCCATCTTCCTGGTGAACATCCCGGTCGCGGTGGTGACCGTCGTCCTGACGTGGAAGGTGGTGCCGGAGACCAGGAACCCGGCCGGCCGGGTCGACTGGGCCGGCGGCGCGGCGTTCACCGTGGCCGCGGCGGCGCTGACCTACGCGCTCATCGCCGGCGGCGAACACGGCTGGTCCGGCCCGCGAACCGTGAGCGGCCTGGCGATCGCCGCGGTCGCGCTGCTCGGATTCGTTGCGGTGGAAAGGAAGCAGGCCCACCCGCTGCTCGACCTCCGGCTGTTCCGCAGCGCCTCGTTCACGGCGCTGATGATCGCCGCGGTGGTCCTGCAGGGCGCGGCGTTCGGCCCGCTCGCGTACGTGTCCGTCTGGTTGCAGTCGCTGCTCGGGCTCGGCCCCGTCGACGCCGGCCTGGTCGTGCTTCCGCTGTGTGTGGCCTCGTTCGTGGTCTCGGCGGCGGTGGGCCGGCTGCTCCACGGCATCTCACCGCGGATGCCGGTCGGCGTGGGGCTGCTGTTCATCGGCGCCGGCGCGCTGCTGATGACCCTGGTGGGGCCCGGCTCGGGCTGGGGCGCGCTGGTGCCCGGCCTGGCCGTGGCCGGCGTCGGCGTGGGCCTGGCGATGCCGGTCCTGGTCTCGGCGACGCTCGCCGCGGTCCCGCATGAGCGCGCCGGGATGGCCGGCGCCGCGGTGAACACCTTCCGCCAGCTCGGTATGGCGCTGGGCATCGCGGTTCTCGGCACCCTCTTCTCCGGTCGTCTCGAAGACAGCCTGCACGCCACCGTCACCGACGCTCACGCGACCGCTGCGGGGCTGTCCCGGGGCGCGGCGCAGTCGATCCTCGCCCACGCGCCGCAGTTGAATGAGGCGGCGCATCGGGCCTTCGCCGACGGGCTGGACCTGATTTTCCTCGGCAGCGGCGTGGCCGCGCTGCTCGGCGGTGTGCTCGTGCTGGCTGTCGTCCGGCCGGCCGCGCGAAATCCACAGACCACGGTGCCTGTGGACAACTTCTCGATCGATCAGACCCGGGAGGTACATTCCTCGCCCACCCATTGAGGGCGGGGGCGGCGGCGGTGCGCCGGCCAAATCGCAAGATCATCTCTGCGGAGCGGGTGGTCAGGTCAGGATCGCGGGCCGGTCAGGTCAGGTCAGGTCAGGGTCGTGAGACGGCGGGCGCGAGGTGGGCGCGTTCGCCCTGCGGGCCGAAGAGGGTGAGCAGCTCGGCCGGTTGGGCGCCGGTGCTGCCGATGGCGTGCGGGGTACGGGTGTCGAATTCCGCCGCCTCGCCGGGGCCGAGTTCGTACACCTGGTCGCCGAGCACGAACCGGACGTGCCCGTTGAGGACGTAGAACCACTCGTACCCCTCGTGGGTCCGCAACTTCGTCGTGCGGGAGCGGCCGGCGGGTGGGTAGATCACCTTGTACGCCTGCACGCCGCCGGGGCGCCGGGTCAGCGGGACGACCGTGAAGCCGGAGCGCTTGACCGGGCGCAGATGCACCCGCGGGTCGCCGGTCGGCGGCGCGGCGACCAGGTCGTCCAGCGGCACCCCGTGCGCTCGGGCGAGGGGCAGCAACTGCTCGAGGGTGGGCCGCAGCCGCCCGTTCTCCAGGCGGGAGAGGGTGCTCGCGGTCAGCCCGGTCTCGGTTGCCAGGCCGGCCAGCGTCGCGCCGCGGGCCTTCCGCAGGGCCCGCAGGCGCGGCCCGACCCCGGCCAGCACATCGTCGCTCATGAAGTCATCGTGCGGATCCGCAACAAATCTTGCAACAGGGAAACGTCGCGACTGATGCTGTGGGCATGGCGGAAACATTCTGGGACCGGCACTATCGCGGCCGAGCGGGCTGGGGCGGCCGCGCCAACCCACTTCTCGTGGAGACGGCCGGGCCGCTGGCGCCCGGCGCCGCGCTGGATCTGGGCTGCGGCACCGGCGGCGACACGATCTGGCTGGCCCGGCACGGCTGGCATGTCACCGGTGTCGACGTGTCCGGCCGGGCCGTCGAGGGGGTGCGGGCGCACGCCGCCGGTCTCGGCCTCGCCGACCGGGTCATGACCGAGCGGCACGATCTGGCCGACAGCTTCCCGGCGGGGGAGTTCGACCTCGTCTCGGCGCAGTACTTCCAGACACCGCTGGAACTGGATCGCGCCCCCATCCTGCGCACGGCCGCACACGCTCTCCGCCCGGGCGGGCTGCTCCTGATCGTCGACCACGGCTCCATCGCGCCCTGGTCGTGGAACCAGGACCCGGACACCCACTTCCCGACGCCCGACGAGGTCGCCGCCGAGCTCGGCCTCGACCCCGCGACATGGCCGGTGGTGCGCGCGGACACGCCCCGCCGCGAGGCCACCGGCCCCGGCGGTCGAACCGCGACCGTCGTCGACAACGTCCTGATCATCCGCTCGGTGAAGGACGCCCGGCCAAGGACGTTCGGTGAAGGGCGCTTGGCGAAGGGCGCTCAGTGAAGGAGCAGACCGATGGCACGCACGAAGGACACCGGGCCGCCGGCGACCGCGGCCGACGAGAAGTCGACCCTGCTCGGCTTTCTGAACTACCTGCGGGACGCGATCGCCGCCAAGGTGGCCGAGGTGCCGGAGCCGGAGGTGCGCGCCGCGGGCGTACCCTCGGGAACCAATCTTCTGGGGTTGATCAAGCATGTGACCGCGGTCGAGCGTCTCTACTTCCTCGGCGAGCCGATCAGCAACCTGCGCCGCACGTTCCGCCCCACCCGCACGGAGACGGTCGAGGGTCTGCTGGCCGCCTACCAGGAGGCGATCGAGGAGGCGAACAAGATCGTCGAGCGGTGTACGGATCTGACGGCGCCGGCCCGCGGCGATGGCGCGCCGTCGATGCGGTGGGTGCTGGTCCATCTGATCGAGGAGACCGGGCGGCACGCCGGCCACGCCGACATCCTGCGCGAGCATATCGACGGCGCCACCGGCCGCTGACACCGGTGCCACACGGGCGGACCCACACGCCACCCGCCGTTGACACCGGTGTCTTGAAGAGGGGCCCGGACGCAGCTGGCCGTTGACACCGGTGTCACGCGGGCGGGTCCGGATGTGCCTCAGCAGTTGCCGAGGGAGCGGATCGTGTGGCCCGTGTCCCAGAGGTAGGTGAGCAGCGCCCGCTGGGTGGCCTGGTCCACCCGGGACACGACCACCTCGATCCCGTCGGCCCGCGGTTCGGCCGACTCGACCTCGAAGCGGGACTCCAGGGTGGCGAGGATGCCCGCGGCGAGGGAGCCGGCCACGGTGACACGGCAACGGGTATTCACCCCAGCAGCGTGTCCCACGCGTCGCTGTCGGCGCACCACCCGGCGGCCAGGTCTACCCCGGGTGCCGTCAGATCAGGCCGAGGCGGCGGGCGGCCGCGACCGCGTCGGCCCGGGCGCTCACGCCAAGCTTGCGATAGAGGCTCTTGGTGTACGCCTTGACGGTGTTGATCGACAGGTACAGCGCCGCCGCGATCTCCCGCTGTGACGCCGAACCGGGCAGCACTCGCAGGATCGACAGCTCCCGGTCGGTCAGCGGCTCGAACAACCGGCCGGCCTGGGTGGCGTCCCGCACCGAGGTGCGGCCGATCCGCTGCTCGGCCCGTTCCAGCCAGGCCGCGGCCACCGGCATGACCGGCTGGTTGTCGTCCACGAACTCGCGCGCCCGGGCGAGGGCGGCCCGGGCCGCGGCGCCGTGGCCGAGGGCGAGTTCGGCGTCGGCCAGGAAGACGAGCGCGGCGATCACGGACAGGTGCCGGCCGTCCGCGTCGGCGTTCCGGGTCGCCAGTTCGAGCAGGTTACGGGCCTCGTTGACGGCGCCGCGACGGTACGCCAGCCGGCCCTGCACGATGCGCAGCCCGGCAACGGCCGGGATCGCGCCGGCGCCCCACTCCCGTTCCGCCGCGTCGGCGAGCGGAAGGCCCTGACGCAGCAGCCGCTCGACGTCCTCGTCGCGGCCGAGCTCCAGCAGCGTGAGGCCGAGCAGGCCGCCGATCTGCAAGGTCAGCATCACCGGCCAGACGGCGGTGTCGCGCTGAGCCCACGCGTCGAGCAGACCCGGCGCCGCCTCCTCGAACCGGCCCTGGCCGGCGAACCACGCGGCCGCGCGGGCGACGACCTCGTTCCGGCCTTGCGAGAGCTGGTCTGCACCCGGCGAGAGCTGGTCTGCGCCCGGTGAGCGCTGGGACACGCCAGGCGAGAGCTGGTTCGCGCCAGGTGAGAACGGTGCCTCGCGCATCAACGCATCCCGCAGCAGGGGTGACACCGATACCACTCGTGGCCGGCGTCCAGCGCGGTGACGAAGAGGTCGGCCCGGTGCAGCGAGTCGAGGATCCGGGCTGAGCCGGTGGTGCACAGGGCCGCGTCACACAGGACGCCGGAGAGCCGCTCCAGCGGCGCGGTCGCCACGAGCAGGTCGCGTTGATCCGGGTCGAGGGAGGGCAGGACCTCGGACGCCAGGTAGTCCAGGACGTGCCGGTCGCCGGCCGCGACGCCCTTGCGCAGGGCCAGCCCCACCAGTTGCAGGCCGGCCGCCCAGCCCTCGGTCCGGCGCCAGGCCGACTCCGCCGTGAGGTCGCCGGGCGGGCCGCCGGACACCGCGGTGACCAGGTCGGCCGCCTCGGCCGGGGTGAACCGCAGGTCGTCGGCCCGCACCTCGGTCAGCTCCCCGCGAGCCCGGAGCCGGGCCAGGGGGAGCGGCGGATCGGCCCGTCCGGCGACGACCAGCCGCAGCGCCGGGGGCAGATAACCGAGCAGGAACTCGAGTCCCTCGTGGATCCGGGTGTCGGTGAGCACGTGATAGTCGTCCAGCACCAGAACGTGCCGGGCGGAGGACTCCGCCAGCTCGTTGAGCAGCATCGGCAGGGCGAGGTCGACAGGGTCCGTGCCCGGCGCGACCACCGCTTCGAGGGCGGCCGGACCGATCGCACCGGCCGCGTGCAGCGCGGTCAGCACGTACCGCCAGAACCGCACCGGCTCGTCGTCGCCCTCGTCGAGCGACACCCAGGCCACGGCCACGTCCGGCCCGGGGTCGGCCGCCCACCGGCTCAGCAGGCTGGTCTTGCCCCAGCCGGCCGGCGCCGCGACAAGGGTGAGCCGGGTCGAGGCGGCGCGAAGGTGAAGGTCGAGCCGGGGCCGGTCGACCGCGCCGGGACGCATCGGCGGCACCGCGTGCTTGACCGCGAGCAGCGGCCCGGTGAGGCGATCCGAGGTCATGACCTTCCCCCGACGTGGTGATCGTCAGCCGAGTGTGTCACCGGCACCCCGGGTGCACCTACCCCCGGGGTGGTGCGGGGTCACCCGGAGTGCCCGGAAGCTCTGCCTCGACATCGGAGACGGACGAGAGGTGGCGGGAAATGGCCGGGGCGGTGTCCCGGGCCCGGTGGCAGGTGCTGCTCAGCGCGCTCGGCGTCTGCCAACTTCTCCGGGCGGCGAACGCATCGCCCCTGGTCCGGGTCCTCGGCGTCGCGGGCGGCCTGGTGCTCGTCGCGATCGCCTGGGCCGCGCGCCGCCGCGCCGCGCTCGTGGCCGGGATCATCGTGGGCACGGTGCCGTTCGCCGCGGTCGCCTGGACCGCCCTCGTCCCGGTTGTCCTGGTGCCGGTCGCCTTCGCGGTCGCCTGCCCGGTGTCCGCGACCACTTCGGTTCCGTCGCGCTGATCGTCCTTCTCGCCACCGCAATCCGTACGTCTCTCGCAGCCCAGGAAGGAAAGTCATGCCGCAGACCGACACCGACGTCCTGATCGTGGGGGCCGGCCCGACCGGCCTCACCCTGGCCGTCGCCCTCGCCACCCAAGGCATCAACTACCGGATCGTCGACGGGCTCGCTGAGGGTGCCAACACGTCCCGGGCGGCCGTCGTGCACGCCCGCACCCTGGAGGTGCTCGCCCCGCTCGGCGTCGCCGAACCGCTCATCGACCTCGGCAACCCGGCCGCCCGGTTCTCGGTGCGCGACCGCGACCGCGTCCTGATGACCATCGACTTCACCGGCCTGCCCACGCCGTACCCGTACACGCTGATGGTCTCTCAGGCGACGACCGAGGCCGTGCTGCTCCATCGTCTGAAGGAACTGGGCGGCGAGGTCGAGCGACCGCGCCGGGTCACCGGCCTGACCCGCGAGGGCGACACCGCGGCGGCGGTGCTGGAGGACGGCAGCCGGATCACCGCCCGGTGGGTGGTGGGCGCGGACGGCATGCACAGCAAGGTCCGCGAGGCCGCGGGCATCCCGTTCACCGGCGCCGCGTACGAGGAGTCGTTCATCCTGGCCGACGTGAGGATCAGCGCCGACGTCAGGACCAGCACTGACACGCCGGCCGACGAGGTCATCCTCTACTTCGCACCGGCCGGCATGCTGGTCCTCGCGCCGCTGCCGGGCGGCGTCCACCGAGTGGTCGCCACGGTCGACCGGGCGCCCGAACATCCCTCCGTCGGCGACGTCCAGTCCCTGCTCGACGCTCGCGGGCCCAGCCGGCGCCGGGCTGTCGTCGAGGACCTGGTCTGGGGATCGCGGTTCCGGGTGCACCATCGCATCGCCTCCCACTACCGGGAGGGACCGTTCCTGCTGGCCGGCGACGCGGCACACGTGCACAGCCCGGCCGGGGGACAGGGCATGAACACCGGCATCCAGGACGCCGTGGCCCTGGCCGAGGCGCTGGCCACACCGGACGCCATCGGGCGCTACGAGGAGACCCGCCGGCCGGTGGCGGCCGATGTCATCCGTACCGCCGACCGCCTCACCCGGCTGGCCACCATGCCGTCCTGGCGGCGCCCGATGCGCAACGCCGCGCTGACGCTGGCCGGGCTCGCGACACCGATGCCACGGGTGCTGGCCCGGCGCCTGTCGGGGATCGCCTATCGGTTGTAGTAGTACTGACGCCGGGATCGATAGGACGGCCGGCGGGATTGCAGGTCCCGCCGGATCAGGAAGAAGCCGATCGCCAGGATGCCGCCCACCACGCCCACCACGAGCGGCAGGGTGATCGGCGACCGCTGGGTCTGTGACACCGGCTTCTGGACCGGCGCCGCGGCCGCCGGGTCGGGCGCCGGGGGCAGCGCCTCGTAGTCGACCAGTTCGCTGCTCTCCAGCAGCGTCAGGTGCGTCATCACGAACTGGTTCGCCTGTTGGGCCAGCTTGCGTACGGCTTCGTTGCGCGTGCTCGTACGCACGGTCGCGATGGCCGGGAAGATCTTGCCGTGCGCGGCCCGGAGCCGGTCGATGTAGATCTGGTCGAACGGCTTGCCGACCTCGGAGTCGCGCATCTCGCGGAGCCAGCCCTGCTGGTCCGCGTTGGGCTTGTTGGGCAGGGTGATCTTCAGCTTCTTGGCCGCGGCCCGGGCGAACTTGTCGAGCTGGATGTGCTGGTCGGCGATGTCCCGGCCGATCTTCTTGATCCGCGGGTTCTTCGACTTCTCCTCGGCCATCTCGCCGGCCGGGATCTCCCACAGCCCGGCCAGGCGCACCTTGACCACCAGGTCACGGTCGGCCGCCGACAGCGATCCCTCGTTGCGGGACTCCTGGAGCTCACCGGGGGGCACCGGGACGCCGGGCTCGGCCAGCGCGGCCCGCGGACCCGGCTCGATCAGGAGCAGGACGACCGCCGCGAGCGCGGCCCACCACAGCCGACCCCACGAGAACGTCTGAACTCCGCCGTGCATACCAACCTCCTGGCCACCCGGGCGACGACACGCCCGACCGGGTGGTGATACGAGCCACGAGCCGAAACGGATCAACGAACAGCCGGACGGGTGGGACGCGGACCGCTCGCCGCCACCCGGCTGTCTTCGCTTCATTAAAGTCGAACTTGAGAAAGTTAATCTGCGAGCGTTGACGGCTTGAATTTATCAAGCTACAAATGAACCTGCACAGCGTCGCCACAGAGTTGAGGAGCCGGCGTGGATTGGCAGGAACTGACGGATCTGACCCAGGGGCAGCCGTTCATCGTCGAGCGGGTCCGGCTCGCCGGCAGCGGCGTCGCGATCGAGGGGCAGTTCGAGCCGCCGCAGCTGGCCCAGCTCGGCGTCGACGATCAGGTCTTCGTCGCCGCGTTCGTCCGGGCGCACGGCTCGATCAAGGAGATGGAGCGGCTCTTCGGGGTGAGCTACCCGACGATCAAGGCCCGGCTCAACCGCATCTCCGAGAACCTCAGCTTCGCCGTCGAGCTCGCCGAGCCGGCGCCGGAACCGGAGCCGCCCGGCGCCGACGTCGTCGACCGTCTGCAGCGCGGCGAGATCACCGTCCAGGAGGCGCTCGACGCGTTGAAGGGCTCCCGGTGATCCCCCTGCTGATGATCGTCCGGGCCGGCCGCCGCCGCCGGTGGTTCGTCCCGCTACCCCTGGTCGTGCTGCTGCTGTCCCCGCTGCTGGTGCTCGCCCTGCTGGCCGGGCTGGTCGCCTGCGTGATCTTCCGGATCAACCCGGCGGCCGCCCTGCTCGGCCTCGGCCGGGTGCTGTGGGCGCTGCCTGGCACCCGGATCGACATCGACGACGGCCAGACACCCGTCTACCTCAGCATCAGATGAGACCTAAGCGTCAGATGAGACCAAGCGTCAGATGAGACCAAGCGTCAGATGAGACCAAGCGTCAGATGAGGCCTCAGCCTCAGAAGGAGCAACCATGAACGAGCAGCACCGTCAGATCCTCGAGATGCTGGCCGAGGGCAAGATCACCGCGGACGAGGCCGAGCGGCTCATCGACGCCATCGAGCTGGAGCGCCCAGCCCCACCGCCGCCCGATGTGGTCCCGGCCAAGGGCAACCGGCCGAAGTACCTGCGCGTGCTGGTCCACGCCGAGGAGCCGGGCAGTGACGGGCCCAGCCGGATCAACGTCCGGGTCCCGCTCCAGTTGCTGCGGGCCGGGGTCCGGCTCACCAGCCTGATCCCGCCGCAGGCGCTCACCAAGGCCAACCTGGAGCTGAGCAAGTCGGGCGTGCCGATCGACCTCACCCAGCTCAAGCCGCAACAGCTCGAGGAGCTCATCGACCAGCTCGACGAGGTCACCGTCGACGTCAACGACCCGACGGCCAAGGTGCAGGTGTACTGCGAATGAGCCCGGATGCCGCGATCCGGGTCGGCGGATTGCACAAGTCGTACAAAGACCTGCCGGTGCTCACGGGCGTCGACTTCGAGGTGGCGCGGGGCAGCATCTTCGCGCTGCTCGGCTCGAACGGCGCCGGCAAGACCACGATCGTGCGGATCCTCGCCACCCTGCTCAAGCCGGACGAGGGCACGGCGACCGTCAACGGGTACGACGTCGTGTCCCAGCCCGAGCGGGTGCGCGAGTCGATCAGCCTGACCGGGCAGTTCGCGGCGGTCGACGAGATCCTCACCGGCCGCGAGAACCTGGTCATGATCGGCCGGCTCCGGCGCGTCGACGACCCGCGCAAGGTGGCCGACGACCTGCTCGAACGGTTCGGGCTGGCCGAGGCGGCGGGCCGCCGGGTGGCGACCTACTCCGGTGGCATGCGCCGCCGGCTCGACATCGCCATGAGCCTGATCGGCGACCCGGCGGTCATCTTCCTCGACGAGCCGACCACCGGACTCGATCCGGAGGCCCGCATCGAGGTCTGGCAGGTGATCAAGAAGCTCGCCGACCGCGGCACCACAGTGCTGCTCACCACCCAATATCTGGACGAGGCGGAGAAGCTGGCCGACCGGATCGCGATCCTGCACCGGGGCACGATCATCGTGTCCGGCACGCTGGCCGAGCTGCGCGAGCTGCTACCACCGGCGAAGGTGGAGTACGTCGAGCGGCAGCCGGCCCTGGAGGAGATCTTCCTGGCGATCGTGGGGCAGCGATGACCGACGTCAGAGTCATGCTCGGCCGGTCGATGAAGCACATCACCCGCAGCATGGACACCATCATCACGGTCACGATCATGCCGATCGCCTTCCTGCTGCTGTTCCGCTATGTGCTCGGCGGCGCGATCCAGGCCGGCGGCGGCAACTACACCAACTACCTGATGCCCGGCATCCTGCTGATGGCGATCGTCAGCGGCATCTCGTACACCGCGTTCCGGCTCTTCAACGACATGAAGTCGGGCATCCTCGAACGGTTCCACTCGATGCCGATCACGCGGTCCTCGGTGCTGTGGGGCCACGTGCTGACCTCGATGGTGTCCAACACGATCTCGGTGGCGATCATCGTCCTGGCCGGGCTGGTGATCGGCTTCCGCTCGTCGGCCGGGGTGCTGTCCTGGCTCGCCGTGGCCGGGATCCTGCTGCTGTTCACACTGGCGCTGACCTGGGCGGCGGTGATCCCGGGGCTGACCGCTTCCACCCCCGACGGCGCGTCGGCCTTCGCGTACCCGCTCATCTTCCTGCCGTTCGTCAGCTCGGCCTTCGTCCCGACCGCGACGATGCCCGGCCCGGTGCGGGCGTTCGCCGAGAACCAGCCGGTCACCTCGATCGTCAACGCGCTCCGGGCCCTGCTCGACCAGCAACCGGTCGGCGACGACATCTGGACCGCCCTGGCCTGGTGCGCCGGCCTCCTGGTCCTGGCCTACGTGTTCGCCATGGCGGTCTACCGGCGCAAGATCGCCTGACCGGGCCGCGGCGCTAAGAACGCGTCAAGAAACGGGCGGGTCGCGTAGGGGTCGCGTGAACGCCGATGACGAGGGGGCCCCGGGCGCGCTGTGCTTCTCGCGAAGCAAGCACCACCCCCTCGTCAAGGAGTCGTCCCGTGGCTGATCTCGGGTTCGTCGTGCTCACGGTGGTCGCGTTCGTCGTGCTCACCGTGCTGGTCCGGGCGGTCGAGCGCTGGTGAGCGCCGTCAACCTCGCCGGCCTGATCGTGGCCGTCCTGCTCGCCGCGCTCATGGTGGCCGCCCTGCTCTTCCCGGAGAAGTTCTGATGGCCGGCTGGATCCTCGTCGGCACCCTGGTGGCTGCCCTCGTGGCGGTCCACCGGCCGTTCGGCGACTACCTGTACCGGGTCGTCACCGGCACACGGAGCAGCGGGGCCGAGCGCGTCATCCACCGCCTGGTGGGCGTCAACCCGGCCGCGGAGCAGAGCTGGGGTGTGTACGCCCGCAGCGCGCTCGCCTTCTCCGCCGTCTCGATCCTGTTCCTCTACCTGTTCCTGCGCGTCCAGGACCGGCTGTGGCTGTCCCTGGGCCTGCCCGCGGTCGACACCCACATCGCCTGGAACACCGCGGTCAGCTTCGTCAGCAACACCAACTGGCAGGCGTACGCCGGCGAGTCGACGATGGGCCACCTGGTCCAGATGGCCGGCCTGGCCGTGCAGAACTTCCTCTCGGCCGGTGTCGGCATCGCGGTCGCGGTCGCGTTCGTCCGCGGGTTCGCCGGCGCCCGCACCGGCCTCGGCAACTTCTGGGTCGACCTGGTCCGCATCACGCTGCGGGTGCTGCTGCCGGTCTGCGCCGTCGCCGCGGTCGTCTTCATCGCCGGCGGGGTCGTGCAGAACCTCTCCGGCGGCACCGACGTGACCACGCTGACCGGCGCCACCCAGCACGTCACCGGCGGGCCGATCGCCTCGCAGGAGGCGGTCAAGCTGCTCGGCACCAACGGCGGCGGCTTCTACAACACCAACTCCGCGCACCCGTTCGAGAACCCGACGACCTGGACGAACTGGCTCCAGATCTTCCTCCTCCTGGTCATCCCGTTCAGCCTGCCGCGGGTGTTCGGCCGGATGGCCGGCCAGCTCCGGCAGGGCTACGCGATCGTCGCCGTGATGTCGGTGCTCGCCCTGGCCAGCGTCGCCCTGACGGTCGGCTTCGAGACCCACGGCGGGGGTACGGTGCCACAGGCGGCCGGCACGGCCATGGAGGGCAAGGACGTCCGGTTCGGCGTACCCGGCTCAGCGGTCTTCGCGGCGACGACCACGCTCACCTCGACCGGGGCGGTCAACTCGTTCCACGACTCGTACACCGCGTTCGGCGGCATGCTGCCGATGGTCAACATGATGCTCGGCGAGGTCGCGCCCGGCGGTGTCGGCTCCGGCCTGTACGGCCTGCTCATCCTGGCGATCATCACGGTGTTCGTGGCCGGCCTGATGGTCGGCCGCACCCCCGAATACCTGGGCAAGAAGATCGGCGCCCGGGAGATCAAGCTGGCGTCGCTGTACTTCCTGGTCACCCCCGCGCTGGTGCTGATCGGCACGGCCGCCGCCTTCGCCACCGGCAACAACACGGCCGCCCTCAACACCGGCCCGCACGGGCTGTCCGAGGTGCTCTACGCCTTCACCAGCGCCGCCAACAACAACGGCTCGGCGTTCGGCGGCATCACGGTCAACACGCCGTGGTGGGACACCGCGCTCGGCCTGGCCATGCTGCTCGGCCGCTTCCTGCCGATCGTGCTCGTGCTCGCGCTGGCCGGCTCGCTGGCCCGGCAGCGGCCGGTGCCCGTCTCCGAAGGCACGCTGCCGACCCACCAGCCGCTGTTCGTCGGGATGGTCGTCGGGGTGACCGTGGTGCTGGTGGCGCTGACCTTCCTGCCCGCGCTCGCCCTCGGGCCGCTCGCGGAGGGGCTGTCGTGATCACCCTGTGGATAGACCTGCCCCTGTGGACAGAACTGACCGGACGACACACCGCGCGGCTACTTTCCGGCCCACCCAGTGCCTGGGTGGGGAGGTGGCGGCGAGCGTGAGCGCGGAAACACGTTTGACAATGTTGCGGAGCGCCGATCATGACCACGCCAGTTCTCGACAAACCTCGAACTCAACCGGCCGCGCCCGCGAAGAGGCGGGTCGGCGGCGGGCTGCTCGACCCCCGGCAGCTCTGGATCTCGGTGCCGTCGGCGCTGGTCAAGCTCGACCCGCGCACGCTGTGGCACAACCCGGTGATGCTCATCGTCGAGGCCGGCGCGCTGTTCACCACGGTGCTGGCGATCGTCGACCCGAGCGTCCTGGCCTGGGCGATCACCGGGTGGCTGTGGCTGACCGTGGTGTTCGCCAACGTGGCCGAAGCGGTGGCCGAGGGGCGCGGCAAGGCCCAGGCGGCGGCGCTGCGACAGGCCAAGAAGGACACGATGGCCCACCTGCGGGACGGGCGCGTCATCCCGGCGCCCGAGCTGAAGCGGGGCGACGTGGTGGTGGTCGAGGCCGGCCAGATCATCCCCGGTGACGGCGACGTCATCGAGGGCATCGCCAGCGTGGACGAGTCGGCCATCACCGGCGAGTCGGCGCCGGTCATCCGGGAGTCCGGCGGCGACCGGTCCGCGGTCACCGGCGGCACCAGGGTGCTCTCCGACCGGATCGTCGTCCGGATCACCCAGAAGCCGGGGGAGAGCTTCGTCGACCGGATGATCGCCCTGGTCGAGGGGGCCAACCGGCAGAAGACACCGAACGAGATCGCGCTGAACATCCTGCTCGCCGCACTCACACTGATCTTCCTGCTCTCGGTCGTCACCCTGCAACCTTTGGCGATCTTCGCCAAGGCCTGGCAGGCGGCGGCGCCGGACACCGCGGCGATCGACGGCAACGGGGTCACCGGCATCGTGCTGGTGTCGCTGATCGTCTGCCTGATCCCGACCACGATCGGGGCGCTGCTCTCGGCGATCGGCATCGCCGGCATGGACCGCCTCGTGCAACGCAACGTCCTCGCCATGAGCGGACGGGCGGTGGAGGCCGCCGGCGACGTGAACACGCTGCTGCTCGACAAGACCGGCACGATCACCTTGGGCAACCGGCAGGCGGCTGAGTTCGTACCCGTCGACGGGGTCTCGGCCGCGACCCTCGCCGAGGCCGCGCAACTCGCCAGCCTGGCCGACGAGACGCCGGAAGGGCGATCGGTCGTGGTCCTCGCCAAGAACGGGTTCGGGCTACGGGAGCGGGAGGCCGGGCTGATCGCCGGGGCGACGTTCGTGCCGTTCTCGGCCCAGACCCGGATGAGCGGGGTGGACATCGGCGACCGGAAGATCCGGAAGGGAGCGGCGGCGGCCGTCATCACCTGGTCCGGCGTCTCCTCCGATCAGGTCGCCGAGATCGTCGACCGGATCAGCGCCGGTGGTGGCACCCCGCTGGTGGTCGCCGACGAGGGCCGGATCCTCGGGGTGATCCACCTCAAGGACGTGGTGAAGCCGGGCATGCGGGAGCGGTTCGACGAGATGCGGCGGATGGGCATCCGGACCGTGATGATCACTGGTGACAATCCGCGTACGGCCAAGGCGATCGCGGACGAGGCCGGCGTGGACGACGTGCTGGCCGAGGCGACGCCCGAGGACAAGCTCGCCTACATCCGTAGGGAGCAGGAGGGCGGCCGGCTGGTCGCGATGACCGGCGACGGCACCAACGACGCGCCCGCGCTGGCCCAGGCCGACGTCGGCGTGGCGATGAACACCGGCACGTCGGCCGCCAAGGAGGCCGGCAACATGGTCGACCTCGACTCCGACCCGACCAAACTGATCGAGATCGTCGAGATCGGCAAGCAGCTGCTGATCACCCGGGGCGCGCTGACCACGTTCTCGATCACCAACGACATCGCCAAGTACTTCGCGATCATCCCGGCCATGTTCGCCGCGGTCTATCCGGGGCTGGACGCGCTCAACATCATGCGGCTGCACTCGCCGGGCTCGGCGATCCTGTCCGCGGTCATCTTCAACGCCCTCGTCATCGTGGCGCTGATCCCGCTCGCCCTGCGCGGGGTGCGGTACACGCCGTCCAGCGCCACCTCATTGCTGAGACGCAACCTGCTCGTCTACGGCCTGGGCGGCGTCATCGCCCCGTTCCTCGGCATCAAGCTCATCGACCTGCTCATCCAGTTCATCCCAGGGATCTGACATGCGACTCCCCGGCTGGCTCGCCCAGCACCTCGCCGCGCTGCGTGCGCTGCTCGTCTTCACCGTCCTGCTCGGCCTGGCCTACCCGCTCGTGATGGTCGCGGTCGGGCAGCTGCCGGGACTTCGCGACCAAGCCGACGGCTCGCTGGTGGCGCACGGCAGCAGGCTGATCGGCCAGTCCTTCACCGACGCGGACGGCACGCCGGTCCCGCGCTACTTCCAGAGCCGTCCCTCGGCGGCCGGCGACAACGGCTACGACCCGACCGCGACCGCCGCGAGCAATCTGGGCCCGGAGAGCCTGGACCTGCTCAACGACGTCTGCGCCCGCAGCCGAGCGATCGGCGAGCTGGAGGGCGTCGACGGGAGCCGGCCGTTCTGCACGGCCGACGGCGTCGGAGCCGTCCTGGCCGTGTTCCGCCGGGACGGGTTCACCGGGCCGGTCACCCGGGTCGTGTCGGTCGATCAGACGGGTACGCCGTTCGTCGCCACCTACGACGGCGTGCCGGTCGAGCCGGCCAAGGACGGCGAGGACTACGTGGCACAGGGCGGCGTGATCACCCCGATCCGGGGCGACGCTCCCGCCGACCCGGTGGTGCCCGCCGACGCGGTGACGGCCAGCGGCAGCGGCCTCGACCCCGACATCAGCCCCGCGTACGCCGCGCTGCAGGCGCCCCGGGTCGCCCGGGAACGGGCCATGGACGTGGCCCGGGTGCGCGAACTGATCGAGGAGAACACCCACGGCCGGGCGGTCAACGTGCTCGAACTCAACCTCGCGCTCGACCGCGGGTAGCCACCATGGCCCGCGGAGAGCTGCGGATCTTCCTGGGCGCCGCCCCGGGCGTCGGCAAGACGTACACCATGTTGGAAGAGGCCCACCGGCGCGCCGAGCGCGGCACCGACGTGGTGGTCGCGTTCGTCGAGACGCACGGCCGCAAGCACACCGAAGCCATGATCGGCGACCTTCCGGTGCTGCCGCGGCTCGCGGTGACCTACCGGGGCGCGGCGTTCACCGAGATGGACGTCGACGCGGTGCTCGCCCGCCGGCCCGAGGTCGCCGTGGTCGACGAGCTCGCGCACACCAACATCCCGGGCGCCCGCAACGCCAAGCGCTGGCAGGATGTCCGGGCGCTGCTCGACGCCGGGATCTCGGTGCTGACCACGGTCAACGTGCAACATCTGGAGTCGCTCAACGACGTGGTGGCCCGGATCACCGGTGTCGAGCAGCGGGAGACCGTGCCCGACGCGATGGTCCGGGCGGCCGAACAGGTCGAGCTGATCGACATGACGCCGGAGGCGCTGCGGCGGCGGATGGCGCACGGCAACATCTACCGGCCCGAGAAGGTCGACGCCGCGCTGGGCAACTACTTCCGGGCCGGGAACCTGACCGCGCTGCGCGAGCTGGCGCTGCTGTGGCTGGCCGGCCAGGTCGAGGACCAGCTCGGCCGGTACCGGGCCGACCACCGGATCGACGCCACCTGGGAGACCCGGGAACGGGTCGTCGTCGCCCTCACCGGCGGGCCGGAAGGCGCCACACTGATCCGCCGCGCGGCCCGCATCGCCGCGCGCAACTCCGGCGCCGACCTGATGGCCGTGCACATCAGCCGGGACGACGGGCTGGCCGGCGCCGACCCCGTCGAACTGGCCCGGCAGCGGGTGCTGGTGGAGAGCCTCGGCGGTTCCTACCACCAGGTGTCCGGGGCGGACGTGCCGCGGGCGCTGCTCGACTTCGCCCGCGCCGTCAACGCCACCCAGATCGTGCTGGGAGCGTCGAGCCGGGGCCGGCTCGCGCAGATCTTCGCGGCCGGCGTGGGCGTCACCACCACCGCGCTGTCCGGCAGCATCGACGTCCACCTCGTGCCCCACGAGCGTGCCGGACAGGGGCGGCGCGCCCGGCGTACCCCCTCCGCTCTGTCCTGCCGCCGGCGGATCGCCGGGTTCGCCACGGTGCTGGCCGGCCTACCGGCGCTGACCGCGCTGCTGCACGCGTACCCCAGCCTGTCCTTGACCCTCGACATCCAGCTGTTCCTGGCCGCCGTCGTCGGGGTCGCGCTGATCGGCGGCCTGTGGCCGGCGCTGCTGGCCGCGGTGGCCGGGTCGCTGCTGCTCAACTACTTCTTCACGCCGCCGCTCGGCCGGTTCACCATCGCCCGGGGCGAGAACCTCGCGGCGCTGCTGATCTTCGTGGTGGTGGCGATCGCGGTGAGCTGGGTGGTCGACACCGCCGCGCGCAAGACCCGGCAGGCGGCGCAGGCCGGCGCCGACGCGCAGACGCTGGCCACCGTGGCCGGCGGGGTGCTGCGCGGCGAGCGGCCGCTGATCGCCCTGCTGGAGCGGCTGCGCGAGACGTTCACGCTGGAGACGGTCATGCTGCTGGACGGCGGGACGCCGGTCGCCTCGGTGGGCGGGCCGGCCTGCGACCCCGGCGACGCGGACGCCACGGTACGGGTCGACGACCGCGTGGTGATGCTGCTCAAGGGGCGTCCGCTGCCGGCCGGCGACCGGCGCATCGTGGAGGCGTTCGCCGCCCAGGCCACGCTCGCGCTGCGGCAGGAACGGCTGACCGCCGAGGCCGCCGCCGCGAGACCGCTCGCCGAGGCCGACCGGATGCGCACGGCCCTGCTGGCCGCGGTCAGCCACGATCTGCGTACGCCGCTGGCCTCGGCCAAGGCCGCGATCGCCAGCCTGCGCAGCGACGACGTGCACTTCGGCGACGACGACCGCGCCGAGCTGCTGGCCACCGCCGACGAATCCCTCGACCGCCTGATCCGCCTGGTCAGCAACCTGCTCGACATGAGCCGCCTGCAGGCCGGGGCGCTCGGGATCGCCGCGCTCGACGCCGGCGCCGAGGAGATCCTCCCGCGCGCGCTCGACGACCTGGGCGAGCCCGGCCGCGGCGTACGGCTGCACCTCCCCGACGACCTGCCGCTCCTGCACACCGACCCCGGCCTGCTGGAACGCGTCGTCGTCAACCTGACCGCCAACGCCCTGCGGCACAGCCCGCCGGACCGCCCGCCGGTGATCACCGCCAGCACCCTGGGCGCCCACGTCGAGATCCGCGTCATCGACCACGGCCCCGGCATCCCGGCCGACCGCTGGGACGACGTCTTCCTGCCCTTCCAGCGCCTCGGCGACCGCGACAACCACACCGGCGTCGGCCTGGGCCTCGCCCTGTCCCGGGGCCTGATCGAGGCGATGGGCGGCACGCTGATCCCCGAGGAGACGCCTGGCGGCGGCCTCACGATGATCGTCTCGCTGCCGGCGGCCGCCTCCCGGTGATCCGTCAGGGAAGTTCGTGGCCGGTTTCTGAACACGGCGTGGCACCGGAATACGCGAAGTCCGTAACTCGACAGCGTTATTTGCTGGCGGATGACAGCGCCGGGCCGGATGCTGATAGATCCACGGGGCAGCGGAGGGCACGCATGGCACGACGGCGGCAGAGGTGTGGGGTCCGGTGAAGACCGGACAGCGCGTGTTGATCGTGGACGACCATCCGATCGTCCTGCACGGGCTGCGCATGCTGCTCGAGAGTGAGCCCTGGATCGAAGAGATCACCGAGGCCCGCTCGGTCGCCGAGGCCATCAAGGAGGCCGTCACCCGCCGCGTCCATCTGGTGATCATGGATGTCCGGCTGCCGGACGGCGACGGCGTGGAGGCGACCCGGCGGATCGTGCGCGCGCTGCCCGAGGCGGCCGTGCTGGTGATGACCATGGACAACGACGTCGACCTGGTCGCGCGGGCGATGGAGGCCGGGGCGCACGGCTTCGTCCTCAAAGACCTCGATCCGGCCGACTTCCTCAACTCGTTGCGGGCGGTCGCGTCCGGCAGTGTCGTGATCGGACCGCACGCCGGGGTGCGGGTCCGCGCCGGAACCCGCAGCGGGCCGGCCGGGCTGCCGCCGCCGCTCGACTCGCTGACCACCCGCGAGATCGAGATCCTGACGATGCTGGCCGCGTCGGGGACGACGGCGGACATCGGGCGGCGGCTGGGCGTCAGCCAGAAGACCGTACGCAATCAGCTCTCCGCGATCTTCGTGAAGATCGGCGTGCACGACCGCGTCCAGGCGGCCCTGCTGGCGCAGCGGCTGGGCCTCAAGTGATGACAGGAACCCGACTCCGGCCCCGAGCCGGGACATCTGTCCCGGGCGCTCGGGACACTCGGACCGCCACGATGAGCAGCGAACGAAGGACAACCGTCTGAGCCAGAGGAGTGATCGTGGTTACGAACCCCTCAACCGGCGCCGTGGCGCCGGCCTCGACGATCATCACCATCATGTCCGACAACACCAAGGTGCACGCGTACCGCAGCGTGGGCCACATGGTGTCGGCCGAGTCCCGGCTGAAGGACCTGAGCTCATCGCAGAGCATCCTGTTCTTCGACGACCAGGGCTTCGCGCTGAACCTCAAGTTCGGTACCAACGCGCAGCTTCCCGAACTCGTCCGGGTCGGCGCGCCGGACACCGGCGCCGTTCTGGTGCGGCTGCACACCGTCATGGACCGCGCCATCGACCGGATCAACGCGGACCCGGCGCTCGTGCAGAACCCGGCCGCGGTGATCGCCTCGATCGTCGCCCTGCGCCAGCGCACGTTCGGGGAACTCTTCGGCCAGGGCTCGGAACTGGTCGACGAGAGCGACGGCAAGAAGCTCTTCAACGGACCCACCCCGCACGGCAGCTGGCTCCACCGCATCATGTACCACCTCTGATCACAAGCCGAGGAGAGACCATGGTCACGGCCCCCGCGGGTCTGTGGTCGCCGCGGCGGGCCGGCTTCGCCGCCCTGGCGGTCGCCGCATCCGCCCTGATCGTCATCGGGCAACTACTCACGCCGGACGACGCCCCCGGCGGGCCGGTGGCCCTGACCGCCGCCGTCGCCATCTCGTTCTCGGTACTCGGCGGATTCGTCCTGATCAGTGTCCCCGGACACCCGATGGGCCGGCTGATGGTGGCGGCCGGCATCACCGGGTTCGTGGCCGCCATCTCGGTCAGCTGGACCGGGTGGCTGCCGGCGTCCTGGCTGAGCAAGTGGTCGTACTTCCCGGTGTTCGGGCTGATCCTGCTCGCCCTGCTCGTCTTCCCGGACGGGCGGTTGCCGTCCCGCCGGTGGCTCCCGGTCGCCGTGCTGCTGATCGTGATGGTCGTGCTCGGCACCGCCGGGCTGGTGATGATCGCCACCGACCATCCGCGCACCCTGCTCACCGAGGCCGTCGAGCTGACGCCACGGGGGCGGCTGTTCGCCAACCTGCTCAAGGCGTCGGTCCTCATCGGCCTGGCCGGCGCGGTCGGTGTGATCGCCGCGCTCGCCGTCCGTTGGCGCCGGGCCCGGGGCGACACCCGGATGCAGCTGGCGTGCCTGCTGCCGGCCGGCCTGCTGCTGGTCGTCGGGCTCGTCCTGGACACGCTGAGCGTGAACGGCGCCTGGCTGCTCGTGGTGCTCGCGCTGCCGCTCGGCATGTGTGTCGCCGTGCTGCGATACCACCTGTACGAGCTCGACACCATCATCAACCGGCTGACCATCTGGCTGCTGATGACGCTGCTGGTGGTGGCCACCTTCGTCGGGGTCGTGATGCTGCTTCGGGACACCGTGCTCGGTGAGTCCCAGGCCGCGCTGGCGGCGACCGGGCTGGTCGCGGTCGGCATCCATCCGCTCCATCAGCGGGTGCAGCGCGTCGTCAACCAACTGATCTACGGCGAGCGGGATGATCCGTACCAGGTGATCGGCCGGCTCGGCGAGCTGCTCGGCCAGACCGTCGACCCGGGCGCCGTGCTGCCCAAGCTGACCACCACGATCACCCGGTCGTTGCAGGTGCCGTACGTGGCCGTCGAGCTGGAGACGCCGGACGGGCCGATCCTGTACGCGGAGGACGGCCGGCCCACCGCGGCCGTGGAGTCCTTCGACATGGTCGCCCACAACGAGCGGCTCGGCCGGCTCGTCGTCGGCCGCCGCAGCCCCGGCGCCCACTTCTCCCGGCGCGAACGCAAGCTGTTCCAGGACGTGGCGCTGCACGCCGCGGTGGCCGCCGAGGCGACCCGGATGGCCCTCGACCTGCAGAGCTCGCGCGAGCGGCTGGTGCTGGCCCGCGAGGAGGAACGCCGCCGGTTGCGCCGGGAACTGCACGACGGGCTCGGCCCGGCCCTGACCGGGATGTCCATGCAGGTGCACGCCGCCCGCAACCTGCTCGAGAACGCGCCGCCGCGGGTCGCCCCGATACTGACCACGCTGGTGGACGACCTGCACGAGTGCCGATCCGAGCTGCGCCGGCTGGTCGACGAGCTGCGGCCGCCGGTGCTCGACCGCGGCCTGACCGAGTCGCTGCGCGCCGAGTGCCGGCGGTTCGCCGGGCCCGACTTCGCGGTCGACCTCACCACCGACGGCGACCTGGACGAGTTGCCGGCCGCGGTCGAGGTGGCGGTCTACCGGATCGTGGCCGAGGCGCTCACCAACGTCGTCCGGCACGCGGAGGCGCGGAAGTGCCGGGTCACCGTCCGCCGGCTGGACACCGGCCTGCTCCTGGAGATCGTGGACGACGGCATCGGCATCTCCGGCCCGGAGGGCAACGGCAACGGGGTCGGCCTGAGCTCGATGCGGGAACGGACGGCCGAGCTGAGCGGGGAGTACGCGATCGGGCCGGCCGAGCCGCACGGCACGGCGATCACGGTCCGGTTCCCGTTCCGATCGGCGGAGTGAACGGGACACCTGCCCTTATCGGCGGGACACCTGGCCGCCGAATCTCTTGGTACGACCGGTTCCGGGTCGCACTTCCAGGAGGTCTCCGATGACCATCACGGCCGATGTGCGTACGCCCACCCTGACCATCGCCGAGACCAGCGTCACCGCGTTGCTGACCCGCGCCAGTGCCGGCGACCAGGGCGCGTGGCGGACCCTGATCTCCCGCTACGACGTGCTGCTCTGGGCGGTCGCCCGCTCGTTCCGGCTCAGCCACGCGCAGGCGGCCGACATCGTGCAGACGACCTGGATGCTGCTGGTCGAACACAAAGATCGGATCCGCGATCCGGAGCGGCTGCCCGCCTGGCTCAGCCGCACCGCCCGCAACCTGTGCATCGCCGCCGTCCACCGCAACGCGCGCGAGCTGCCGCTGATCGAGGACATGCGCCGGCAGGCGCCGGACGACGACCCCGAACAGCAGGCGGTGCGGGCCGAGCACCGGGCGATGATCCGCCGGGCGCTGGCCCGGTTGCCCGAGCGTGACCGGCGGCTGCTCGAGCTGCTGGTCAACCCGGCGGTCGACTACGCGTACATCAGCAAGGCCATGGACATGCCGATCGGGAGCATCGGTCCGACCCGGCAGCGGGCGCTGCGCCGGCTGCGGGAGGAGCTACGCGCCGGTGACCTCGTCGACGCCGCCCTGCAGTGAACGGGCGGCGATCGCGTCGGCGATCCGGTTCCAGGTGGCTTCGGGCAGGTCGTGGCCCATGCCCGGTATCACCATCAGCTCGGCGCCGGGAATGGCATCGGCCGTGGCTCTGCCACCAGTCACGTCGATCATGCGGTCGGCGTCGCCGTGGATGACCACCGTGGGAACCTCGAGGGCGCGCAGGCCCGCGGTGCGGTCCGGGCTGGCCACGATGGCCGCGAACTGGCGGACCACGCCGGCCGGGTGATGGCCCCGGTCGAACTTCGCGGCGGCGCGGCGGGCCAGTTCGGCCTCGTCGACCTCGAACCCGGGTGAGCCGATGGTGCGGAAGAGGGCGACGTCCGCGGCGATCGCGGCCTCCCGGGTGGCGCCCGGCACCGGCATCAGCTCGGCCGGGTTGCCCAGCGTGCTCTGCCCGACCGACGGGTCGCCGGTGGTCGACATGATCGAGGTCAGGCCGGCCACCAGATCGGGCCGGTCGACGGCGAGCTGCTGGGCGATCATGCCGCCCATCGAGACGCCGACGACGTGGGTGCGGCCCAGCCCCAGGGCCTCGATCAGGCCGGCGGTGTCGGCGGCCATGTCGGCCAGCCGGTAACGCGCGGTCGACAGGTCACCGCCGAACAGCGCGAGCACGTCCGGGTCGCCGAGGTCGTCGAGCCAGGTGGACCGGCCGGTGTCGCGGTTGTCGAACCGGATCACGTGGAACCCGCGCGCCGCGAGGGCGTCACAGAACCCGTCCGGCCAGGCGATGAGCTGCTCGCCCAGCCCCATGACCAGGAGCAGCGGCGGGTCGGCGGGGTCGCCCGTCGTCTCGTACCAGAGATCGATGCCGTTTGTCCGTACCGAAGGCAACTAGCTGTCCTTCCCTAAGGGGCGCACCGCGTCCATCAGCACCCGCCAGAACCGGTCCACGTCGAGACCCACGGCGACCTCGGCGTTGACCGCCAGGTCGGTGCGCCGGTGCAGGTCGACGACGGTCGCGCCACGCGTGTGGGTCCCGGCCAGCTCGACGGCGACCGGCGCCTCGGCGGTCGGCACCAGCGACGGGTCCAGCACGCGGGCGACGGCCACCGGATCGTGCACCGGCGGGTGGTCGAAACCGAAGTTCCGGCGGTACGCGCCCGCGAAGAACGTCATCAGCTCGGCGCAGATCCGGCCCAGCCGGGTGCCCATGCCCTGGAACTCGGCGATGATCTCGGCTGTGGCCAGGGCTTGATGGGTCACGTTGAGCCCGACCATGGTCAGTGGCGCCGGCGAGCGCAGCACGATGTCGGCCGCCTCGGGGTCGGTGACGATGTTGAACTCGCCGTAGGGCGTGGTGTTGCCGCGCTCGGTCGACCCGCCCATGAAGACCACCCGCCGCAGACGATCGACCACTTCGGGATGGGTATGGAGGAGAAGCGCGACGTTGGTCAGCGGCCCGGTGGCGATCAGCGTGACGGGCTCCGGTGACCCGGCGATCAGCCGTCGCATCAGCTCCACCGCGTGCCCGTCGACGGCGTCGGTCACCGGCACGTTGAGGTCGGGCCCGTCGAGCCCGGACTCGCCGTGGATGTCGTCGGCCACGGTGAGCTCGCCGACCAGCGGACGGTCACACCCGGCGGCCAGCGGCACCGCCGATGCGCCGGCCAGGGCCAGGATCCGCTGCGCGTTCCGGGTCGTCTTGTCGAGCGTCTGGTTGCCGGCCACCGTGGTCACGCCGAGCAGCCGGACCCGCGCGTCGCCGGCCGCGAGCAGCAGCGCCAGCGCGTCGTCATGCCCGGGGTCGCAGTCGAGGATCACCGGTCGGCCCATCGCCGCACACTCTAACGGGCGGCGTCTTTCAGGAAGCCTTGCGACAATGGCCGGCACAGACGCTCGCTCAACCCGGAAGAAGGACTGCTCGTGGCCGGTGGACTCGTTGCCCTGCTGGACGATGTGGCGGTGCTCGCCCGGGCCGCCGCCGCTTCCATCGACGACATCGGGGCGGCCGCCGCCAAGGCGGGCACCAAGGCGGCCGGGGTCGTCATCGACGACGCCGCGGTCACCCCGCAGTACGTGCGCAACCTGGCCGCCGAGCGCGAGGTGCCGATCATCCGGCGGATCGCCGTCGGGTCGCTGCGCAACAAGTTCCTCATCATCCTCCCGGCCGTCCTGCTGCTCAGCCAGTTCGTGCCGTGGCTGCTCACCCCGATCCTCATGCTCGGCGGCCTCTACCTGTGCTTCGAGGGCGCCGAGAAGGTGTGGGCCAAGGTCGCCCACCACGACGCGCACGGCCACGGCGACGAGGCCGCGAAGGACGAGAAGACGCTGGTCTCCGGGGCCGTGCGGACCGACCTGATCCTCTCGGCCGAGATCATGGTGATCACCCTGAACGAGGTGGTCGACGAGCCGTTCTGGTCCCGCCTGGCCATCCTGGCCGTGGTCGCGCTGGTGATGACCGTGGTCGTGTACGGCGCGGTGGCCCTGATCGTGAAGATGGACGACGCCGGGCTGCGCCTGGCCCAGCTCCCGGGGGCGATCGCCGGCTTCGGCCGCGGCCTGGTCAAGGCCATGCCGATCGTGCTCACCGCGCTCACCATCATCGGCACCGCCGCGATGCTCTGGGTCGGCGGTCACATCCTGCTGGTCGGCTCCGACGAACTGGGACTGCATTTCCTGTACGGAGCGGTGCACCACGTCGAGGAGGCGGCGCACGACGCCACCGGCCCCCTCGGTGGCCTGGTCGGCTGGCTGGTCAACACCATGTTCAGCGCGATCCTCGGGCTGATCGCCGGCGCGCTGGTGATCGTCGTCGTGACCTCCATCGCGAGCCGCCGCAAGAAGAGCGCTGAGCCGGAGAAAAGCGCTGAGCCGGAGAAAAGCGCTGAGCCGGAGAAAAGCGCTGAGCCGGAGAAAAGCGCTGAGCCGGAGAAAAGCGCTGAGCCGGAGAGAAGCGCTGAGCCGGACAAAGCCGCCGAGCCGGAGACGAGCGCCGCGCCGGGGAAGACCGAGGCCTAACCGGCGAGCCCGTCCTTGACCTGCTCGCGGATGTCGCTCGCGGCGGCCTTGTCGACCGTGATGTAGGTGATGTCGGGGAACTGGGCGCGGCCCTCGTTGAGCGCGGCGATCGGGGCCGCGCCGACCGCGATGATCGTGCCGCACCGCTGGGTGCCGAGCGAGTTGAAGAAACCCAGCCCGTTCGCCGCCGTCTGTGGCCCGCTGATCGACAGATACTGCACCTTGATCAGCTCCCGGTCGGAGACCTCGCGCATCGCCGACCAGGCGGCCTGGGCCGGCGCCCCGGCCAGGCCCTGGTCGTCGGTCAGCAGGCAGGCCGTGGTGGCCTGGTAGTGCCGCTCGCGCGCGGGCGCGTCGTCGTCGCCGGGCCACCAGATGATCAGGGCCAGCGCGCAGACGAGGAGCACGGCCGCGACGACCAGGGTCTCGCGGCGCCGGAGGAGGGCCACGGCGGAATCCTCGCACGCCCCGGGCGGGCCGTGGGGCGCCGGACGACATCGATATATCCACGATGGACCCGGAGGCGGCCGGACAGGCCTCAGGCTCCCAGGTGGATGAAGGGCGCCCAGCGGCCCGGCTGGTACGGATCGGCGCGGCGCAGCTCGAGGGTCATCGCGTGCAGGGCCCGGGCCGGCTCCGGATGCCGGTAGAGCTGATCGGTGACGTCGACCGCGGTGTCGTCGCCGATCGCCCACAGCGTCGAGATCACGTGCCGGTAGCCGGCCACCTGGAGCGCGGCGGCGAGGTGGCCCGCCTCGTCCGGCCGGTCGGTGTCGCCCCGCGCGGTGTGGCAGGCGGTCAGCACGGCCAGGTCGGCGTCGCGCAGGTCGAGCCCGGCCAGGTCGGTGATGGTCAGCGGCGCGTCGGCCAGGAAGAGCGCGGCCCGCTCGCCGTGGCAGGCCAGGTGCACCCGGGTGTGTTCGGTCAAGAGCTCGATCACGCGGGTACGGGTGGCAGCCGCGCCGATCACCACGGTGGCGTCCGGGAACCGCGCCCGCAGCAGTTCCGCCTCACGGGCCGCGGACGGCAGGCCGGGCAGCCCGGTGACGTAGAGCGGCTTCTCGGGCACGGCCACCACGAGCGGCCGCGGCGCGGTGGAAGGACGAGCCCGGCGGGCGTGCCGCAGCGCCCGCAGGGTCGGGGTGGTCGAGGACACCACCCGGTCGAGCACGCTGCGGCCGGCCGGGGCGTCGTCCGGGTCGTGGTAGCCGGCCGCGTGCATCGGCGCCAGCGCCAGCGGCCCGGTCGGGCACCACCACAGCCGTGCGCCGGCCGGGATCGGCGCCGCCTCGAACACCGGCGCCGCGACCACGTCCCACAGCCATTCCAGGTACGCCAGAAGCGCCTGCTCGCGCGGACCGGCCGAGGCGCCGCCGACCCCGGCGCCGGCCGACGCCTCCAGATAACGGCGGGTGCGCGTGTCCGCCTCGTCGGCGGTCAGATCCGGCAACGGCACCACCCGCACGCCGGCCGGGGTCAGCACGAGCGCGTCGCAGCGATAGCGGCTGACGTTGACCAGCACCACCGGACCCTCGGCGGTCACCTCCACCAGGTCGGCGAACGCGGTGGCCGGGGTGGGATCGGCCCGCGCGTCGAGCACCTGCCCCCACCACAGGGACCGGCCGTGGTCGAGCATCTCGACCGCCCGCTCGACGGCGCCGGCCGCCACGGCCGCCGCGGCGGCGTCACAGGCGACGTCCCACCAGCGGGAGATCAGCCGGTCGCGGTCGCCCGCGGGCAGGCCGCCCGACACGATCACCGACAGGTGCGCGATCGCCTGGGCGTACGTCTCGGCGGCCCGCGACCAGTCACCGGAACCGTGGGCGGCCTGCTGGGCGTGCAACCGGCCGAGCAGCACCAGCGCGTCCATCCGCTCGAAGGCCGGCTCCGGCAGCCGGCCGTCGAGCGCGGCCACGGCCTCGTCGAACCGGCCCAGACCGGCCAGCGCGTCGGCCAGGCCCAGCCGGGCCGACCCCTGCACGGCCGACCGTGCCGAGGTGGCCGCGACCACCGAGCGGAACAGGTCGACGGCCTCGGCGAGGTCGCCGCGGTCGGCCCGGGCCAGCCCCAGGTTCACCTTCGACCACGGGTCACCGGGCTCGGCGGCCGCGCTCAGCAGGGTGATGGCGCGGTCGAGGTCGGCCGGGTCGTTCCCCCGGTGGAACCTGGTGCGCAGGCGGTTGCCCAGGTTCGCGTTCGCGTGGCGCCGGGCGTCGGGGGTGCGTGCGGCGGAGAGGACGTTCGTTCCGATGTCGATCGACTCGTCCAGGTCGGCCCGGCGTCCGGTGTGCTGGAACCGGTAGGCCAGCGTCGTGCCCAGGGTGCTGAGGTACTCGCCCCGCCGCACGTCTTCCGGCCGCACCGACTCGACCGCCCGCCGGGCGAGCGCGATGGCCTCGTCCAGGTCGGCGCTGTCCCGGTCGCGCAGGAATCGGTTGGCCAGGGCGGCGGCCAGGTTCACCGCGTCGCCCGCGAGGTGATCCGGGTCGAACGCCGGGCGGGCCATCGCCCCGCGGAGCAGCTCGACGGCCTCGTCCAGGTCCTCGGACCGCCCGTGCTCCTCGAAGCGGCGCATCAGGGCCGGGCCGAGCACCGTGCCGACCATCCATCGGTCGTCCGCCGGCAGCCCGGCCAGCAACGTGCGTCCGTACGCACAGGCCTGATCGAGCCGGCCGGGATCGCCGGTCTTCTCGTACGCCTCCAGGTGCTCCCGCATGACGCCGGTGTGCCGGAGGACCTCGCCCGGGTCGTCGCCGGCCAGCTCGGGCGGACCCTGCGGCGCGTCGGCGGAGGTGCCGACGAACTTCAGCCCCGGTGGGACCGCGGGCTGGGGGCCGCGCAGGGCCTCGACCTCGGTCAGGGCGTTGCGTGCGGCGTCCCGGGTCGCCGGGTTCCGGGTCCGGTCGGCCACCATCCGGAGGTAGTGCGCCGCGCCGTCCAGATCGGCCCGCTGGCCCAGCATCCGGTAGCGGTCCCGGTGGACCAGGCCGAGGTTGTACAGCGTGGCCTCGTGCGCGGGGTGTCCGGCCGGGCTGTGGTCGAGTGCCTGCCGGGCGCTGTCCCGCAGGGCGTCGAGGGCGTCCAGGGTCTGCTCGCTGTCGTACCGCAGCCGGCGCACATCGGTGCGCAGCATGAGGAACGACATCATGTTCGGGTCGCCCGGCGGACAGAGGCGGACGGCCCGGTCGATCTGCTCGGCCGCCTCGTCGAGCAGCGTCAGGTCGCCCGTGGTGACCATCAGCTGGATGAGGGACGAGCCCCGCACGGCGGCCAGCGCCGCCCGATCGGGGTGGTCGGCCGGGAGCATGGGCACGCCGAGGCGGATGGCCGTCGCCACGGCGGCGTGCAGATCGGGGGCGCCGAGCTCGGAGGCGACATCGTGCATCTCCTGGGCGGCGACCAGAGCCAGCTCGACCGACCGCTGGTCCCCGGTGCGGCGGCCGAGCTCCAGGGACGCGTAGGCGAAGGCGAACAGCAGGTCGGTAACCAGGTCGGGACGCTGCGTCCGGGCGATCGTCAGCAGGTCGCCGCGCATCTGGACGCACTCGGCCAGGTCGCCCGGACGGCCGGTCGACTCGAACCGTCGCCCTCGGATGTCGGCGTTCACGATCAGCGCCTCGAAGCGCTCCGGGGTGCCCGGGGCACTGGCTCGCACCGCCTGGTCACCCGCCCGCAAGGCCGGCTCGATGTCGGCGACCCGGTGGTTCCGGTCGACCCGGGCGAGCCATTCACGTGCCTCGCGCAGCGCCGCGGCCGCCTGACTCCCCACGGCCGCCTCCCCGGTGATCGCCCGCGCACCCACAGTAGAGCATCCGTCGATACGATCGTGGTCCCCTGATCCGAGGAGGCCGTACCGGTGGAATCCGAGGCCGACGTCCTGGCCGCCTGGTGCACGCTGCTGCCCGCCCTGCGCGACCGGGCCCGGCAGGAGGGTGTGCTGGACCGGCTGAACCGTGACGTCGAACGGGTCAGCGGCGGTGGATCCGCCCGGCCGGCGCTGCGCAAGTGGCAGCCCGAGGAGTACGGCGAGGAGCAGCGCACCTGGTCGGACCGGCCCACGGTCGGCATGGCGCGGCTGCCCGGGTGGGGTGGCGGCGCCGGCCTCGGCGTGGGCGCCTACGTCTGTCCCCAGGACCGGTGCAACCGGCGGTCCACCCGCGACGACGACGGCCACCCGCCGCTCTGCGCGGCGTTCGGCACGCCGATGCGGCCGGCATGATCGGCGTCCTGACCGAGGTCGGCAAGCGGGTCAGCGGCCGCTGGGTGACCGCGGTGCTGCTGCCCGGCCTGGTGTTCGTCGCGGTCGTGACGGTCGCCCTGGTGCTCCGGCACGGCCAGGCGCTCGACCACGGCCGGCTGGTCGGGTGGGCCGGGCGGACCGGTCGCGGCCTGATCAAGGACCCGGCCCGCCTGGTGCTCGTCGTGGTGCTGGTCGTCGCCGCGGCCGGGGTGACCGGGACGACGGCGGCCGGGCTGGGCCGGTTGATCCAGCGCTGGTTCATGCGGGGCTGGTTCCTGACCGGCGACCGCCTGGTGCGCTCACGCTTCTCGCGGCGGTCCCGGGCCCTCGCCGCCGCCCGACGCGCCGGGCAGCCCGCCGTCCCGGCCTACCTGCCGCAGCGGCCGACCTGGCTCGGCGAGCGGGTGCGCCTGGTCGAGGCCCGGGTCCGCGCCCAGTACCATCTCACCGCGTCGCTGCTCTGGCCGCGGCTGTGGCTGCTGCTGACCGAGGACGCCCGCCGCCCGATCGCCGACGCCCGCACGCGCTACACCGAGGCGGTCACGCTGATCGGCTGGGGCGCCCTCTACCTGCTGCCCGGGGTGCTCTGGTGGCCCGCGCTGATCATCGCCGGCTGCGTGCTGCTGACCGCCTGGCGCCGGGCCCGCGAGTCGCTGGCCGAGTGGACCGAGCTCGTCGAGGCCGCCATCGACCTGCGGCTGCGCGACCTCGCCGAGGCCCTCGGCCAGCCGATCAGCGGCCCCGCGATCACCGCCGCCGAGGGCCGCGCCCTGGACGACCGGCTGGGTAAGGCCGGCTCAGCCTGACGCCAGGCGATCATTGGCTAGTGTTGCGTCCCGTGCGCCGGCTTCAGAAGCTCGCCCGTCACTCGCTGACGAGATTCCTGGCCCTCGCGGCTCTCGGGTTCGGCGTCGATCTGACGCTGCTCGCGATTCTGCACCGGTTCACCCCCCTGCCGGCGGCCGCCGTGGTCAGCATCGCGTTCTGGCTGACGTACGCGCTGAATTTCGCCTTGAACCGGCATTTCGCCTTTCACGCCGACCGCGGGCCGATCGGGCGTCAGCTGATCCGGTTCCTGCCTCAGGTGCTGCTGGACTTCGTGCTGACGCTGGGCGCGGTCCTCGCGTTCCAGGCGCTCGGGCTGGCGCTGCCGGTGGCCCGCGTCCTCGCCGCCGGCACCACGCTCGCCCTCAACTACGCGCTGTACCGATGGTGGACCTTCCGGTCGGCCCCCAGCCCGGTCACCGCCCGGCCGGAGCCGGAGCCGGTGCCGACCTACCGCTGATCTGCTCGAAAGGCCGCCCGAACGCCCTTGGCCGCGGCCGCGCCACGGTCGATGCTCGGGTCAGCCACCTGAACCGGCGGGACTGATCGGAGCCGTGCCGTGCCTGAAGCCTCGGACGAGCGGACCCGACCTGTTCCGCGTCCGCTGAACGTGCGCGAGCCTGACCCGGACACCGCCGGGCCGATCATGACGCCCGGCGTGGGCAACGCGGCCCTGGCGCGGATGATCCAACGGTCGCCGTCGGGCCCGGCCGCCCTGCCTGACCTGGCGATGTTCGGTGGAAATGCCCAGATCGCGCGGCTCGTCGAGGGCGACAGCGAGCCACCGGCCCCGGGTGGCGGGGGAGCGGCGCCGGCGCCGGCGGGTCTCGGCGGGGGCGCCCACGGTGAGGAGGTCCGCGACGCGCAGCTGAAGCTCAGCCGCGTGCAGGCCTCGGCGCAGCCACTGACCGAGGACGGCCGCTACGGCCCGCTGACCGAGGCGGCGGTGCGGACCTTCCAGACCAGCCAGGGCATCGCCCCGGTGACCGGCGTCCTGGACCCGGGCACCAAGGCCCGCCTCGACGCGGCCTTCGCGGCCCTGCCGCCACCGGCCCGGACCGTGCTCTCGCTCGGCGCCACCGGCCCCGACGTCGGCTTCGCCCAGCAGAAGCTCAACGCCCTCGGCGCCTCGCCCCGGCTGGCCATCAACGCGGTCTACGACGGCGCCATGTGGGTCGCCGTGATCAAGTACGAGTTCGGCACGCTGAACCGCTTCCCGACGGGGGTGGTCGACGCGGCCATGTGGGCGGCCCTGGACGCCGGGGTGCGGGGCGGGTTCATCGCGCCGGAGGGCCAGTCCGCCACCCCGGTCGAGCAGAAGACGAACAGCGGCACCGCCGACTCGCTCGGCACCCAGGTCGCCGGCACCTCGCTGCACCCGGTCACCGGCGTCGGCGGGCTGACCCAGGGCCCGGCCGTCAAGGAACTCCAGCAGAAGCTGAACACGGCCGGCGCCGCGCCCGCGCTGAAGGTCGACGGATCGTTCGGGCCGCTCACCCGGACCGCGTTGCAGGCCTTCCAGACCTCCCGGGTGCCGCCGCTGCCCGGCACCGGCACCGCCGACAAGGCCACCTGGGACGCGCTCGACACGGTGGCGCCCGGATCGATGACCGGCGCCGTCGAGCGGCAGTGGACCGAGGAGGTCGGCGGACACACGTACAGCATGGTCGGGGCCAGCGCGTCGCGGTACTCGTGGGAGATCCTGCCGACCAAGATGCAGGTCACCGTCAAGGTCAACTTTGTCGGGCTGCCCGCGCCCGGGTCGTGGTTCGGCTTCGTCGAGGCGGTGTGGAACCAGTACATGGGCGTCGACAGCGTGTCCGGCAAGAAGATGCCGGTCGACTTCCGGATGACCCGCGGCTCCGGCGGCGATGCGATGACGGTGCAGGTCAAGCCGGGTACGGGACGCGCCAACGCCGGGGAGTGGTTCGTGGCCGACGCCAACGCGGCCTCGACCATCCCGCACGAGTTCGGCCACCTGATCGGCCTCCAGGACGAGTACCAGCTGCACCCCGGCGACTACGTGCGGGTCACCGGGCACGAGCCACCGGTCGGCGACACGGCCGGCGCCGGCCTGGTCGCCGCGACCGTCGCCGCCAACCTCCGGGCCGCGATCATGGCCCGCAGCTCGGCCAACGCGCTCGCCGCCAGCAACACGGCCGGGGTCACCGGCGGCGCGTTCGCCCAGCAGGTGGTCGAGGAATACCGGAAGCTGGGCCCGGGAACCGTTCCGGCGGTGGCCGCGGTACCCGGCCCGCCGCCCGTGCCGGCCCAGCCGGCGGTGGCGCTCACCGGCGAGCTGCTGCACGACCTCGACGTCGCGCTGCCCAACGACAGCGACCGGTACGAGACGATCCAGACGTTCAGCTACTCCAGCGGATCCATCATGGGTGACCCCGGCCGGGTGAACGACCCGCACGACCACGGCACCCAACCACGTCACATCGCCGAGTTCATGGCTATCCTCGGCCGGGCACTGGGCGGCACCTGGGAGGCGAAGCGCCGATGATCCTGCGTCTCGTGATCGCGGACGGCAGCCAGTCACCGGCCGTCGCCGAGAGCGTCGAGGTCGGCGACGACGGCGCGCTGTCCGGCTGGCGCAGCGTCAGCGACGGCGGGGCGGGCTGGTTCGCCGGCCGGCTGCCGGAGGCCGAGCTGGCGTCGGTCCGAGCGGCGGTCGAGGCCGTCGGCCCGGTCGCCCCCGAGGTTCCGGCGCGGCCGGACTCGGCCCAGGAGGTGCTCGAGCTGGACGCGACCGGCCCGGTCTCGATCGCGGGGATTTCCGACGGTACGGACGGCTGGCCGCGCCTCGCCGCCACCGCTCGAGGGTTGCTCGACCGGCTGACCGACTTTCCGCGCGCCGCGGTGGCGGTGTCCCACCCCGCGCCCGGGGTCGCCCGGCTGATCCAGCGGGGCGCCGACCCGGTGCGTCTCGACCTGAGCGCCATCGCGGTGCGGGCGGTGGCGTGGCGCGGCTACTACGAGCCGGCCGGCGACTGGTCCGAGGTGGTCGCCGGGCCGGGCGAGGTCGAGGCCGGGCCGGGGTGGACCTACGACCTGGCTCTCGGCCTGGAGTCCGCCGCCGCACCGGCCGACGGCGAGGTGGTCGTGCACCTCACCGCCGACTTCGCCATCCTGAACGGCACGACCCGGATCCCGGTCCGCGCCCGGCACACCCCGGCGATCCCGCCGCCGTAACCCACGCCCTCAGCGGCCGAGCCGGCGACGGACCATCGCCAGCAGGGCGGTGATCTCGTTGACCCGGAGCGCCCGGGCGAGGGCCAGGTAGGTCACCAGGATCACCACGCCGCCGACCGCGAGCTGGAGGAGGGCCGCCCCCAACGACGGCTGCGGACCGCCGGGCAGCAGCCGCAGGACGAGCCAGCCCAGGCCGGCGGCGACGACCGCGGCCCCGGCGATCCTCAGCCCGGCCGCGGCGGTGGCGCGCAGGCCGAGCCGTCCGACCCGGCGCCGGAGCAGGGTCAGCGAGATGGCGTCGCCCACGAAGTAGGACAGCGCGGTGCCCAGCATCAGCCACATCGCCGTCCGAGAATCGTCGAGCATGGCCACGAAGGCGATCTGCATGCCCACCCGGGCCGCGACGGCGACCACGTTGATCAGCGCCACGGTCCGGTTGCCGCGCAGCGCGTAGAAGGAGAAGTTGGCCAGGTAGCCGAGCGACAGCGGCAGGACGGCCAGCGCGCCCACGGCGAGCACCCGGGCGGTGGCCTCGGCCTCGTCGGCGCTGAAGGCGCCCCACCGGAACAGCACCACCGAGAGGGGGACGGCCAGCACGGCGTAGACGACGACGACCGGGGCCTCCGCGGCTATCACGGTACGCATGCCGCGGGCGACGTCGCCGCCCAGATCGCGGAGCCGGCCGTCGGCGGCGGCGGCGCTCATCCGCGGCAGCAGCGCGGTCATCACGGACACCCCGATGACGCCGTGCGCCATCATGACCAGCAGGAACACGTTGTTGTAGATCAGCAGGCCGGCGCCGGCGCCGGCGTCGGTCGTGTTGAGCAGCTTCACGACGGCGAAGACCGCGACCTGGTTGGCCGCGACGAACAGCAGCATCCAGCCGCCGAGCTGGGCCAGCTCACCCAGGCCCAGCGACCGTGGCTGCCAGCGGAACCGCCACCGGAAACCGACCTTGCGCAGCGCCGGCAGCAGCGCGACGGTCTGGGCGGCCATGCCGATCAGGGTGCCGCCGCCGATCACCAGGATCTGAGCGGGGGTCATCCGTGTCGTGTCGACCCGGCCGGTGAGGAGGCCGATGAAGACGCCGCAGGCCGCGATCACCGTGAGGTTGTTGATGATCGGCACCCACATCGGCGCCGCGAACTGGCCGCGGACGTTCAGCACCGCCCCGATGATCACCGACATGCCGGTGAAGAAGAGCATCGGGAGCATCAGGTACGACAGCACGGTGACCAGGTCTTGATAGCTCTCCGGCCGGGAGCCGGCGTACACCGCGGTGAGCAGGGGAGCGGCGAGCACCGCGAGGGCCGCGGCCGCCGCGAGGATCACCGCCGCGAAGGTCAGCAGGCCCTGGGAGTACGCCTCGCCGCCGTCCGGTTCGTTCTTACGCCGGCGTACCAGCATCGGCACCAGCACGCTCGTCCCGACCGCACCGAGCACGAGCTCGTAGATCTGGCCGGGCAACACCTGGGCCGTCGTGTACGCGTCGCCCAGCCCGCCGACGGTGCCGCCCAGGGCGGCGCCGATCATGACCGTCCGGGCAAATCCGGTGATCCGGCTGACCAGACTGCCCGCGGCCATGGCGAGGCTGTTCGAGGCGGTGGTGCGTTCCGCCGTCGCCGCAGCCGGCTCGATGACCGGGATCTCCACGGTGTCGTCGGTCGGTGAGGCGCCCTCGGCGGGGGTTGGGCGATACATCGGGACTCCCGTCGAGCATGTCGGGGTGAACCGGGCCACCGTAGTTGATCGCCGCCACGACGATGGTTCCGGGTGCGGTGCGCAAACACGACAAGTTACGTCTGGATCAGATCTAGTACCGTGCTATGGGCCTCTTGCCCGTCGTCTGGAAAGGCTCCGCACCCTGATGCCCGGACCCTCGTACGCCGAATGGCAGGTGGAGTTGCCGGACGACTCCTGGGATCGTGACCTGTTCGCGCAGGACGGCCAATTCCTGCAGAGCACCCACTGGGGGGCCTTCAAGAAGGCGCTCGGTCACGAGGTCTTCTTCGGCCGGGGGGACGGCTGGCAGGGCCTGGCCATCCTCGAGCGGACGAACCGGACCACCCGGCTGTACTGCCCGTACGGTCCCACGGCCGTGGACGAGGAGAGCTATGTGGCCGCGGTGCACGCGCTCCAGGCCCTGGGCCGCGAGCAGGGCGCCTCGTTCGTCCGGGTGGAACCGTACGTCCCGCTGCGGACCGAGGACCTCGAACGGCTCGGACACCGGCCGGCGATCCGGGAGATCGTGCCCTCGCTGCTCTGGGTCCAGGACCTGAGCAAGTCACGGGACGAGCTGATCGCCGAGTTCTCCAAGAACAACCGGCAGCGATACCGCAACGCGCACAAGAAAGGCATCCGGATCGTCGGCGGCCGGAACATCGCCGACGTGCCGATCCTGCTGCGGATGCTGCAGGAGGTCGCGGAACACAACAAGATCGTGCAGCACCCGAACCATTACTTCGTGCAGATGGCGCGCACCCTGACCGAGCGCAACGCGGCGACCCTCTACACCGCCTGGCACGAGAACGATCCGGTGTCCGCGGCCATCGTCTTCGACAGCCCGACGACTCGGCACGTCGCGCACTCCGGCAGCCTGCACAAGGCCCGGCATCTGCACCCCGGCGCGATCATGCGGGCCACGATGATCCTCGACGCCAAGGAACAGGGCCAGCGGACCTTCGACTCCCTCGGTGTGGCGCCGCCCGACCAGCCCGACCACGAGTGGGCGGGCCTCACCGAGTTCAAGAAATCGTTCGGCGGCCAGTACAAGCAACTGCTCGGCACCTGGGAGGTGCCGTGCAGCAACTGGTACCCGCTGTACCGGTCCGCCTACTCGGCCTACACGGGCGCCCAGACCGTCAAGGCGTCCATCACCGAGAAGATGCACAAGCGGAAGTGACCGCCGGCGGTCACCAGACCCGCACCCGGCCGGTGCCGGAGGCGAGCGCGGCGATCGGGCCCGCGGCGGCCGTCTCGCCGGCGGCGCGCCGGGCGCCGGTCAGGTCGACGTCGATGACCGCGGGGCGGCCGTCCGGCTCCTCGAAGTCGGCGTCGGCGAAGCGCACCCGGGGCAGGTCCCGGCCGCCGACCACGCCGACGCGGGCGTCGTCGAAGGCGGCCGGCAGGGTCGTCTCCAGGTAGACCTCGTCGCCGTCGTCCACCACCGACACGGTCGCGTCGCCGATCACGTGGCCGCCGGTCTCGCCGGCGAACGGGGTCGCGCCGGCGGCGTACACGTTGTCGCGGGCGTAGACCGCCTGGAGCACCGGGATGAACTTCTGGTGGTCGCCGGGCGGCTGGGCGTCGAGGCGGGCGCGGTACTCCTCGAACGACGCCGGGTGCTCGTCGTAGCCGGACAGCCCGTACCCGGGGGTGGCCACGGGCTGGGCGCCGGCGCCGTACGCGGCGCCGACATCTCCGCCGAGGAAGACGTTGCCGATGAAGCGGTCGTCGCCGCCGCGGATCACCGCGTAGCCGGAGACCTGGGTGGTGTGCGGCCGGTGGTAGGGGGTGGCCCGGTCCATCACCGGCTCGGCGAGCAGCGTGCCGGCGAACAGGTTGCCGACGAACGCGCCGCCCTGGCTGAACGACTCGAACGATGCCCGCGACCCGAGCAGGTTGTGGTCGACCAGGTAGGGACCATGGCTGACCTCGACGAACAGGTCGCGGTTGTTGCGGTAGAAGACGTTGCGGGTGATGCGCGTGCCCTGGGTCTGCCAGTCCAGCCAGGCGCCCAGCGAGCAGTCGTGGATGCGGTTGTGCCGGATCACCACGTCGATCGCCGCATGCAGCTTGATGCCGCCGATCTCGTACCCGTAGAACTCTCTTTTGATCGCGATGTGGTGGATGTGGTTGTCCTCGATGGTGGAGAAGACGCACCCGAGGTGGCCCACGATGCCGTTCTGGCCGCAGTCGTAGATGTGATTGCGGCGGATGACGTGCGAGCCGATGTGCTCGCGGTCCCAGCCGATCTGCCGGGCGGCGAACACCGACTCGAGCTGGTACTGGTAGCCGGGCTTGTCGCCGCGCTCGCTGGCGAAGTTGTGCCCGGTCGACGCCTCCTTGCCGATCGAGATCGCCGAACACTTCGCGTCGTGGATGACGTTGTCCTCGATGATCCAGCCCTTGGCCCAGTTCGGCCCGATCAGGCCCGGCTGGTCGGCGGTCGGCGGGGTCCAGGGCGAGGCGGCCTGGGCCAGCTCGAAGCCGCGCACGGTGATGTAGTCGAGGTGCGGAACCAAGGGAGAGAAGACCGATCGGCGTACGTTGATCTCGGTCAGCTCGGCGTTCGGGTCGGCGCCCTGGAAGTTGGCCCAGATGGTGGTCGTGTCGGCGCCCACCTCGGCGTACCAGACGAGTTTGGTCTGCTCGGGGTCGCGAACCTGGTCGGGCAGGTCGGTCCAGTGGTCGGTCACCTCGGTGCGCAGCGGCGGATCGTCCAGCTCGGCGCGGGCGGCGACCTCGAAGAAGCTGCGGCCGTTCAGGTAGATGTCGCCGAGGTGCTTGTGCGGCGCGCCCTCGGGGTAGACGACCCAGTCGCCGGCGACCTCCTCGGCGTACGGGTTGAAGTCGCCGAAGAGCGAGTTCGGCACCTCCGCGCGCCAGACCGTGCCGGCCTCCGCCACCCAGCCGGTGACCCGCTCCGACCCCTTGATCACGACGTGCTCGCCGTCGGCCGCCGTGTAGGTGATCCGGCGGTTGTCACTCAGCCCGCCGTGCCGCGGCGTCACCCATTCCCGATACTCCCCGGAATGTACGACGACGGTGTCGCCCGGACGGGCCGCGTCGGCCGCCTTGTTGATCGAGCGGAACGGCCGTTCCGCCGAGCCCTCGGCGTCGTCGGATCCGTTGGTGGCAACGTGAAACACGATGGTCATGTCGGCAACGTAATCGTCCGAAACATTCGGTGTCAACGTCCGAAACTTCCGGACAATTGCCGGTGGGCCTCGGCCAGTGACTCCTGGTGCTGGGGAGCCGCCATCCTCGGCGATCGGCAGGGCTGTAGGCAACTCTTGCCGATGTGAGCGCACCGTCCGCGGAACACGATGGAACCGACACACGACCCCATCGAGTGGTCGCCGCGGCCTGCCCCGGCCCGGCCGCGGAGCGATGTCCCATCACGCCCGAGAGAGGCGCCATGCAGATTTCTGGAGCAACCGCCCTGGTCACCGGCTCCAACCGTGGCCTCGGCCGCCACTTCGCCACCCAGTTGCTCGAGCGCGGCGCGGCCAAGGTGTACGCCACCGCCCGTCGTCCCGAGACGGTCGACATCCCGGGTGCGACGGTGCTGCGTCTCGACATCACCGACCCGGCCTCGATCGCGGCCGCCCGCGAGGCCGCGCCCGACGTCAACCTGCTGATCAACAACGCCGGCGTCGGCACGGCCGCCTCGCTGGTCACCGGTGATCTGGATGATCTGCGCCACGAGATGGAGACCCATTTCTGGGGCACCCTCGGGGTGATCCGGGCGTTCGCACCCGGCCTCGCGGACGGCGCGATGCTCAACGTGTTGTCCGCGCTGTCGTGGTTCGCCCTGCTCGGCGTCACCGGCCACTCCACGGCCAAGGCGGCCGAGTGGGGCCTGACCAACAACGTCCGGGTCGAGCTCGCCGGCCAGAAGACTCAGGTCACCGCGCTGCACCTGGGCACCGTCGACACCGACCTGACCGCCTTCATGGACGGGCCGAAGGGCGACCCCGCCGACGCTGTCCGCGCCGGCCTGGACGGGCTGGAGGCCGGGAGGACCGAGGTTCTCGCCGACGAATGGACCACCAAGATCAAGGCGTCCCTGGCCGGCGACCCGTTCATGGTGGCCGGCTGGTAGAAAGACGGGTGTTACCCCTACCGGCGCCGGGGTGTCAGCTCCATCGATCGTCGCCGTGATCCTCCCTAACGTCGGTGGCACGAGATGCCGACGGGAGGAATCGTGGTGCGACAACGCGACCGGTTCATCGACGGGCTCCGGGCGCTGGCCATCCTCGGCGTCGTGGGTGGGCACTGGCTGGTCGGCGCGCTCGTCGCGACACCGGCCGGTGGCCTGCGGATCGACAGTCCGTTGCGCTACCAGGAGTGGCTGCATCCGCTGACCTGGTTCTCCCAGTTGCTGGGCCTGTTCTTCCTGGTCGGCGGCTACACGGCGGCGGCCGGACTCCGCCGCGCCCGGTCTCGCGGCGAGACCGACGCCGCCTGGATGCGTCGCCGGCTGGGGCGGATCGGGCGGCCCGTGGTGGCCGCGACGGTGATCCTGATCGCGGTGTTGCCACTGCTCGGCATCCTCGGGCTCGGCGCCGGCACCGCGCGGACCACCGTGGTGCTGTTCCTGCAGCCGTTGTGGTTCATGGTCCTGTACGCGGTGGTCACCGCCCTTACGCCGTACGCGCTCAGGCTCGACCGGCGCGGCGGGCTCGGCGTGGTCGTGGCGTTGGTCGGCGTGGTGGCCGTGGTCGACCTGGTGCGCTTCGGCCCGGCGGTCGAGCCGGCCCTCGTCGGGTATCTGAGCGTCCTGCCGGCCTGGGGCTTCGCCTACCAGCTGGGCGTGGCCTGGTCGGCCGGGCGGGTCGACCGCCGGGTCGCGGCCGGCCTGCTCGCCGGTGGCCTGGCGCTGTTCATGTTCCTGCTGGTCGCGTTGAAGTACCCGGTGAGCATCGTGAGCGTGACCGGCTCCACCCGCTCCAACTCGAACCCGCCGTCGCTGATGGTTCCGGCCCTGGCCGCGATCCAGGCCGGCGCCGCGCTGCTGCTGCGCGACCGGATCGAGCGGCTCCTGCGGCGGCCCCGGATCTGGGCCGTGGTGGCGGCGCTCAACCTGAGCGCGATGAGCATCTTCTGCTGGCACCAGGTGGCGCTGGCCGGCGTCTCGGAGGTCGCCCGCCGGTTCGGCACGCTGCCCGGCCTCGGTGACCGGCCGGTCGACCCCGGCTGGGTCGCCGCCCGGCTCGGCTGGTTTCCGGTGCTGGCGCTCGTCCTGGCCGGCCTGGTCCTGCTGGTCCGCCGCTACGAGCACCCGGCGCCCGCGGTCGCCGCCGGGCCGGCGCACACCACCGCGGAGGCGACCGAGCCGGTCAGCCGCTGAGCCCGCCCAGATCCGGGGGCGGGCTCCGACGCCGGGCGGTGAACCGGCGGCGGCTGGAGGAAGGTTTGCTCAGGAGGTGGCGGCCGCTCGCTCCTCGGCGGTGACCGTGATCGTGTCGGGCGCGTCCGGCGCCACGATGGCCGGCAGCACGACCAGGCCGGCCGAGACCAGAGCTCGGTGCGCGGCACGCCTGTCGCCAGCAGGCCCGACCCCCGCTAGCTCACTCCACTGAAGACTGTCGACTCAGCCCGGAGGATGAAGGTGGCGGCCGATTTGTTGCACGGCCAAGTGTTACGTCGCCTTGAACGAGCCGCCGTCGACCATCAGGTTCGTGCCGACCAGGCTCGGCATGGCCGGCGAGCACTGCAGGAGGATCGCGCGGGCGATCTCGTCCGGCTCCGCGACGCCCCGACCACGACGGCGCCCTCGGCGACGAAGGCCTGGACCGTCGCGAGCCCGATGCCCTTGCTCGCGCCGGTCACCAGGACGCGCTTACCAGCCAGTTGCAGATCCATGGGTCCGAGAATCGAGCACCCGAGCGAGGACCCGCGTCGGCATTCAATGCCTACTTCCGGCCGGCGCCGAGGTTAGGCACCGGCCTGACGCTGCCGGCCTCCGCGGTCAGGCCGGATCTTCGAGGATCGCGTCGATCAGGTGCGGGCCGGGCGCGGCGACCGCGGCGGCGAACTGCTCGCGCAATTCCCGCACCGTGCGGGCCCGGGTCGCCGGGACGCCCATGCCCTGGCTCAGCGCCACGAAGTCGAGGCCGGGCCCGGACAGGTCGATCATGCGCCGGGCCCGGCCGGTCGGGTCGCCCGCGCCGACGCGGTCGAGCTCGGCGCGCAGGATCGCGTACGAGCGGTTGTTGAGGATGACCACGGTGACGTCCAGGTTCTCCCGGGCGTAGATCCACAACGCCGAGATCGTGTACATCGCGCTGCCGTCGGCCTCCAGGCAGACCACCGGCCGTCCGGGGCAGGCGATCGCGACGCCGGCGGCCAGGGGCAGGCCCTGGCCGACGGCGAGACCGACCAGCCCGAGCGCGTCGTGCGCCGGCGCGCCCGCGAATGACGCGGCCAGATTCACCAGGCCGGCCGTGATGGACTCGTCGCACACGACCGCGTTGTCCGGCAGCGCCGCGGCGACCACCGGCGCCCAGTTCACGGTGGTCAGGCTTCCGTCCGCGACGGCGGGGACACCGGCTGAGGCGCCCCGCGGCGGCACGCCGGCCGCGATGAGGTCGGCGATATCGTGCAGGGTGTCCGCGACCGGGGTGAACTCCGGTGCCAGCACGTGCTCGTCGATCCCGGCCGGGATCAGGGCGCCCTCGCGGCCCGGGTAGGCGAACGAGGCGACCGGCGTGCGTGCGCCGGCCAGGACGACGTGCCGGATGCCGTCGAACTGGCGGCGCACGTCCTCGCCGCGGTAGGCCAGGGGAGTCACCGCGGGGACGCCGGCCCCGCGCCGCAGCCGGGCCGGCCAGGTCGGGCAGAACAACCGTGCCCCGGTGGCCTGCGCGATCCGGTCGGCGGCCCGCAGCCCGGCATCGGTCAGCGCGTCGCCGTCCAGCAGCAGGGCCACCGGCTCGTCGCCGGTCAGCACCTTGGTCACGGCGCCGGCGGTCACCGCCGTCCCGGGCGGCGCCGGCGGTGGCAGCGCGGGCGCGGCCCGGCCGCCGCCGGACCAGGACACGTCGGCCGGCACGATCAGCGTCGCGACCCGCCCGGACGTGCCCGTGGTGTGCTCGTCGGCCGGACCGCCCAGGGTGGCGGCGAGCGCGGCGGTGACGTCGTGGCCGACGGCGGACGGGTGTTCCGGCCGGTGCACCCAGGCCGAGACCGTGGCCGCCACCGCGTCGATGTCGGAGTCGAGCAGGGCGTCCAGCGGCTTGTGGCCGGCGGCGTGGTCACCGACGAGGTTGAGCACGGGGGAGCCGGCCCGGCGGGCGTTGTGCAGGTTGGCCAGCCCGTTGCCGAGCCCGGGGCCGAGGTGCAGCAGGGTGGCGGCGGGCCGGCCGGTCATCCGGGCGTAGCCGTCCGCGGCCCCGGTCGCATCCCCCTCGAAGAGGCACAGCACGCCGTGCATCTCCGGGTGCCGTTCCAGCGCAGCCACGAATTGCATCTCGGACGTTCCGGGGTTGCCGAAACAGACCCGCACATCGTTGTCGATCAGCGTCCGAAGGATCGCCTCGGCGCCGTTCATGTCGAGCTCGCTCATGACCTGACCAACGTCGGCCGGTGCGCCCGGGTTCAGGCGCCGGTCGAGCGTTCGAGGGACAGGCAGTCGATGTTGCCTCCACTGGCGCCGGTGGAGGTGGCGCGGATCCGGACCGTGCCGGCCGGCAGGTTCGTCGTCAGGGTGGCGGTCCGCCAGAGGGTCCAGCCGCCGGTCGGCGGGAAGGCGAGCGCGGCGGCCGCCGTCGTGCCGTTGACCGAGACGACGAGGGGCCGGTCGGCCGAGCCGCCGTTGGCGTACTGGAAGGTCAGGGTGTGTGCGCCGGCCGCCGCGACGGTGACCGTCCACTCGACGTGGTCGCCGGTGGCGTTGGTGTAGTCGGCGTAGCCGTTGCCGGTGTAGTCCCGGTGCTGGGTCCCGATGGCCACGCCGGTCAGCGCGGCGTTCTCGGCCGGGTACACGACCGGACCGGTGACGGCCGGGAACGGCTGGCCGGTCGGCCGGATGGTGGCCGCGACGCTGCTGCCGCCGGCCCGTACCCCGATCCGTGGGGTGACCACCGACAGGATCTTGCGGTCCGGGTCCCAGGCCTGGCCGGAGCCGGCCACGACCGCGGCGGTTTCGCTGGTGTACGCGGGCAGCGGCGGGAAGTCGTCGACCCGCATCCCGACCGGCGTGGAGAGGCCGTGGAAGCGGACGACGTAGCGGCGCTCGGCCGGGGCGTCGCGGTAGTTACCGACTGGTTGGTAGATAGTGGCCGTCAGCGTGGCGTCGGCGTACGACAGGTCGGTCACGCCGCGCGCCGCGGCCGTGCGGTGCTCCTCGGTGACGCCGTCGTCCTCGTACAGGCTGAACGTTCCGTCCTTGCCGGTGTAGACGTCCAGTTCGAGGTGGGTCTTGTCGAGGAAGGCGGTGCTCTGGGCGTACCGGTAGCGGGGGAGGAGCGCGCCCGCCTTGACGTACATGATGATCTCGCCGGGCCGGGTGACCTGCGCCTTCTCGGTGGTGTCCGAGCCCACGGTCTTGGCGTCGGTCCAGAAGTCGTACCAGGTCTCGCCGCCGGGCAGCCAGACCCGCTGGGTCGCGCCGTCGACCCCGGTGGTCACCGGCATCACCAGGATCGACGGGCCCCACAGGTACTGCTGGTCGTGCGAGTAGGCCATCGGCTGGTACTGGTGGTCGATGATCATCGCGCGGGCCATCGGCATGCCGGTGGCGTGGGCGGCGTGGGCGATGGTGTAGACGTACGGCAGCAGGGTGTAGCGCAGGCGGCTGTAGCGCAGGAAGTCGTCGCTCTCGGCGGCGGGCTGGTCGGTCGGCCAGCGGGAAGCGCGCCGCCCAAGCACGAGGGTGTCGCCGTAGCCGTGCGGCCGCCAGATGGGCGAGAGGGCGCCCCAGGCGGCGACCCAGTTGCGGTACATGTCCGGGGGGATCGGGTTGCCGTTGTGGCCGCCGCCGTCGACGTTGCCGTACGGGAAGCCGCCGAGCCCGGCGTTGAGCATCCCGCGGATCTGCTGCTGCATCTCGCCGTACGTGGACTGGGTGTCGCCGGTCCACAGGTGGCCGTACCGCTGCTGCCCGGCCGTGGCGCCGCGGCTGAAGATGAACGGGCGCCGGCCGGGGCCGATGTGCTGGTCCCACCCTTCCTGGCCGGCCGCCTTGGCCAGGTAGAGGAAGTACGCGTTGCGTAGCTCGGACCAGCGTTGGCCGTTGGCGGTGAGGGCGGCGTACGGGATGGGTCCCATCTCGTCCGGCTCGTCGAGCCACAACGCGTCGCCGGGGAAGCGGAGCGCCGGGTTCAGCGCCTTGGTCCAGAACACGTTCCAGATCCACTCGCGGGTGGCCGGGTTGGACCAGTCGGGCACCGAGTCGTTCTCGGACACCCCGGTGATGTCGGCCGGCTGGAAGCTGTAGCCGGGCGGCGGGCCGGGTTTCCAGCCGGCCATCAGGTGGGAGTTGTTGCGGTTGTAGTCGAGCGAGGTGAGGATGCCCTGCTCGTCGGCCCACCGCTTGAACCCGGCCGGGTCGGGCCAGCGCTGCGCGTCGAACTCGAACCAGGAGCCGTTCCAGCCGCCGCCGCCGGCCCGCCAGCGGTTGTCGTGCACCTGCAGGTCGAGCGGGAAGCCCTGGCCGCGCATCTCGGTGATCTTGGTGACCCACCAGTTCTGGTCGCTGACCGTGGGGAAGTTCTTGTCCGACATCTGCAGGCCGAAGATGCCCAGCCGGGGGAGGCGGGGCCGCCCGGTGAGCTGGGTGTAGCGGTCGAGCAGCTTGGCGAACTGGGGTCCCTTGATGACGAAGTAGTCCATCTGCGGGCGTACGCCGGGGGTGTTGTGCTCGTCGGCCCAGAACTCGTACACCCCGCCGTTGCCGAAGTTGAACGTGGTGTCGAAGGTGGTGTTGACGAAGATCGCGTAGCCGCGTGACGACAGGTACATCTGCACGATCGCGGGTGACTGCTCGCCGCGGTTGCCGGCCAGCCCGTAGTTGTGGGCGACGATCTCGCCGGTCCGTTCGACCCGCGGCGCCCGCCCGAAGAAGCCGTGCCCGGCCTTGACGAACCGCTCGGCCTTCTGGGGTGCGGCGAAGGTCTGCCGGACGACGCTGTTGTTCTCTCCGCCCCAGCTCATGCTGTGCGTGGCGTCCTCGCCGGCCAGCAGCGCCCCGTCGCCGCGGCGGTAGAAGGCGATCCGCAGTGGACTCTTCCGCAGCACGACCTTGAGGCCGGCGGCCGGGGCGGTGGTGATGGTCAGAGCATCAGGGCTTTCCTGTACGGCCAGCGAGCCGCCGAGGCCGGCGTGGGCGGCCGGGTCGACCATCTCGTAGCGGTCGTCGGCGAAGAACGTCTCGCCGGCCCGGACATGACGCACCCGGACGATGTGCCCGCCGTACGCGGTGATCCGGGTGCGTTGACCACTGGTGCTGGTCACGGTCACGCTGCGGCCGTCCGAGGTATGACTCGCGTAACCGGCGAGGGTCTCCGTCGCCGGCAACGTCGTTGTCGAGGGTGTTCCGGCGACCGCGCCGCCCACCGCGAAACCGGCTGTCTTCAGAAAGTCACGTCTCGAACCCATGGCGTGACTATAGAGCTGCGTCTATCTAATCTACAACGTTAGAATTCATTGCATCCGCCTGGCATCGAAGTTGCCAAGGGCATGCCTAGGCAGCTCGCCGACGCCGCCGGTTAGGCATGAGGTGCCGCCCGTGGATCCGGCCAGGCTGACCACCTTCCGCTGACCGCCCCCGCCCGACCGGCGCGCCGGAGCCTCAGGCGCGCTGGTCGGGCGGCTCGGTCAGCATGGCGACGGCCTGGCGGCGCAGGAAACGCTCGGCGTCCTCGTAGGACCAGTGGCACTCGGTGATGAGAGTCCGCCAGGCGGCCGGGCCGAAGCAGAACCAGAGCCGGTCGTCCACCGCGCCGACGTCGAGGTGCGCGGACACCAGCCGGTGCTCGACGAGCCGCCCGGCGATCGCGCGCAACGCCTGACGGCAGCCGGCCACCACGCTGTTCCAGGCCTGCCGGGCGCCCTCGTCGCTGGCCATCGACGCGTACAGCAGATCGATCGACGGCCGGAGGCGCTCGTTGTCCGCCCGCGCGCTGCCGGCCGTGAGGGCGATGGCCGGCTCGAGTCCGGCGGCCTTGGTGACCCGCCTGTCCACCTCGGCGAGCCGGGCGTGCGCCGGGTCGAAGGCCAGCAGGAACTCCAGGACCGCGGCCTTCGTGCCCACGCTCGCGTACACCGTCTTCACCGCGATGCCGGCCGCCGCGGCGATGTCGGACATCGTGACCCGCGAATAACCTTGAGTGACGAACAGCTCGCGGGCCGAGGAGAGGATCAATTCCTGCGTACGCTGCGCGTCCTGCTCGCGCAGTGGTGAGTGGTACGAGCGAGGCGTGTGGGACATGCCCACAAGTTACCGATCGCGCGCCGAACCGCGCTGAGCCGCGGACAACCACATCCGGCAGGAGCTGCTGGCCGATGGGCGGTACGACGAGGCCCGCGGCAACCGGGCCGGCGCCTACACCGGCCGGTACGAGGTGACCGGCACCCGCATCGAGTACTGGGACGACAGCGGCTTCACGGCCGACGGTGACTTCGAGGGCGACGTGCTGCGCCACGGCGGATACCTCTTCTACCGTGCGGGCAGCGCCGCCCACCGCGAGGCCACCGCCGCGAGGCGTACCCCAGGGGCCTGATGTTTGTGCGCCGGGGCGCAAGTGCCGTGCGCCGGGGCGAAAGACCCCTCGATCGTCAGCCGCCAGAGTCGAACAGGCACGGGTAGTCGACGATGGAGGATTCAGTAGTGGGACAGCTGGACGGCAAGACCGCGGTGGTGACCGGTGGCTCGACCGGGATCGGGCTGGGCGCCGCCCGCCGCTTCGCCGAGGAGGGCGCGCAGGTCTACCTGACCGGGCGCCGCAAGGACGTGCTGGACCAGGCGGTCGACGAGATCGGCCGGGGCGCGGTCGGCGTCGCCGGTGACGTGGCCGAGCCGGCCGACCTGGACCGGTTGTACGAGCGCATCGCCGCCGACGGCAACCGGGTCGACGTGCTGTTCGCCAACGCCGGGGTGGGCGAGGTGGCGCCGCTCGGCCAGATCAGCGAGGAGCACCTCGACCTGCTGCTCGGCGTGAACGTCAAGGGCACCGTCTTCACCGTGCAGAAGGCGCTGCCGCTGCTCAACGATCACGCCTCGGTGATTCTGACGTCCTCGATCTGGTCGGTCGAGGGCCCGGAGGGCTTCGGCGTCTACTCGGCGACCAAGGCGGCGCTGCGCTCGTTCGCCCGCACCTGGGCCAACGAGCTCAAGGGCCGCGGCATCCGGGTCAACGCGGTCAGCCCGGGCACGATCGACACTCCGGGCCTCAGCACCGCGATCGGTGGCAGCGCCGAGGTGATGGACTACCTGGTGTCGCGCATCCCGCTGGGCCGGGCCGGTCAGCCGGACGACGTGGCCGATGTGCTGCTCTTCCTGGCCACCGCGCAGAGCCGGTTCGTCACCGGCATCGAGCTGTTCGTGGACGGCGGGACCGTCCAGGTCTAGGCCGAGCGTCCGCCAGGCGTGCCCGGGGGGTCACGCCTGGCGTTCGGCACGCGTTTCGCGGGGCGTCACGCCGAACTCGCGCCGGTAGGCGGTGGCGAACGACGCGTGGCTGGCGAACCCGGACGCGTAGGCGATCCGCGCGATCGACCGGTCGTCCCAGGCGGGACCGGCCAGCCGGGTCCGGGCGAGGCGCAGCCGTTCGGTGCGGATCAGGTCGCGGGACGTGGTGCCCGCGGCCTGGAGCACGTCCTGGAGGTAGCGCGCGGACCAGCCCAGGGCCCGTGCGATGCCGGCGATGGAGAGGCCGGGGTCGGCGGCGTGCCGGCGGACGTATTGCCGGATCTGCGCCTCGACCTCCTTCCGCTGCGCCGCGGGCGCCGAGTCGGACGCGCCCTCGGCGGCCAGGCAGACCAGGTCGAGCACCTGCTCGCAGGCCAGGTCGAAGGTGGCCTCGGAGAGTTGTTCCCGCTCCTCCTGCAGCGTCAGCACGGTCTGCCGGATCAGCCGGCCGACACCCGCCGTGCCGTCGAGCGGCCGGGGGTCGCGGGCCGCGGCGGGATGACGGCGCTCGATCGCCTCGCCGGGGAAGATCAGCGCGACCGACTGGAAGTCTTCCGCGTGGGCGAACTCGAACGGACGGTCCACATCACACAGCGCGAGGGTGCCCGGCCGGATCGCCCCCGCGCCGCCGGCCTGGGTCACCTGGGCCGTGCCCACGGTCGGCATCAGCAGCTCGAACGCGCCGCGCGGATCGGTCCGGATGTGCCGCCGCTCCCGCACGAACTTCTCGCGGACGTTGCCACACAACGCGACGCCGTAGGAACGCGACTGCTGCCACTCCAGCCGGCCCGCCCACGGACCGGCCTCGGTCAGCGTGACCCGGCTCGCCCCGTGCAGGTCGATGAACGCGTCCCGCCAGGCGCCGGCCGTCGGCGTCGCACCCGGCTCGTTCCAGCGATACATGGGTGAAAGGTATCCGTCCTCGACGATGCGCCCGTAACCATGGTGGTGTGACGTCGGCCCGGCCGCCTCGGCAACAATTGCCGATCCGACCGGAGGGAACTGCCTGAGCGTGGGCCGCGTACGCTCCGTTCGTGGCTGACGAGAAGACCGAGAAGCGTCGCGGTTCGTTCTGGCGCGAGCTCCCGGTCCTCGTGGTGGTGGCGATCCTGGTCGCCTTCCTCGTGCGCACGTTCGTGCTGCAGACCTTCTTCATCCCGTCGGCCTCGATGGAGCACACGCTCGACATCGACGACAAGTTGCTGGTCAACAAGCTCATCTACGAGTTCCGCGACCCCCGGCGCGGCGAGATCATCGTCTTCAAGGCGCCCCGGCAGTGGCAGACCGGCGACGAGGGCGAAGACTTCATCAAGCGCATCATCGGCGTCGGCGGCGACCACGTGCAGTGCTGCGACGCCGAGCAGCGCATCATGGTCAACGGCCACGCCCTCGACGAGCCGTACCTCTTCAAGGACGCCGACGGGGTGCCCAACCAGGCGGCCGGTGAGCCCTTCGACGTCACCGTCCCCAGCGACCGGATCTGGGTGATGGGCGACCACCGCGAGGCGTCCGCCGACTCCCTCGAGCACTGGCGGTCCGGGCACGACATCCAGGAGGCGACGATCCCGGCCGGCTCGGTCGTGGGCCGCGCCTTCACCGTGTTCTGGCCGGTCGACCGGGCGACGTGGCTGACCGTGCCACCGACGTTCGACCGCGTTCCCGCTGCCTGACGCCCCACCACGAAGGTTTCCGCATGCCGCCGGCTGATCAGCCGGCGGCATGCGCCGTTCCCGGGTTGACCAACGGGCTGTCCGCGGCCGCGCTGGTGGCGACCAGTCTCGCGCTGGCCCTGTGGGGCGACACGATCGGCGACGCCTGGTGGGCGAGGGTGCTGCTGATCGCCGGCGTCAACGCCACGGTCGGCCTGACCCGGTTCGTCACCCTGCGGCTGTGGGTCTTCGCCGGCCGCAAGGCCTAGCGTCGGGGCCGGTCCTCGTGTCCTGTGGGCCGGAGGTGCGGATCTCCGCCGGCTCCGGCCGTCTCGACGTCACCTCGTCAGCCGGTAGGCGCGGATGATCGTCTGGGTCGTCGTGCTGCCGTCGAGGTCGGTGACCTTCGCCCGCAACGACACGTAGCCGGTGGCGGGCTGCCGCAACGTGGTCACCCAGTGGTCGTCGAGCCCGACGGTGCTCGCCGCCCGCCAGGTCCGGCCGTCGTCGTAGGACACGTCCACCGCGACCCGCCGGGCCACACCGGCCGACCCCGGCTGCCGGTCGAGCCGGACCGGGATGACGGCCCGGCCGCCGCGGGCCGCGTCCGAGGCGTCCAGCGCCGGCGCGAACCGGACCGCGGTGACCGGCAGGGCCCGGGTCTTCAGGCTCGGCGCCGACCGGAAGGTCCAGGCGGCGCTGATCTCGGTGCTCAGGTCCGAGGTGGCCCGGGTGGCGCGGGTCTCCAGCCGGTAGGTGGCCGGCCGGGCCGGCAGGTCGAACCCGGCGTTCGGGCCGGCCCAGGTGTCCACCAGCGTGCCGTCGCGGTAGAGCGCGGTCCGGGTGCTCTCGAACAGCGAGGTCTGGCCCGGGTGGCCGGCCCGGTCGCTGAACAACGGCAGCTCGGCCACCAGCCGGTCGCCGGTGCGCCGGACCCACGGCTCGCCCGAGGTGCGCGGCGGGAACGCGGGACCGATCGGGCCGGCGTTCCAGACGTCGGTGTAGGTCCGGCCGGGCCGCCAGGTGTGCGGGCCGTCGCGGTACTCGTGCGTGGTGTCCCAGGCGCCGGCCTGGTAGATCACGCCGCTGTGCCAGCGCAGGCCGGGGCCGCCGTTGACGTAGTCCGTGCGGACCCCGGACGGCGCCACCGGCATGATGAGCTGGAGCGCCCGGTCGTTGTCGCCGAAGATCGGCGCGATCCAGCGGCCGGTCGCCACGCCGGACGGTTCGGCCCGCAGGTCGTTGCGGACCGTCGCCAGGTCCCGCTTCCGATACGTACGCGTGAAGCCGTCGAACATCCGGCCCTCGCGCGCCTCGGCCAGGGTGTAGAGATACGGGCTGTTGTTGTACCAGCCCTCGCCGTCCGGCCTGGCCCAGATGTGCGTGACCGAGGCGAGGAAGCGCGGGTCGGCGGCGCCGAGATGTCTCGTGGCGACGTCCTTGGCCGCGTAGCCGTAGAGCGAGAGCCAGACCGGCCCGGCGTCGGTGTCCTGATAGGCGCTGACGTCGATCTGGATCAGCTCGGCCGACCTCTCCGGGATGCTCAGCGCGAACGTCCCGGCCGTACGCGCGTCCAGCGTGATCGTGGTGTCCCGGGTCAGGTCGAGCCGGGGCCGGGTGAACAGCGCGGTGTGCCGCTCGAACTCGTCGCCGTAGGGGGTGCCGACCACCGAGTACATCAGGTAACGGCCTTTGGGCACCCGCAGTGTCACGGTGCCGCTCGCGTCGTACGCACGCCGGTAGAAATCGCTTCGCGCGCCCACGACGGCGGTCTCGTAGAGCGACGCGGCCGACCCGTCCCGGTCGATGTGCCGCAGCGTCAGGTCGTAGCTCTCGGCCTCCTTGAGCACCACCATCGGCGTGGTGACCCCGCCGGCGACCAGCCACGCCTCGGCCGTGCCGTCCGCGCCCGGCGCCCGGGTGTCCACCGTGACGGTCACGCCGGCCGTACCGGACGCGGGCACCGTCACCGAGGTCGCGCCGGCCCGGAACAGGCCGCTGCCGCTGATCGAGACCGGCAGCGTCACCGCCGTGGGGCCGGCGTTGCGGTAGGTCACCGTGCGGGTCAGCACCGGGTCGTCGGTGTGCGGCCACCGCTGCTCGCCGAACGACAGGCTCGGCAGGTCGGCCGACACCGGCTGGGTGATCGCGGCGGCCACGTCGATGAGTCCGGCGCCCTGCTGGAACGTGGTCTGCGCCGGGTTCCGGCGCGCCGTACCCATCAGGGCCGGTTTGAGGAAGTCCGCACCCCACGCCGGGTGTTGCTGGCGCAGCAGGACGGCCGCGCCGGCCACGTGCGGCGTCGCCATCGACGTGCCGGAGAGCGTGACGTACGCGTCCCCGACCGGCTCGCCGAGCTCGGTGCCGGCCGCCTTCGCGGCGACGATGCCGACGCCGGGCGCGGTCACGTCAGGCTTGAGCGCGTGGTCGCCGAGCCGCGGCCCCGGCTGGGAGAAGTCGGCGAGCTGCCCGTCCCGGTCGACCGCGCCGACGGCCAGGGCGGCGTCGGCGCTCGCGGGCGAGGCCACCGGCGCGTCCTTGCCCTCGTTGCCCGCGGCGATGACGAACAGGGTGCCGTACTGGGCGGTCAGGGTGTTGACGGCGGCCTCGAGCGGGTCGACGCCCACGCTGTCCGGCCCGCCCAGGCTCAGGTTGACGATCGGCGCGCGCACCTCGGCCGCCGCCCACTGCATGCCGGCCAGGATCGCCGATTCGGTGCAGCCCTGCGGCTCGCACACCTTCCCGGACACGATCCGCGCGTCCGGGGCCACGCCCTTGAACCGTCCCCCGGACGCGGCGCCGGTGCCGGCGATGATCGACGCCACGTGGGTGCCGTGCCCGAACTCGTCGGTGGTCGCCGGGTTGTCGGTGAACGAGACCGCGGTGGTCACCTTTCCGGCGAGGTCCGGGTGCGTGGTGTCGACGCCGGTGTCGAGCACCGCGACGGTGACGCCGGCCCCGGTGAGACCGGCCTGCCAGGCCGCGGGCGCCCCGATCTGGGCGGTGCTGCGGTCCAGGGTGGGCTTACGGATGCCGTCGAGCCAGACCTTCCCTGTGGTACGCCGTGAGCGCGGGTCGCCGATCGTCAGAGCAGCCCACGCGGTGCCGTTCCGGGGCACGGTGACCGCCCGGCCGCCCACGGCGGGCAGGCTGCGCCCGGTGGTGGCCGTGGCGCCGGTGACGATCAGCGGCAGGGTCGCCCGGCGCCGGTCGTCGTAGCCCATCGCGATCAGGCCGGTGACGTCGAAGAGCCGCTCATCCATCCGCCCGCTCGCGACCAGCGGCTGGGCGTCGGTCGGCAGGACGAAGGTGTGGCCGCGGCGGCTCTCCACCAGGAAGCGCACGTGGTCCCGGCCCGGGCCCCGGGCGATGGAGAGCCCGCCGCCGATCGCCCGGCCGCCGTGCGCGTCCGAGACCGTCACCGTGTCCCCGGTCAGCAGCGTCACGGCCGTTCGTCCGGCCGGCGCCGGCCTCCGCGCGGGAGTCTCCGGCTCGGCCGCGGCCGCCGGGCTCGCGCCGAGGGCGACACTCACCGCGAGCGCGGCGGCGAGAATCGTGCCTGCTGACTTCATCGGAGCCTCCGTATCGACCGGGCTCCGGAAGCGTTCGTCACGATGATCATGAATGTCAATGCGGAGCCATGACGCACGCGGCTCATGGCGTCATGTGGTCATCTCCCCGGTCAGCGTTCGGCGTTGGCCAGCATGCCCAGCAGGGTGATCGCGTCGGCGCTGGGCGAGCCCGGCTCGGCGTGGTAGACGGCGAGCTCCTGGCCGTGCGAACCGCGTACATCGAAGATCTGGACCCGCAGCGTGAGGTCACCGACCCGGGGGTGGCGCAGCGACTTGGTCTCCAGCCGCTTGCCCCGCACGTCGTGCCGTTCCCACAGTTCGACGAACTCCTCGCTGCTGTCCAACATCTCGCGCAGCACCTGCTTGACGCGCGGATCGTGGGGCGCCAGGCCCAGGTTCAACCGGAAGCCGGCGACCGTGGCCGCCGCGACGCCCGGCCAGTCGGCGTAGAACTGTGGCGCGGCCGGGTCGTGGAAGACCATCCGCATCAGGTTGCGCGAGGGCGGGAAGCCGCCGAACAACGCCTCGGCCAGCGGGTTCGTGGCCAGGACGTCGTAGGCGCGGCCGTAGACCAGGGCCGGGCTGGCCGGCCACGCCGCCATCAGCTGCTCGAGGGACGGGTCGACGCGTTCGGCCGGCAACGTCCGGTGGGCCCGGGGCGCGAGGCCGGCCAGCCGGAACAGGTGGGCGCGCGCGTCGTCGCCCAGCAGCAGGGCCGCGGCCAACGCCTCCAGCACCTGCGGCGAGGGGTTGCGTTCGCGGCCCTGCTCGAGCCGGACGTAGTACTCGACGCTGATGCCGGCCAGCTGGGCCACCTCTTCCCGGCGCAGCCCGGTGACCCGCCGGTTGCCGCGCTCGGGCAGCCCGGCCTCGGCGGGCCGGACCGCGTCGCGGCGGTGGCGCAGGAACTCGCCCATCGGGGTCGTCGACATGCCTTCGAGCCTAGGTCAGCCGACGCCGTTGAGCCTGGTAGTACTGCACCCAGGGAGTCCGGCGGCCTTCCCGGGCCGGCCCGGCGGCCGGATCGTGGACGCCATGACGAACACGCGGAAAGTAGTGGTGGTGACCGGGGCCAGCAGCGGCATCGGTGAGGCGGTGACCCGCCGGCTGGCCGCCGACGGGCACATCGTGGTGGCCGGGGCCCGCCGCACCGATCGGCTGGACGCCCTCGCGGCGGAGGTCCGCGCGGCCGGCGGCACCATCGACACCGGTTTCCTGGACGTGACCGACCGGGCGGCGATGGCCGCCTTCGTGGCCGGCGCGGTCGAGCGGCACGGCCGGCTGGACGTGCTCGTGTCCAACGCCGGCGTGATGCTGCTCTCGCTGATCGAGGAAGCACTGGTCGACGAGTGGGACCGGATGGTCGACGTGAACCTCAAGGGCCTGCTCTGGGGTGTCGCCGCGGCGCTGCCGGTGTTCAAGCGGCAGGGTTCCGGTCACCTGATCTCGGTCGCCTCGATCGGCGCGCACTCGGTGGTGCCGACGGCCGGCGTCTACAGCGCCACCAAATACGGCGCCTGGGCGTTCATCGAAGGACTACGGCAGGAGATCGACCCGGGCGTACGGGTGACCACGATCTCGCCCGGCGTGGTGGAGTCGGAGCTGGCCGAGCACATCAGCGACCCGGGCGCGCGGGACGCGATGCGCGAGTACCGCAAGAACTCCATCCCCGGCGCGGCGATCGCCTCGGCCGTCGCGTACGCCATCGACCAGCCGGCCGACGTCGACGTCAACGAGATGATCGTCCGGCCGGCGGCCCAGCGCCCCTGACGCATCGCGGTCGGAAATGTTGCGCCGGGTGCCAAGATTTATCCAATGTGGTGAGAGACGCCGATGGATTGGCGTCTTGACGATCTTCTGGCTACCGTCCCGCTCTCGTGTCCATCGACTCCCGGCGCTCCCTGCGCACCGAAGCGCCGCTGATCGTCGCGCTGATCGTCCTGGCCGTGCTGGCCCGCCTGGCCGGCCGCGGCGAGGTGACGATCGACATGCGTACCTTCTACGCCTGGTACGCCGACCTCGAGTCCGGCGGCGTCTGGCATTCGCTGGGCGAGGAGATCGGGAACTACAACGCGCCCTTCCTCTACCTGCTGGCGCTGACCACGATCCTGCCCGGCCCGATGGTCCTGAAGATCAAGCTGGTCTGGGTGGCGTTCGACCTGCTCCTGGTCTTCTTCACCTACCGGCTGGTGGCGCTGCGCCGGCCCGGCCGGCGGATCCCGCTGCTCGCCGCCCTCGTCGTGGCGCTGCTGCCGACGGTGGTGGTCAACGCGTCGTTCTGGGGCCAGACCGACGCGATGTGGGCGGGCTTCGCCCTCGCCGGCGTCTATTTCCTGCTGCGGGAGCGACCCTGGCTCGCGGTTACGATGTGTACGGTCGCCCTGGCGTTCAAGCCCCAGGGCATCTTCATCTTCCCGCTCCTGCTGCTGCTCGCCGTGGCCGGCCGCCTGCCGTGGCGCACGCTCCTGGCCGTCCCGGTCGTCTACGTGGCGTTGTGCCTGCCCGCGTTCCTGGCCGGACGTGACCCGATCGAGCTGCTAACCCTCTACGACCCCGGCCGGCAGGCCATCCACGTGCCCAATCTGACGTCGAACGCGCCCTCGGCGTACGCCTTCTTCCCGGTCGACGTGCGGGTCGATTCGGTCAAGTCCCTGGGGTACGTGCTGGCCGCCGCCCTGGTCGTCGGCCTCTGTCACGTGCTGGTGGCGCGCCGTACCGAGCTGACCCCCGACCGCGTCGTGCTCGCCGCGACCACCTTCGCCATCCTCCTGCCGTGGACCCTGCCCGGCATGCACGAGCGCTACTTCTTCCTGGCCGACGTGCTGAGCGTGGTGCTGGCCTTCTACCGCCCACGCCTCTGGTACGTGCCCCTCCTGGTGCAGGCGGCGTCCCTGCTGTCCTACGGCCCGTTCCTCTTCGGCCGGAAGGCGCCGCTGATCGACCTGATGATCCCGGCCGCGTTGATGCTGGCCGCCCTCATCGTGACGACCTACCACCTCGTCCGTCGCCCGCTGAGCTCTGGGCAACCGACGACGTAACGCCAGGGGCGATGGTCGCTGTCTTGACGGCATGCCTCGGAGACCAGCCGCCGCGAGACCGGTCCTGGCGCTGACCCTGTGGCCGACCGCGGTGGCGTCGAGGAACTGGTCGAGCGGGCCGCGGCCCGGGCCGCGGCCCGCACCTGACCCTGGTGCGCGAAGCGTTGCTCAGCGCCGGCCGAGTGGTGAACCCGTCGTCCAGCGGCTACGGACGCTCGGTGAGCTCCACCTCGCCGCACGCGCTCTGGGTGGAGTTACAGACGTAGTAGAAGATGTCCGTGATTCCGCCGGACGGCGCGTTCTGGGGGAAGTTGAAGGAGCGCTGCCCGCCGGAGACGGACCGGGTCTGGGTGTCGATCTTGGTGGCGCTGTCGTCGCTCAGCGGGTTTCCCTGCCAGAACTCGAAGATGACCTGGGTGGTGCCCCACCCGCCGGCGAAGTCGGTCACCGAACCCTGGACGGTCACCGAGCGGTTGAACCAGCTGATGCTGCCGGACGACTCGCCGCCGGAGCCGTGAGCGTTGAACGTGGTGGTGCCGTCGGCCGCCGGTGCCGCCGGTGCCGCCGTGGGCGCCGAGCCCAGTGCGAGAGCGACCACGGCGGTCACCAGCGAAGCTTGCCGGACAACAGATTTTCCGCGCATATTTTCCTCCCCGTCGAATAGCGGAACGAATGTCGCAGTTGCCCTTTCCGAAGTCAACAGGGGATATGTCACCCACCCTAGGTCGTGGGCAGACACAGCGAGCGGGGCCGCGGGGGCACGCCCCACGACCCCGCCCGGTCTCGGTCCGCCGGTCACTCGGGCAGATCGTGCCCGGCCGAGTACGGCGTGGTGACGCCCTGGTAGGCGAGGTGCAGGATCATGCCGTTGGCGCCGTGCTGGAAGTTGTGGCAGTGGTCCATCCAGATGCCCGGGTTGTCGGCGACGAACTCGATCTCGAAGACCTCGCCGCTGCCGACGTTGAGCGTGTCGGTCCACCACGGGCTGCCGGACGCGGCCTCGCCGTTGCGTGAGAGCACCCGTACGCGATGGCCGTGCAGGTGGAACGGGTGGTTGATGATGCTGCGGCTGGCGATCCGCACCCGCACCCGGTCACCTCGCTTGACCTCCAGGGTGGGCACGGCGGGGTAGAGGCGGCCGTTGATCGAGCTGCTGACCCACCCGAGGCTGCCCTGGCTGAACCCGAATCCGTCGTCCAGGCGCAGGTTGTAGGTCCGCTGGTAGGAGCCGGAGGCCGGTGGCGACCCCGAGCCGTAGGTCAGCGGGTCGAAGCTCCCGCCGCCGGAGACCGGCGCCGGATCGGCCTGGCCGCCGGGGCTGAGGGTGAGCGAGGCCTCGGTGCCGGCGATCGCGGCGGTCACCGGGCCGTTAGGCATCGTGAAGGCGATGTCGTAGCGGCCGCCGGCGGCGAGCAGGAGCTCGGTGCCCGGCTCGATCGGGGTGGCGCCCTCGACCGTGTTGCCGTCGATCGCGGCGGCCTGGAACGGGGCGCCGCTGACCTGGACGCTCTGCGGTTCGGCGGAGCTGTTGATGGTCCGGAGCAGCACCTTCCGGCCCGCGGGAACGGCCTGGCCGGCCGGCTGGTCGCCGCGGTCGAGCGCGCCGACGTCACCGTTGGAGACGGGCCAGGCGTGGGTGAAGACCGTACGCTCGACCCCGTCGAACGCCGGGCCGTCCTCGATGATCAGCGCGCCGAAGAGCCCCCGCTTGACGTTCTCCAGGGCGGCCTTGTGGGCGTGGTACCAGAACGTTCCCGCCCGGGTCGGGATGAACCGGTAGACGTGCTTGCCGCCCGGCGGGACGGCGTCCTGCGTCACGCCCGGCACCCCGTCCTCGGCGTTGGGCACGTCGACGCCGTGCCAGTGCACGGTCACGCCCTCCTCGACGTTCCGGTTCACCAGGGTCACTTCGAGCAGCTTGCCCTTGCGTACCCGAATCTCCGGGCCCGGCGCCGTCCCGTTGAAGGTGAGCCCGTCGACGGTGGCGCCCGAGTCGAGCTTCACCTCTGTCTGCTCCGCGGTCAGCGTCATCCGGGTGTCCGGCGTCTGGTCCCGCGGACCGGTCAGCTGCTCGACGCTGAGCTCGCCGGCCCCGCCGTGCAGGTGGTCGCCCGCGGCCGCGTTCGCCTGCCCGGCGATGACCAGCGACCCGGCCGGGACGAGCAGCGACGCCACCAGCAACCAGGGCAGGCGGGACACGCGCGACGCCGATTCGCGCGCACGCCAGCGGCCGACCGTGATCGAGAGGACCGCGATCAGCGCCACCGCCGCCACCGATCCGGCCAGCACCAGCGGGATGTCCTCGGGGGCGGTCGGCGTCAGCTGCCACCACACGGACAGGACCCCGCCGGTCGCGCTCACGTGGGCCGCTGTCCGGCTCGGCCGCCACACCGCCCAGACGGCGGGCAGGAGCGCCAGCGGCACCTGGATGCTCAGCCGTGAGTCGGCGAGCAGCAGGCCTCCGGCCAGCAGCAGCAGGCCGGCCATGACCAGGCGGGCCGCCGCCAGCCCGGCGACGATGAACAACCAGCGCCGGGTCGCCTTGACGCCGGCGATGGGCGCGGCGATCAGGGTGAGGACGGCGAGCGTCAGGTCGAGGTAGATGAGAATGAGCTGCACCTGACCACGATGCGGCCGGGGCCCGCCGGTTCGCGTCGGCAGTAATCGCCTAAACGACGATCTAGGCACCGGAGATGACGACCGGCGGCCGTACGCTCGGCCGGTGCCACCGGAGAGCAGATCCACGTATCAAGCTGCCGGCGACGGGCCGGGCGTGACCAGCCCGGGATGGTCCTTGAGCTGCCGGCGCGAGCTCACGCCGAGCTTGCGGAAGATGTTCCTCAGGTGGGCGTCGACGGTTCGTTTGCTGATGAACAGCTGGACGGCCACCTCGTTCGAGGTGGCGCCCGAGGCGACCAGGCGGGCCACGGCGACCTCCTGGAGCGTGAGCGTCTCGTGGGTCGGTTCGGCCCGCTGGTCGACCCGCTCACCGACGGCGCGTAGCTCGTCCGCGGCCCGGCGGGCGAAGGCGTCGGCCCCCGCCTTCGTCAGCATCACGTGGGCGATCCTCAGTTGCGCGACGCTGTCCTTCCGGCGGCCGTTGCGGCGGAGCCACTCTCCATAGAGGAGGTGGGCGCGGCCGCGGTAGGGAATCAGGGGTCCCTCGGCGAGGAACTCCACCGCCTCGACGTAGTGCTCCTCGACGCCGGTCACGAGCCCTCGCGTGTAGGCGGCGACACCTCGGCCGGTCGCGGTGCCGCCGGCCTGCGTACGCTCGGTGAAGGCGGCGGATGACAGAACCGGATACGCGTCGAGAACTCGGCCAGCTCCACCGCGGCGGCCTCGGCACAGGCGCGTCCGACGTCGATGCCCAGCGCTCCCGCGGCGGGCCAGAGCAGGCCGGGGTCGCCGGTCGGCTCCGAGCTCGCGATGGTGAGCAGGAGCCGGGCGGGCCGGGAGAGGCCGGCCAGCCGGCCCTGGAAGGCCAGCTCGATCCGGTTCGGCACCGACGAGGTCGCGGGCGGCTCGAAGCCGCCGGCGCGGGGGAGCTGAAGCAGGGCGAGCGGATTGCCGTGGGCCTCGGCGATCAGCCGGTTCCGCACCCGTTCGTCCAGCGGCGAGGGGCTCCGGGCGGCCAGCAGTTCCTTGGCGAGCTCATCGCCCAGCCCGGGGACGGGCAGCCGAGGGAGCCCGTCGAGCTCGGTCGCCGGGGCCGGTGACCGGAGCGCGAAGAGGATGGCGATCGGGTCGGCGCCGACCCGGCGGGCGAGGAAGGCCATCGCCTTGGACGACGCGGCGTCCAGCCATTGCGCGTCGTCGATCAGGCACAGGAGCGGTCGTTCGCGCGCCGCCGCGGAGATCAGCCAGCGATCGTCGTCCTCCCGGGCGCGCGCCCGGGAGGACAAGCATTGCCTACATCCGCCGGGCTAGGCAGCTGGGTGGCCCTCCCGTACCCAGGCATGGGTGGGCCTGTCCGACCGCCCCGCGAAGCCGTCCGCGGTGGTGAAGTCGAACCCGTAATCGACGGGTACGACGAAAGGACCGATCGTGACGCGGATGAAGGCTGCTGTCATCGCCGAGGCCGGCGCCCCCTGGGTGCTGGCGGACCGGGAGGTGCCCGAGGCCGGGCCGAATGACGTGCTGGTGCGGATCCGGGCCTGCGGCATCTGCGGCACCGACGTGTGGATGGCCGGCGGCACGCTGTCGTTCCACGAGTTCCCACTGATCCTCGGCCACGAGGGGGTCGGCGAGGTGGTCGCCGTGGGCGACGGCGTGACCAGCCGCAAGGTCGGCGACCGGGTGGGCGTCCCGATGGCGCAGAAGGTGTGCGGGGTCTGCGACTTCTGCCGGCAGCGGCGCCCGCTCAGCTTCGTCAGCGCGGTGAACTGCGTGAACTCGCGGCTGACCGGGGTCAATGTGGACGGAGGGTTCGCCGAGTACCTCGCCGCCGACGCCAACGGCACGGTGCTGCTGCCGGACGGCATCTCGTACGAGGACGCGGCCCCGACCCTGTGCGCCGGTTACACGGTGTGGGCGGCGCTGCGCAAGGCCGGTCCGCGCCCGGGCGCCCGGATCGCGGTGGTCGGGGTCGGCGGGCTCGGTCACCTCGCCATCCAGTACGCCAAGGCGGCCGGCTACCACGTCACGGCCGTCACGCGTACGCCCGGCAAGCACGATCTGGCCCGGCGGCTCGGCGCCGACGTGGTCGTGGCCGACGGCGCCGCGCTGAAGGAGGCGGGCGGCGCCGACGTCCTGCTGCACACCGCCAGCTCGCACGCCGCCGTCGTGGACGCCATGGCCGGCCTCAGGCCCTGGGGCAAGGTGGTGGTGATGGGCGTGGCCACCGACGAGATGCTGCTGCCGGCCGGTCCGCTGGCCTTCCAGGGGTACGAGGTCGTCGGCTCCGCCCACAACGGCATGGAATACCTGGTCGAGGCGCTCGACCTGGTCGCGAGCGGCGCCGTCCGGCCGATGGTCGACCTGTTCCCGAAGGAGCGCGTCGGCGAGGCGTACCAGGCGGCGAGCACCGGCCGGGCCCGCTTCAAGGCGGTCGTCACCTTCTGACGCCGGTTCTCGAGGATCAGCCCGATCCGCGCGCTACCGGAAACGTTCATCTTCGCCGGATCGCGGCCGAAGGGACTGGCATGAGACCCGTCGCGGTCGGGGTTGTCGCCGGCGCGGCGTTGCAGGCGGCGTTGATCGCGACCGGATTCGCCCAGCCCCTGGTGGTCGTGGGTGGCGCGCTCGTGCTCGCCGCCGCGCTGGTCGGGCTGGTCGCGCACGCTCGGCGAGCGCTCGGCTCGTCCGGGGCGGAACGCCGGTCCTGGGTCTGCAACTCGATCGCGCTGGCCGCCTGGGTGATCACCTCGGTGTTGCAACTGGTCGACGCCGCCGCCGGCATCCAGCGCGTCTTGCCCCGGCCGGTCGACCTGCTCGTCCTGGTGAGCGTGGGGTTGCCCGTGGTCAGCCTGCTCATCGGGCCGGGCGCGCGGCTGTCGTGGAACGTCCGGATCCGGATGATCCTGGACGGGGCGATGGCGGCGAGCGCGCTGTTCGTGGTCGCGTGGCCCTACCTGCTGCGACCCGTGTACGAGCAGGCGGGCGCCGAGCAGGGGAACTTCGTGGTGGCCGTCCGCTCGGTCCAGATGGTCACGTTGTCGCTGGCCATCGTGCTGCTGTCGCGCTCGCGGGCACGCGTGATCACGGCGCACACGATGCTCGCGCTCGGCTACGCGGCGCTGACGGTGTGCGGTATCGCCTTCAGCGCGATCACGCTGTACGCGCACACCTGGCAACTGGCCGCGGCCTCGGGCGTCTTCTTCGCCGCCACGGTCGTCCTGGCCGCGGTCGCCTGGTACGACATTCCCGCCGTGGAGAGCGCGTGGCTGCCGATCGCCACCGGGGCGCGGGCCGGCCTGCCGTACGCGCCGGTGGTTCTCGCCCTGATCGTGGCCGGCGCCCAGTATCTCGGCGGTCACGGCGACGGCGCCATGCTCGGTGCGCTGTTCCTGCTCTTCGCGCTGGTGCTGGTCCGGCAGTTCCTCGCCCTGCGGGGCAACGCCCAGCTGCTGGCCGAGGTCGAACGGCAGCGCGAGCAACTCGAGTACCAGGCGACCCACGACCACCTCACGGCGCTCAGCAACCGCAAGCACCTCTACCAGCGGACCTCGTTCACGGCGGGTGAGCCGGTGGCCCTGATGCTGATCGACCTCGACGGCTTCAAGCAGGTCAACGACCGGTACGGCCACGCGGCGGGTGACACGGTGCTGGTGACCGTGGCCGAGGTGCTGCGTACCGTGGTCCCGCCGGGCCACCTGATCGCCCGGCTCGGCGGCGACGAGTTCGTGGTGTTGCTGGGCCCGGCTCCGTCACCGGAGGAGACCCGGCACATCGCCGAGCGGATCACCGTGGAGGTGGGCGCTTCGGCCACCGGGGTGGGCGCGAGCATCGGGCTGACCTACGTGCGGTCCGGCCGGGCCACGGTGGGGATGCTGCTGTCGGACGCCGATGCGGCCCTCTACCAGGCGAAGGCCGCGGGCAAGGGCCGGGTCGCGCTCAGCCCGACCTACGCGAGCACCTGAGCGCCCAGGCCCGGCGGCGGGCCTCAGCGCCCAGGCCCGGCGGCGGGCCCCAGCGCCCAGGCCCAGCGGCGGCGCTCGCCAAGGACCCGGCCCGACCCACCCGTGCCCGCTGCCATGACCACACGCTGACAGTTGCCTGTGGACGTCGTCGTGCACTGTGGAGGAACAGGGCTCGATGAATGTCTACCTCTCGGAGGTTGCTGGTGCGGATTCGACGGGCGGCATGGGGTGCGGCGCTCACGCTGACGATGGTCGCGGCGGGTTGTGGCAGCGGCCGGGACGCCGCCTCGGAGAAGGCCTGCAACGACGTCCAGGCGTTGCTCGGCGCGTATGACGCGCAGAAGGACACGGTGGTCGAGATCCGCGCGGTGCTGCTCGGGGCCATCGAGAAGAAGTTCCGTGAGGTGGCCGCCCCGGCCACCGGTGACGTCAAGACCTCGATCGTCGGCCTGGCCGACACCATCCAGCAGGCCAACCTCACGTCCGACAACAGCGTCACCACGCTGACGCCCAAGTTCCAGGAGTTCGAGCCCAAGTTCGCCACCGCCCGGGAGGATGTCGCCGCCGCCTGCGCGTGACGGTCGCCGGGCGGGCGGCCGGTCAGCGTTCGGCGGCGAGCCGGCCCGCGAGCCCGATCATGGCGAGGCCGCCGGTCGCCTCGAGGCCAGATCCGCGGCCGGTTCCTGGACGCGGTCGGTGGTGAGGATGTCGGCGATCGTGACCTTTCGGTGGTCGGTCGCGGAGCGGACGGCGGCCTCGACCATGGCCAGGCTGACGATGTTGCGGGCGGCCGCCGCGTCGGGGCGGGCGCCGGTGCGCAGGCACTGGACGAACTCGGCCAGCGAGCCGGCGATGCCCTCGGGCTCGTCGTCCAGGTCGGCGGTCAGGGTGGTGCCGTCGGCCAGCCGGGCGACCGGCGGGTGGTCGCCGTCCCAGGTGGCGGTGCCGTTGGCGCCGATCACCCGCCAGGCGCCGTTCCACGAGGTCTCCAGGCCGGGCGCGACCCAGCTGCCGCTGAAGGTGAACCGGGTGTGGTCGGCGAACACGAACGTCGCCTCGGCCGCGGCGTTGCCCGCGAACCAGCTCCAGGCCGGGTTGTAGGCGTCGCAGTTGACGGTGAGCGGGTCGGCGCCGGTCAGCAGGCGGGCCAGGTCGAACTGGTGTATCGCCATGTCGAGCAGCAGCGGGTCGGCCATCGTCTCGCGGAAGCCGCCGAACCGGGGCGCCTTGAAGAACTGGCAGTTCAGGGTGCCGAGCGGGCCGATCCGGGCGATCAGCCGGCGGAAGGCGGCGACCTGGGGGGAGTAGCGGCGCGACTGGGAGACCATCAGCAGGCGGCCGCTGCGTTCGGCGGCGTCGACCATCGACCGGGCCTCGGCCACGGTGGGGGCGAGCGGCTTCTCGCACAGCACCGGCAGCCCGGCGGCCAGGGCGGCGAGCGTGGTGTCCCGGTGCGCCTCGGGGATGGTCACGTTGATCATGGCGTCGGCGCGGGCCGCCGCCGCGATCTCGGTCAGGTCGGCGCCGACCGGGACGTCGGGGTAGCCGTGTTCGACCGCCGCGGTCTGGGCCAGCCCGGTGTCGAGGTCGACCAGGCCGGCCAGTTCCACGTCGGGGTTGGCCCGGATGGCGCCGAGCCAGGCCCGGCCCATCGAGCCGGCGCCGACCTGGAGCAGGCGAACGATGTCACTCATCGATCGGCCCGGTGTAGCCGTGCCCGGTGAAGAACTCGCCGGTGTTGTAGCGCAGCAGCGTCGGGATCTTCCGCTCCGGGAGGTCGGTGCGGACCCAGCTGACGCCGTTGGCGATCACCCGGCGTACGTCCTTGTGGTGGTAGACCGGGTATTCCTGATCGCCGGGGGAGAAGAAGAAGATCTTGCCGTGGCCGCGGCGGAACGTGCAGCCGGAACGGAACACCTCGCCGCCGCTGAAGGTGGACAGGAAGATCAGCTCGTCCGGGGCCGGGATGTCGAAGAACTCGCCGTACATCTCCTGCTCGGGGATGACGATCGGATGGGGTACGCCCTGGGCGATCGGATGCGTCGGGTTGACCGTCCACACCAGTTCGCGGTCGTGCTCGCCGCGCCACCGCAGCGTGCACGACGTACCCATCAGCTTTCCGAAGATCTTGGACCAGTGCCCGGAGTGCAGCACGACCAGGCCGAGGCCGGAGAGCACGTGCTGGTGCACGCGTTCGACCACCTCGTCGGCCACCTCGCCGTGGGCGGCGTGCCCCCACCAGACCAGCACGTCGGTGTCGGCCAGCACCTTCTCGGTCAGCCCGTGCTCCGGCTCGTCCAGCGTCGTGGTGGTGACCCGGGCCGCGTCGCCCAGGTTCTCCGAGATGCCCGCGGCGATCGTGGAGTGCATGCCGTCCGGGTAGATGTCGCGGACGTGCTGCTCGATCTGCTCGTGGCGGTTCTCGCCCCAGACGAGCACGCGCAGGGTTTGGTTGTCAGCCACAATGACCTCTCATTTGACCGAGCCGCCGGTTGCGCCGGCGGCGATGTAGCGCTGAGCGATGACCAGCAGGATGATCGCGGGGATGGAGGCGAGCATGGCGGTGGCCATGACCGCGTTCCACTGGGAGACGTTCGTACCCAGGTAGGTGAAGATGCCGAGGGTGACCGGCGTGATCTGGCCCTTGGTCGACATGGTCAGCGCGAACAGGAAGTCGCTCCACGCGAACAGGAACGCGAACAGGCCGACTGTGATCAGCGAGTTGCGGCTGATCGGCACCACGATGGACACGAACGAGCGGACCAGGCCGGCCCCGTCGACCCGTGCCGCCTCGACGATCGACGACGGGATGCTCATCATGAAAGACCTCATGATGAGTACGCCGAACGGGATCGCGTTGGCCGTGTTGGCGATGATCAGTCCCGGGATGCTGTTCAGCAGCCCGATGCTCTCGAAGAGCGTGTAGAGCGCGTTGGCGATCACGATGCCCGGGATCATCTGGCAGATCAGGATCGTCAGCAGCGCCCAGTTGATCCACCGGAAGCGGAACTGCGCCAGGGCGTACGCCGCGGGTGCGGCGATGATCAGCGAGACCACCACCGTGCCGGACGCCACGAGCAGGCTGGTGATCAGGTTCTGGCCCTGGTCGTGGATCGCCGTGACGTACCCGTCGAGGGTGGGGCTGCTCGGGAAGAGCGACTCGGGCAGCGCCCCGCCGTTGGGCAGCAGCGAGATGTTCAGCATCCAGTAGACCGGGAAGAGCATCAGGGCGAGCAGCACGATCGCGATCGCGGTGCGGAGCCGTTTCTTGACCATCACGCCCCCTACTCGTCGATCCGGCGCCGGTTGACGCGCAGGTAGACGACGGCGAAGACCAGCGAGATCACGATCAGGATGTTGCTGAGCGCCGCGCCCTGGCCGAACTTGAACGAGACGAACGAATGCTGGTACGACTGCAGCGCGATGGTCTGGGTCGCCTCGGCCGGCCCGCCCTTGGTCAGGCCGAGGATGATGTCCAGCACCTTGAGCGTGTAGATGACGCCCAGCATGAGCGTGATGCTGACCACCGCCCGCAGTTGCGGCCAGGTGATGTACCAGAAGGCCTTCCAGCCGCTCGCGCCGTCCAGCGCCCCGGCTTCGTACGGCTCGTCGGGAATGTCCTGCAGGCCGCTGTAGAGCAGGGTCAGGTTGAACGGGATGCCCAGCCAGATGTTCACCAGGATGACCGCCACCAGCGCCACGTCGGGCGAGGTGAGCCAGGGCACCGGCTGGTCGGCCAGGCCGAGCCCCTGCAGCACCACGTTGGCGATGCCGCTGTCCTGCTCCATGATCGCCCGCCAGGCCGCGCTGCCGACGATCAGCGGCAGGAGCCAGGGCAGGAGGAACAGGGCCCGGAGGACGCCGTTGAGCGGGAAGTTCTTCTTGAAGAACAGCGCCAGCAGCATGCCGAGGATGAACTGCCCGACGATCGAGCCCACCGTGAACAGGGCGGTGTTCAGCACGGCCTTGCTGAACACGTTCTCGTTGACGACGGCGACGTAGTTGTCCAGCCCGATCCAGTCGGCCCGGCCGGTGAAGAACGTCCGCAGGCCGTAGTCCTGGAAGCTCATCACCGCGTTCTTGACGACCGGGTAGCCGAACAGGAACACGATCGCCAAGGCGGCTGGTACGACGAACAAGACCTTGGCGATCGCCTCCTTCCGCATCAGCTCGCGCCCGCCTTGGCCATCGCGTCGGCCGGCGTCGCCTGTCCGGTCAGCACCTGCTGCATGCCGGTGTAGATGATCTTCGCCTGGTCGGGCCACTTGTCACCGAGCTTGCCGGTGCGCGACCGCGCGTTGGCGACCGGGTCGACGAAGCCGACCATGGTGGGGTTGTCGGCCTTGTACTTGTCGGCCAGGGCCAGCTTGGTCGGCACGATGCCGCCCTCCTTGGCCCGCTTGAGCTGGTTCTCGTCGGTGTTCATGCAGGCGACCAGCTCGGCCGCCTTCTTCATCTTGGCCTCGCTGGAGGTCAGCGGGACGGTCCACGCCTCGCCGCCGAGCGGCGCGGTCGAGGTCTGGCCGGCCTGGTTGACCGGGAACGGCACCACGCCGTAGTTGACCTTGGCCTTGACCAGCGCCGGGATCTGCCACGGGCCGTTCAGCATCATCGCCGCCTTCTTGGCGATGAACTGGTCGTTGACGTCGCCCTGGCTCCAGTTGATGACGCTCTTGGAGGCCGAGCCGGCGTCGACGAGGTCCTTCCAGAGCTGCAGCGCCTCAGCCACCTGCGGCGTCTTGAGCTGGGTCTCGTCGCCCCCGTTGGTCCACATCGGCGGCAGGAACTGCCAGGCGCCCTCGTAGTCGGCGGTGGCGTTGAACGCGAAGCCGTACTGGCTGCCCTTGGTCAGTTTCTTCGCCGCGGTCTTGAGCTCGTCCCAGGTCGTGGGGGGCTGCACGCCGGCGGCGGTGAGGATGTCCTTGTTGTAGAAGATCGCGATCGTGTTGGCGCCGGGCTGGAGCGCGTACAGCTTGTCCTGGTAGGTGGCCGCGGCGACCGGGCCCTTGGCGAACCCGTCGGCGTTGAGGCCGAAGTCGGAGAGCGGGGCCAGCGCGCCGGTGGCGGCGATCTGCTGGATGTCCGGGTTGTCGAGCATCAGCACGTCCGGCATCGTCTTGGAGGACGCCTGCTGGAGCACCTTCTGGATCAGGGTCGGGCCGGGCACCGACTGGTGGTCGACCTTCGCGACACCGATCGAGGTGCCGCAGGCGCTGAGCATGGCGCCGATCTCGCTCTTGTTGGGCTCGTCGTTGTAGTAGTCCAGCACAGTGAGGCTGTCGACCGCCGCCGAGTCGCCGCCGCCGCTGTCGTCCGAGCCGCCGCTGCAGGCGACCAGAGCCAGAGGTGCGAGCGTCACCAGGGCGGCGGCCGCTACGAAGCGCTTCATGACAACTGTTTCTCCCTCCGGTGAACCGGATAACCGGCGCACCGTTTTCAGTTAAGAAAGCTGTTCTTTTTGACGATGTGGTTAACCGGATCACCAGTGGTCTGGAGTGTGCCGCGTCACATTGGGCCTGTCAAGGCGCCTGGTGAACCGGATAACCGGTGCCGTATGCTGCTCGGCATGGCGGCAACGATTCGCGATGTGGCACGCGCCGCGGGCGTGTCGCCGGCGACCGTGTCCTACTTCCTCAACGACACCAAGCCGCTGACCCCCGACACCACGCAGCGGATCGAGCAGGCGATGGCCGAGCTCAGGTTCCGCCGCAACCCGGTCGCGCGCGCCCTGGCCAGCCGCCGGTCCCGGCTCATCGCGCTGGCCTACCCGTTCAGCGACCACCACGAGTCCCCGTCGGCGCGGCTCTTCATCATCGGCGCCGCCCGCACCGCCTCCGACCACGACTACCACCTGGTCGTGTGGCCGGTCGAGGACGACGGGCACGAGCTGGCCAAGCTGGCCGAGCAGGGCCTGGTCGACGGCATCCTGCTGATGGACGTGCGCACCGACGACCCGCGGGTCGACGTCCTCGGCGAGATCGGTGTCCCGGTCGCCCTGATCGGCCGCACCCGGGACGCCGAGACCCTGCCCCACGTCGACATCGACTTCGACGCCTCGGTGCGGCTCGCCTTCGACCATCTGCTCGGGCTCGGCCACCGCCGGATCGTCCTGGTCAACGGCGACCCGGCCCAGGGCAACCTCTACGGGTACGGCCCGTACGTGCGCACCGAGGCCGCGTACCGCACGATCATGGCCGAGTGGGGCCTCGAGGCGGCGGTGATGCTCTGCGGCCAGACCGTCAACGACGGCCGCGCCGCGGCCGGCCGGCTGCTGACCGACTTCCCGGACGCGACCGCCGTCCTGGTGATGAAGGAGCTGCCGGCCCCCGGCCTGACCGCCGAGCTGATCCAGCGCGGCCGGTCCGTGCCCGGCGACATCTCGGTCATGTCGATGTACAGCACGGTCAACGTGGCCGCGATGTCCACGCCCAACCTGACCACCGTCACGACGCCCGGCACCGAACTGGGCGCCCTGGGCGTCGAGGCCCTGCTGCGGCATCTCGAGGGCTTTCCGGTCAAACCGGTCCTCGCCACCGGCCGGCTTGTGATCGGCGCCTCAACCGGCCCCGTGGCCGAATCACGGTAGTGCGCGCGAGGCCCGGACTTCGTATGTTGATCAGGGTGTGCTTCGGTCGTCTGGAGGCCAGCAGTGAACCCTCAACGTTCGACATCCACGACATTGGCCGGCGTCTACGGCCGCCGCTACGACGAATACTTCCGTGACCGCACGCCGGTGCCGTTCGAGGTGGTGACCCGCGACGGGCGGACCCACTCGTTCGGCGGCGACCAACCGCTGTTCACCCTGGTCGCCCGGGACGAGCCCGGTCAGCGCGCGCTGGTCTCGCTCGACCAGCTCCAGGTCGCGCTGGCCTACCTCGGCGGGCACCTCGACGTCGAGGGCGACATCGCGGCCGCGCTGAGCGTCCGCAAGTTCTTCTCCGACCGGCACCCGATCGCCTTCCTCGGCCGGTGGATGCCGTCGCTGTGGCAGGGCCGCACCGGCCACGACCGGCGGACCATCTCCCAGCACTACGACCTCGACTCCGAGTTCTTCCTGACCTTCCTCGACAGCCGGCACCGCTGCTACACCCAGGGCGTGTTCGCCGCGGACGACGAGGCGCTGGAGGACGCGGTCACCCGCAAGCTCGACCTCGCCCTGGACGCGATCCAGGTCAAACCGGGCGACCGGGTGCTCGAGGTGGGCGGTGGCTGGGGCGCGTTCGCCGAGCACGCCGCCCGCCGCGGCATCGACGTGACCACGGTGACGCTGGCGGCCGAGTCGGAGCGGTACCTCAACGGGTTGTTCGCCCGCGAGCAGCTTCCGGTCACGGTCGTACGCGAGCACATTCTGCGGTACGCGTCGGCCGAGCCGTACGACGCGATCGTCAACATGGGTGTGACCGAGCACCTGCCCGACTACCGCGCCTCCCTGCGGGCGTACGCGCGCCTGCTGCGCCCCGGCGGCCGGGTCTACCTCGACGCGCTGGCCATGCGCAGCAAGTTCCACGTGTCGACGTTCTTCAAGCAGCACGTCTACCCGGGCCGGTCGGCGCCGCTGCTCCTGCACTCCTACCTGCGCCAGGTCGCCCACTCGCCGTTCGAGCTGCTCAACGTGCAGGACGACCGGCACAACTACTACCTGACCTGCCGGGCCTGGGCCGAGCGCCTGGACGCCCGGCGCGAGGAGATCACCGCCCGCTGGGGTGAGGAGCTGTACCGGCGGTTCCGGATCTTCCTGTGGGGCTCGGCGTCCGGCTTCGACACCCGGCTCGTCCAGGCGTACCGCTGGACCCTGCAACGCCTCCCGGCCCCCGGAACGGCGGTCTGATGCCCGGTCGCTTCGCGCTCACCGGGTCCCGTCCGACCGCCCGTCCCGAGTCGGTGCTGTCCGGGGACCACTGGCGGATCACCGTGCTGCTCGACGGCCTGCTGCGGCTGGAGTGGAGCGACGACGACGGCTTCGAGGACCGGGCGTCGACGTTCGCCGTCCACCGCGACCATCCGACCCCGGCGTTCACCGTGAACGAGTCGGACGAGCAGCTCGAGATCATCACCGAGCGGCTGCACCTGGCCTGGGACCGCCGGCCGTTCAGCCCGGCCGGGCTGTCGGTGCGGGTCCGCGGCGCGGTCAGCAAGCACCGGGCGACCTGGCGCTGGGGCACGGCACCGCGGACCCTCGGCGGCACCGGGCGGACGCTCGACGACGCCGACGGCGCCATCCCGCTGGCCGACGGCGTGGTGTCGCGGGACGGCGTCGCGGTGCTCGACGACAGCGAGTCGTTCCTGTTCACCGGCGACGGCTGGATCGACCGGCGGGTGTCCGGCCGGCGCGACGTCTACGTCTTCGCGTACGGCCACGACTATCCGGACGCGGTCCGGGCGCTCTACGCGGTGTCCGGGGCGCCGCCGGTCCTCCCGCGCTGGGCGCTGGGCAACTGGTGGAGCCGCTACCACGCGTACAGCGCCCCGGAATACCTCGAGCTGATGGACCGGTTCGAGGCCGAGCGGGCGCCGTTCTCGGTGGCCGTGCTCGACATGGACTGGCACCGGGTCGGGTCCGTCCCGCCGCGGTACGGCACCGGCTGGACCGGCTACAGCTGGGAGCCGACCCTGTTCCCCGACCCGGCGGCGTTCCTGGCCGAGCTCCACCGTCGCGGCCTGCGGGTGACGCTCAACCTGCATCCGCACGAGGGCGTCCAGCCCTTCGAGGACGCCTTCCCGGCGATGGCCGAGGCGATGGGCGCCGACCCGGCGGACGACGTCGGCGTGCCGTTCGACATCACCGACGAGCGCTTCGCCGAGGCGTACTTCGACGTTCTGCACCACCCGCTGGAGCAGCAGGGCGTGGACTTCTGGTGGATCGACTGGCAGCAGGGCCAGCTGTCCAACGTGCCCGGCGTCGATCCGCTGTGGATGCTCAACCACCTGCACTTCACCGACGCCACCAACAAGATCATTTTCTCCCGGTACGCCGGGCCGGGCAGCCACCGCTACCCGGTCGGCTTCAGCGGCGACACGATCATCACCTGGGACTCGCTGCGCTTCCAGCCCTACTTCACGGCCACCGCGTCCAACATCGGGTACGGCTGGTGGAGCCACGACATCGGCGGCCACCTCCTCGGCGTACGCGACGACCTGCTCACCGTCCGCTGGCTCCAGTACGGGGTCTTCTCGCCGATCAACCGGCTGCACTCGTCGTCCAACCCGTTCCTGCAGAAGGAGCCGTGGGCCTACCCACAACCGGCCCGCGACGCGTTCGGCGCGGCGCTGCGGTTCCGCCACCGGCTGGTCCCGTACCTGCACACCATGAACCACCGGGCGGCCCAGGGCGACCCGCTGGTCCGGCCGATGTACTGGGAACACCCGGCCGAGCCGGCCGCCTACGAGGTGCCCAACCAGTTCCTGTTCGGCGACTCGCTGCTGGTCGCGCCGATCACCGACCCCGACGACCCGACGACCCTGATGGGATCGACCCCGGTGTGGCTTCCGGAGGGCGTCTGGGCCGACATCTTCACCGGTACGGTCTACCGCGCGCACGCCGGCGGCCAGCACCTCCGGCTGCACCGCGACCAGCAGTCGATCCCGGTGCTGCTGCGGGCCGGCGCGGTGCTGCCCCTGGCGGCGGACGCTTCCACCCGCCCCGACACCAACCCGACGGCCTTCGAGCTGCTCCTGCTGCCCGGCGCCGACGGGGCCCGCGACCTCGTCGAGGACGACGGCGACCGCGTCTCCCGTACCCCCCTGATCTGGGACGACGCCGCACAGACCCTGACCGTCGGCCCCGCCTCCGACCCATCCGTGGTCCCCGCCCGCCGAACCTGGACCATCCGCGTCCTGGGCCCTTCCGGCGACGTCCTCACCCTGGAGGACGCCGCAACCGACACCGAACAACACATCCGGGTACGCCCCGGCCCCGCCCCGGACCGCCGCCCCGACCGGCTGTTCGACATCCTGGCCCGATCCCAGTGGCAACACGAGAGCAAACTCGCCGCCTGGACCATCCTCACCGCCGACGCCGACGACGTGCGCAAGCTCTCCGGCCTCCAGTCCCTGGACGTCCCCGAGCCCTTGCTCAGCGCTATGACCGAGGTTCTCGTCAGCGGTCCCTGAGCGGCCACCCCAGGATGCGGTCGAGATCGGTGAACCGGGAGCCGCGTCGACTGAACCTTCCTCGGCCACGCGCCGTTCTTGTCGCATGGACTCAAGCGTCGACCGGCATGCCGTTGTACTCGGGGCGAGCGTTGCCGGTCTGTTGGCCGCGCGCGTGCTTGCCGGCACTCATGAGCGGGTGACGGTCGTGGAACGTGACTCACTCGAGGGCGACACGCGCGACCGCAAGGGGGTGCCTCAGGCCCGCCATCTGCATTCGCTGCTTCCCCGGGGCGCGCAGGTGATCGGCGGGCTGTTCCCGGGACTGCTGGAACCCTCGCTGATGGGCGCGAGGGCGTCGCCCACCGCTTCTTCGCCGCGGCCGCCCGGTCCATCGAACCGGCGTGGCAGATGGCCGTCCGGTCCGACCGGGCGCAACTCGGTCTGCCGCGGTCGCCGGGTGAGCGGGTCGCCGGCGCCTACCTGAACCGCTTCCTGGTCGCGGCCGAGCACGATGACGTCGTGGTCAAGCAGTTCCACCGGGTCAGCTCTCTGGTGGACCCGCCGGCGACGCTGCTGAGGCCGCGGATCCTATGGCGCGTCCTGGCCGGCAACCTCCGCCGGGCCGCGCGGGACCCGCGGAGCCCGCTCGCCGCCCCGGCGGTGAACAGCCGGGGCTAGTCCGTGTCGCCTCTGGCGAGGTGGCCCGTTCCGGGCTGAAAATGGGTGTTGGTCGCTCGCTGACGTCGTGTCTCCTTGATCCGTACGAGGTCGTGGGCT